>CACEJU010000004.1 GCA_902559885.1 uncultured SAR86 cluster bacterium | reverse complement strand
TATTAATATTAATAAACTTAAATATACTTAACAATTTGCAAACAAGAATTTCATTTGCCCTTTATCTTCCATATATTATTTGGTTATTTTTTGCTACTTACTTAAACACTTATATAGTTATATTTAACTAAATAAAACAAGCAATTACTAAACCAGACATACATGATGCTAAGGTACCACCAATTAGTGCTTTAAAAGATACCTTTATCAAATCATTTTTTCTTTCAGGCGCCATAGCGCTTATACCTGATACTAAAATCCCAATAGATGAAAAGTTAGCAAATCCACATAAACCATATAAAGTTATTAACTTTGATCTCTCAGAAAGCAAACCATCCTCAAGATTAGCAAGACTTATATAAGCAACAAATTCATTTAAAGCAGTTTTCACGCCAAGCAATTCGCCAGCAACAATAGCTTCTTGCCAAGGTATTCCCATTAACCATGCAATAGGTGCAAATAAGTAACCCAAAAGGATTTGTAGAGATAATTGTTGATCGCCAAAAGGATTAGGGATAAATCCTAAAAATGCATCAACAATATAAACTAAGGCTATAAATGCGATTAATATTGCACCAACATTCATTGCGATATTTAAACCATCGCTTGTTCCACGTGTAATAGCATCCATAGTGCTTTCATAAATCTTAGGTGCTTTGTCGCTATCAAAATCAGTAACATCATTAGAGGGAATCATAATATTTGAATATATGATTGCAGCTGGTACAGATAAAATAGATGCGGTTAAGAAATGTTGTATTAATCTTGTTGATTCATCAAACTGTCCTTCAAGCAATGTTACAAGAGCGACCATTATAGACCCAGCTACTGTAGCCATACCTGCAGTCATTAAAATAAGAAGTTCTTTGTTTGTTAGTTTATTTAGGTATGGTCTTATTAATAAAGGTGCCTCAACTTGTCCTACAAATACATTAGCAGCACCACCTAATCCTATTGGGCCACCAATATTAAATAATCTTTGGCAAATAGAAGAAAAACCTTTAACAATTAATGGAAGTATTCCCCAATGCCATAATATTGCTGTTATAGAAGACATTACAATTATGAATGGAAGTATTACAAAGGCAAATATCAAGCCATTGTTTGGATCAACAATTCCTAAATAACCAAACACAAATTTTGTACCTTCTGATGTTGCAGTTTGTAATACGCTGACGCCATCAGCTAGATAATTAAATGCTGCTGTTATGAAAGGTATTTCTAGTAATAAAAATGCTAATACTAACTGAAATAAAATTCCGTAAATAATGTGTTTTATGTTTATTTTTTTGATGTCATTAGAAAATGGTATTGCCAAACAAACCAGACCAATAAAACCAATTACAATATGTAAAAAAGTATTTATATCCATAATTAATAAAGCTTAATCGCTTTCAACCTCTCATTTAAAAAATCATCTGCTAGAACACCTTTGTCATTATCATTAAATATTGATTTTAAATTAGTACTTGGTGATGGGTGTAAAAAGAATGGGATGCTATATCTAGACTTGCATTCTTGATCACTATATTGAACAACCCTATGAGTTGTGCTTTTTAGTTTTTTTTCGGTAACTAGCTGCATCATATCTCCAATATTACAAACAATTGCATTTGAGCTTGGTTTAACTTTTATCCATTCATTATTTTTATTTAATACTTCAAGACCGCCTTCTTCAGCACCAACTAAAAGAGTAATTAGGTTTATGTCCTCATGAGCTCTAGCTCTATGAATATTAGATAAATCATGAACAGGTGGATAATGGATTGGTCTAAGTAAAGAATTACCTTTTTCAGCCCATTTAACAAAATAATCTATTGGAAGATCTAGTGACTTTGCTATAACTTTCAAGACTCTTAAACCAATAGAATTAAGTTCAATAAAAAGATTGTCAAAACTAGTATTAAATTCTGGCAATTCTTCAATGTATATATTTTCTGGAATACTTGCATCAAAAGAATCATCAGTAACAGGACCATGGTGCCAGAATTCTTTTTGATCAGCTATTTTTTCACCAACAGCTGTCTCTATTCCTATTGGTGTATATCCTCTTGCCCCCTTAAGCTTGGGATTGTGGTATTTTTTCTTGATATTTACATCCAGTTCAAAAAATTTTTTTGATGAGTCATAGCAACTATCAAGTACTGAAGTTGACAACCCATGCTCAACAATAGAAAAAAAACCATGGTCATGTAATGCAGCATTAAGAGCATTAACTGCATTAACATCCCCTGCTTCAATATCTTTAAATGATAGTTCTGGTATTAAATTATTCATAAAAAAAAGGGCGGTATTAGCCGCCCTTTTATTATATATCAGATTTTAAAATTTATACTTAAATCCTAACTGAGCTCTCCAAACAGATTGTGTTACTGAAAGAGTGGACTCAAATGGATTGTCAGGATTGTATCTGAATGCATATCTACTGTAATCGTATTTATCGTCAACAATTTGTAAATTTAATACATCAATTCTTCCTGAATAGTATCCGTATCTAACTACACCTTTATTATCATCGATTAAGTTAAGAAGATTCTCTATACCTAATGTAATGATAACTTCATCATCAGCTCTGAATCCAGGTAGAACCTGAGTGATTTTAAAGTCTAATGATGATTGCCATGGATAATTAAATGAACCTCTAGGCTGGATAGAACCTGCGTATTCACTTAAACCATAAACATTGTGAAGTAGATTCACAACTTCAACAGCTCTAGCTTGAGCAGCTGCTGATCCCTCATCACCACAATTACGTGACCAACAGATTAATGGATCATTAACGCCTGTTGGAATGTAAAGAAGCGCTGAGCTATCATCATTTAAGTTATGATCATAACCGAATGCTTCAGTTTGATAGTCTCCTACTGTTCTTTCAAAAGTATCAAAAGTAACGTATCCAGGTAATCCTGATTTTCTTTCAAATACCAATGTAAAAGTTGTAGGACTATCTTCACCTAAGAAATAATGAGTAGATGATAGAGCTGCGAGCAGTCTATGTTCTGTTTCATATATAGATCTCATTGCTCTTCTGTTGTTATAGTCAATAGCACCTGTTTTACCAAAGTTTGAGTTAGATGTTGATGAAGTCATACCACTTAATTCATCAATGTTTTGATTTGTATAACTAACAGTTAATTTACCATCACCATCATTAAAAGTTTTTGATAAAGCAAGAGAGAATACTTCTCTAGTTCCACAACAATCATTATAAAGACCTGCTTTATATGTCCTATAACCAGTTTGGTTATATATTGGTCTTCCATCTGGAGCTGTAAGTGTTGGAACTTGAGGTTGGTCACCAACTAGAGGGCTACCATCAACAATTTTATACAAGGCTTCTTCTTGTTTAGACCACAAGTAAGTAGCTTCTAATTGAAGCGTATCCGATAGATCTCTTGAATATGTTAAGTTTAAAACTTCAGATTCTGGCCACTCAAAACTTGGTGCTACAAAATCTATTTTTGCACTTGTTAATGGTGCATCTGTAATAGCTTGTTGCACACATCCTGGTAAACCTGTTCCTGGTGAAGCAAGAGGATTACATCCAGGTACAGCGTTATCAGAATCGTATGCAGATACTCTCACACCATCATTTGTGTATGCATTTGAAATCCATACTGTTGGAAATTTAGATGAGTAAGTTCCGTATACAAGGTTAAGGTCGCTAACATCATCGATAGCAAGATCTAAACCAAATCTGTAGTTAAGGATATTTGTGCCATCAATACCAGCGTTAGCAAAGCCATATGCAGCTTCGAAGTCAGCATTTTTTGCTGGCTCATCATCAGAATCATATTCGTCATATCTTAAACCTAGTGTTATAGATAATCTGTCAGATACTGTAATTTCATCCATTAAGTATAATGAAGTTAAACTGTATCCGAAGTCAGCAGCTGCATCATATGGGTTTCCAGATTTTGCATTATTTGCAAAGAAAGAGCTTGCATTTCCAGCAAAGTAATCATCTACTGAATCAAATTCCCAGCTACCATCTTGCGCAACTATAAATAAGTTAAGAACATCAATAGATTGATTTTCAAAACCAGCTGTTATTTTATGGTTACCAGCATAATAATTTAACTTAGCTTTTAAATAATCCGTAGTATTTTCAAGCTCATTAGCACTTCTGTATATGTCTGCACCTAGATAAACTTCATTGCCATATGCATCTGCAATAGTGAAATTAGGTACATTTTGTCCAGCTGGAGAATTTTGACCTGTTTCAGTGGTTTTAGTTGACCAATATATTTCTGAAACTAAGTTATCCGCCCAATTAGAGATAAGAAGTAAACTGTATGCATCTGTTTCTTCAGTTTTTAGATAAGATGCTGATTCAAAATAGAATTCATCGAATCCACCCTCAGCTCTTAGCCTATCACCTTGAGTGTTTTTATAGGTCCATTGGACTCTATGATCATCATTAATAATATAATCCAGTCTAACTGAAGAGTTTTCTTGATTAGACTCTGTAGTAGTTGGATAAGATAAAGGGTCAAAGCCGTATGTATCTATAGTAAATTGTCTTAGTTGAGCAACCTGATCTACTGTTATGCTTTGTTCATTTTGTGCACCTGAACCAGCAGGCCCATAAATAACTGGGTTTGTGATTGTTGATTCTTCATAAGTTACGTAAAAGAATGCTTTATCTTTAAGAATTGGTCCACCAAAAGTCATGCCTTGAGCAGTGTCTTCTTTGTCAAAAGTATATTCTCTTCCCTCAATCGAATCTCCATAAAATTGATCACCCCTGTCGTAGAAACCTACGCTTCCTTCAAATTCATTAGTACCACCTTTAGTTACTATCTCAATAACACCGCCTCTAAAATTAGAGTACTCAACTGATACTGGTGCAACTTTGATTGACATTTGCTCAATAGAATCAAAATTAACAGGGCTTCTTTGTGATGGATAACCATTAGCATTCAAACCAAAGTCATCATTAAATGACACACCATCAACTTTAATATCATTACTTCTTGGATGAGCTCCAGCTATAGAAATAGCCTCGTAATCATCTTCAGCATCATCTAGTGAAACTAATGGATTTAGCTTAACCAAATCTTTTAAGTCTCTTGTGATAGAAGGTGTGTTTTGAATAGTTTCTGCATCAATGGTTGTTGTAAAACCATAAGCCTCATTAACTGCGACTTTTTGACCTACTACAACAACATCATCAACATCTCCAACAGAAGATAATGAGAAGCTAATTCTTGCAGTTTCACCAACAACCAAACTAGCTGAAGCTGTATCAGATAATAAGCCGTCAGCAGATACTTTAACCTTATAAGGACCACCAGGTCTTAAACCACCAGCAAAAAACTGACCATTTGCTCCTGATACCTTAACAACAGTTGTGTTTGTTGGTACATAAGTTATTTCAACTCTTGCTCCACTAACTGCACCATCAGCTGATGTAACAACACCTGCGATGTCTGATGTTAGTTCTTGCGTAAATGCAAATGGAGATAAAAAAATTGAAAGAATAAATATACGGATTGATTTATTCATGTTTAATTTCCTCTTACTTTAATAATTATTAATGTACAAAAAATTAATTTTTGTCCAATCATAATCATACACCAAAATTATGCTGATATAAGTCAAAAATGTGAATTTTTATGTAGATATTGTGTCAAAAGTTAAATACTTCTTTAATGCATCTGGGATATTTATAACTTTATCAACCTCATCATAATAATTTTCAATGACGGCAATTAGTGTTCTGCCAACAGCAAGACCAGAACCATTGATTGTATGTGCAAAGATTTTTGAATTTTCATCTTTAATTTTGATGTTTGCCCTTCTAGACTGAAAATCAGTGAAGTTTGAGCAAGATGATATCTCTCTATACTTTTCTTGACTTGGTAGCCATACCTCTATGTCAAACGTCATAGATGAGCTAAAACCTAAATCTCCACCACATAATTGAACAACTTGATATGGTAAGTTTAATTTTTGCAAAATTGTTTCAGCATTTAATAATAATTCTTCAAGAGCATTTTCTGATTGTTCAGGATGAACAACTTGAACTAATTCAACTTTTTCAAATTGATGCTGTCTTATTAAACCCCTCGTATCTTTTCCATAGCTGCCTGCTTCAGACCTAAAGCAAGGTGTATGAGCTGTGACTTTAATTGGTATATCATTTAAATCTATTGTTTTTTTATTAAAAAGATTTGTAAGAGGAATTTCAGCTGTAGAAATTAAATATCTTCCATCAGTTAATTTAAATAAATCTTCTTCGAACTTTGGCAATTGACCTGTTCCAGTTAATGAGTCTTTGTTTGTAATAAATGGTACATAATATTCTTCATAACCATTTTCATCGGCTTCATCCAACATAAATTGAATTAACGCTCTATGTAATTTAGCAATTTTCCCACTTAGAACCGAGAACCTAGACCCCGCTAAAATAGCGGCAAGTTCTGTATCTATTTCACTGGTTATTTCTAAATGATCTAAACCTTTTTTCTTATTTATATCACCCCAATTTCTGATAATTTTGTTATCAATATCAGATGATCCCTCTGGCGTAGATGGATCTGGTAAATTTGGTATCTCTAATAGAAATTGTTCAAGATTTACTAGTATTGGTTTTAGTTCATCTTCTTTTTCTTTAAGTAAATTGCTATTAATTTCAATTTTTTTTGATAACTCATCTACATCCTCACCCTTTGCCTTTGCCTGACCAAATGCAGATGAAAGCTCCTTTCTTTCTGCTTGCAAAGACTCCACTTCTACTTGTAGTGATTTACGATTATTTTCTAATGAATTAAATGTATTAATATCAAGCTCAAAACCTTTAATTAAAAGAGCTTGCTTTATGCTTTCAGCATTTTGTCTTAAGTATTTAATATCTAACATTGTTTTGAAATATTTATACCAACTATTGTAGCAATGATTGTAAGCAAAATTGTTAATAATATATAGCTATAAGAAGTAAAGAGTTGGTTCGAGTTATGTAATTCTACTGCTTGTAAGGTAAATGCCGACATAGTTGTAAATGAGCCAAGAAAACCAATTGAAAAAAAATAATAAAGATTTTCTTTGTTTCCAATGTTAAAGCCAAAAATTAGTCCAACTAAAAAGCATCCAAGTATATTTGTAAGTAAAGTAGCAACTGGAAAATTATTAATAGGTGTAATAAATAATGAAAGTAAATATCTTGCGATTGCTCCTAAAAAACCACCAAATCCTACTAATAATATATTCATTGAATTTTGCTTATCTTGATCTTATTTAAAATACCAAGACTATCATAATAGCTCAGCTCAATCAGGTTTGCCTGATGATGAATTTTCATAGTGTTTTGACCAAGTTCTTCATCTTGATTGAAAATTAAAATATCATCCAAATCGTCATTGTCTTTTATACCGGAGCTGAGAATTTTAAAAAAAGGTGAATTGATTATTTGTGGCTCATTGATAGTTGAGCATTCGTTAAAATCCATATCACAATACTCAATATAAGAATCATATATTGAATAAGTTTCATTTGATGGATCGGTCATAACAATTTTGATATGTGAAGCTGTTCTATTTATGTATCCAAGAGATGATTCAAAGTTTTGATTTATTTGATTGTAAACCTGATGTTCTAATGCAGTATTTTTTGATAAGAGCATTTCATTAATAGAAGAATATATATCGTTAGCGTAAGCATTAATTGATAAGGCTAATAGCAAAATAAATTTATTTATCACTGTCTTTTTGGGACTAAAACTTCTCGACTACCATTTGAGCTCATTTCAGATACTAGACCTGCCTCTTCCATTGCTTCAATTAATCTTGCAGCCCTGTTATAGCCAATTCTTAATTTTCTTTGAACAGCTGATATAGAAGCTCGCCTTGATTCAATAACAAAATTAACTGCTTCATCATATAGCTCATCTACGTCTTCAGCTGATGAAGAGGTTTCAGAGCCTGACCATCCAGGTATTGGCCCTGTATCTTGCGCATCATTAACAATATCCTCTTCGTACTGTGGCTCGCCTCTAGACTTCCAGTCATTAACTACCCTATGGACCTCATCATCACCAACAAATGCTCCATGCACCCTTATAGGAACCCCCACTCCAGGAGGTAAATACAACATATCACCATAACCTAATAACTGCTCAGCACCCCCTTGATCTAATATAGTTCTTGAATCAATCTTTGAAGAAACTTGAAAACCTATTCTAGTTGGAACATTCGCTTTAATAAGGCCAGTAATTACATCAACGGAAGGTCTTTGAGTTGCTAAAATAAGATGTATTCCAGCTGCTCTTGCTTTTTGCGCAATTCTAGCGATTAAATGTTCAACTTTTTTACCTACTAACATCATCATGTCGGCAAACTCATCAACCACAACTACAATAGATGGAAGCTCTTCTAAGTATTCCTCAACATCTTCTTTAAGTGGATTTAGGATCTGCTTACCATTATTAGCAGCTTCTTTGATTTTTTTATTATAACCAGCTAAATTTCTTACACCCATCATAGACATGAGCTTATATCTTCTATCCATCTCGACCACACACCATCTCAGGCCATTTGAGGCATCTGTCATATCAGTAATTACTGGGGTTAGTAGATGAGGAATGCCATCGTATACAGAAAGTTCTAACATTTTTGGATCTATTAAGATTAAGCGCACGTCTTTAGGATCAGATTTAAATAATAAGCTCAACAACATTGCGTTAATACCAACCGATTTACCTGAACCGGTTGTACCTGCAACTAACAAATGAGGCATCTTAGCTAGATCAACAACAATAGGCTCCCCTGCAATATCTTTACCTAAAGCTAATGAAAGATTTGAAGATGAATTTTTGAATTCTGATGATGAAAGAATTTCAGTAAGTCTAACCATTTTTCTATTAGTATTAGGTATTTCAATACCAACAACCGACTTACCTTCAATAACCTCAACTACCCTAACACTACTTACAGATAAAGAACGAGCTATATCCTGAGCAATATTTGTAATTTTGCTTGCTTTTGTTCCAGGAGCTGGTTGAATTTCGAACCTTGTTACAACAGGCCCAGGAAGTACTGATTCAACCTCAGCTATTATTCCAAATTCCTCTAGCTTATTTTCTAACAGTACTGCTAGTTCATTTAATTCATCTTTCGTTAGAGACTCACCATCATCTAGCGCTCTATCTAAAAGTTGAGTACTTGGCATTTGAGCTTTAGGTGTTGGTTTTAGTTCTTCTTGATTTGAAGATTCAACTTCTTTTATTTCTGATTGTTTAAAGACCACATCTTGATTAGATTTTTTGTCTTGAGCTTTTTCATCTAATTTTGTTTCAATTATGTTTGGAGTTTTCTTTTTATTATTTTCTAATTTTTTTTCTTTATTAGCTTCCTTTAAACGGTTTACAAAATTTTTGTAATTACCTAAAGCTAATTTAAATAAATTAATTATTTGTTTTAGTAGTAAGAAAATAAAATCTTTTATCTTGTTAATTAAAATTAGAACATATTTTCCAGTTGCATCTAAAAAATTGAGCCATGAAAAGTTAAAAGTGATAGATGTAACTAAAATTAAAAACAATATTAGGAATATTAAACTTCCAACATAACCAAATATTGAAGAGATAAATCCAAAAACATAATATCCTGTATAGCCACCTGCATTATTAGAAACAAAATACTCAAATAGCGAGCAAGTGCACGCAACAAAAACTAAAAAACTAAATAATCTTATAATTACCTTAACTCTAGATTGATCTAAACCATCAAAGAATATCGATTGGACTGACCATACAACTCCTATAAGAAGAACTAAATATGATGTAAATCCAAAAATTGTAATTAAAATATCTGAAATTAAAGCACCAAATGGGCCACCAAGATTCTCAACAACACCAAGTGAATTCTTATTAAAAAAACCAGAATCAGCTTCAGTGTATGAAACTAAGCTAATGAAAACATATAAAGAAAATGCTATTAGAAAAAAACTTAAAAAATTAACAAAGGTTTTTTGTAAATATGGATTTGACATGTGCTTTATTATTTATTGTAAATTAAAACCTTTATTGAATCACAATTTTTTTAATATTGAATTATAATCCTACCGTGGAACATAATCATCATAAATTAATAATTCTTGGATCAGGGCCTGCTGGTTATACAGCATCCATATATGCAGCAAGAGCTGGACTAAATCCTTTGTTAATATCAGGAGCTCAAGAAGGCGGTCAACTAACAACAACAACTGACGTAGAAAATTGGCCTGGAGATCATATGGATCTTCAAGGTCCCGATTTGATGATTAGAATGAAAGATCATGCGCTTAAATTTGATGTAAAAATTGAAAATGACCATATTGATAAAGTTGACCTTAAAAGTGAAAATTTTAAATTATATGGATCGAATGAATATACATGTGATGCATTAATTATATCTACAGGTGCAAGCGCAATGTATTTAGGTCTTGATTCTGAAATGAAATTTTTAGGTAAAGGAGTATCAGCCTGCGCTACCTGTGATGGATTTTTCTATAGAGATCAAGAGGTTGCGGTAATTGGCGGTGGCAATACTGCAGTTGAAGAAGCTTTATATCTTTCAAAAATATGCTCTAAAGTATATTTAGTTCATAGACGAGATGAACTTAGAGCAGAAAAGATACTTCAAGATAGAGTTTTCAACGCTGAAAAAAATGGAAATATAGAAATTATTTGGAATACACAACTTAAAGAAGTAATTGGCAATGAGACTGGTGTAACTGGTATAAAACTTATTAATAATAATGGTGAAGAAATTGAGAAAAACCTTCCCGGAGTTTTTATAGCAATTGGTCACAAACCTAATACCGATATTTTTGATGGTCAGTTAGATATGAAGGACGGTTACATAAATATCAAATCTGGAACCAATGGATCATCAACAGAAACTTCTGTGAAGGGTGTATTTGCAGCTGGAGATGTTTGTGATCATGTATACAGACAAGCGATTACCTCTGCTGGGTTTGGCTGCATGGCAGCTCTTGATGCAGAAAAATATTTAAACGGTGACTAATCTGATGTCTTATTTTGGATATGTAGTTAAAGCTATTAATGAAAATGAATTCATAGGTGTATATGAAGAAATTGATATACCTGAAATTGAAGATGATGAAGTATTAATTAAGACTCATTATTCATCATTAAATTATAAAGATGCTTTAGCAGCAACAGGTGTGAAAGGAGTTGTAAAAGAATATCCTTTTATCCCAGGAATTGATGTAGCTGGTGAAGTCATAGAATCTAATTCTAAAAATTTTCTTGTTGGTGATTTGGTAATAGCAACAGGTTATAAATTAGGCATGAGTGTGAATGGAGGGTTTGGTGAGCTTGTTGCTCTTCCCTCAAATTGGGTTGTAAAACTGCCTGATGGACTTTCTTTACTAAGCGCAATGGAAATTGGTACAGCTGGTTTGACTGCTGCTGCTTCAGTTAAAAAATTAATAGATAACGAAATATCTTTAGATAGGCCTGTTTTAGTTTCAGGTGTGACTGGTGGGGTCGGTAGCATTGCAGTCAAGCTTTTACAAAATCTAGATATTGAAGTTCATGGTATTAGTGGAAAATCTAATGAAGATGAAATTATCAAATCGCTCAACCTTAAAAATTTAATTTCAAGAAGTGAATTTATGGATGAACCTACCAGGCCCCTAGACAAGGCTATCTATGCTGGAGCGGTTGATACTGTGGGTGGCGAAATTCTTGCAAAAATGATTTCTAAAATAGAGTTAGAAGGAAGTGTATCTTGTTGTGGTAATGTAGGAGGTATGAATTTTACCTCATCAGTATTTCCATTTATTTTAAGAGGTATAAGCTTATTTGGTATAGACTCTGCAGAGTCAAAAATAGATTTAAAAAAGGAGTTATGGGAAAGGTTAGCTACAGATTGGAAATTAGACTTATCACAAAATTCTAGGACTATATCAATCAAAGAAGTTGATCAGTATATAAATAAAATATTAGATGGTTCACATTCTGGAAGAACTGTAATTAAGCATGGAGAATAAATATGTCAGATGATATGAAAGATTTTTACGCGAATGAAGATGCAAATGAAGATAGCAAATCAGATGCAAAGGTAATTCTATTTTTAATAATAGTTGTAGTTATAGCGGCAACTTTTTGGGTTGCCGGACAATAAAAACTATTTAGCTGTCATTCTCATAGCCGAATCAAGCCTAATAGTTTCTCCATTTATATAAGAGTTATTTATAATGTGGCCAGCTAATTGTCCAAATTCTTTTGGATTACCAAATCTATGAGGAAACTGAGTAGTTTCAAGTAAGGCTACCTTATTCTCATCTTTAGCAAGCTGCATTAAGGGTGTATCAAAAATCCCAGGAGCTATAGTATTTACTCTTATTGCGTGTCTAGCCAAATCTCTAGCAGCTGTTAAAGTTAATCCAATAACTCCTGCTTTTGATGCGCTATAAGCTGATTGGCCAATTTGACCTTCATATCCAGCAATAGAAGCGGTATTAATTATTACGCCCTTTTCACCATCAGAATCAGGATCATTTTTATCTATGAGCTCTGCGCCCAATCTCATTACATTAAAAGTGCCGACCAAATTTAAATCAATGATAAATTTAAAAATATCTAGTGGATGAGGACCCTTTTTACCAAGTATTCTGGCTCCATAACCAGTTCCAGCACAATTAATAACAAAATTTAACTTAGAAAATTTATCCTCTATAACAGACAAAGCATTCTTAACTGAATCTTCCTCCATTACATTGGTATTAATAAAAATAACGTTTTCATCTCCAAGTTGAGCAATGACGTCGTTAGCCTTCTCTTCGTTTATATCAACTATGGCAGCTTTACCACCATTAGCAACTATATGTTCAACAGCCGCCCTTCCAAGCCCAGATGCTCCACCGGTTACCAGTGCTACGTTATCTTTAATTTCCATATTACTCTCCTAAATTGAATTCTCATTATAAATAAAAAATCTAAATTTTCTTAATTGGCACACAAATTGCTTTATACAAATTGTAATTATTTTATTCAATAAGGAGATATAAATGAAAAAATTACTAATATTAGCGGTGGGTATATTATCACTCCCATCATTTGCCTCTGTGAGTGCTAATGTGTCCTTCACTTCAGACTATATCTGGAGAGGTATGACTCAATCAGATGCCCCTGCTATTCAAGGTGGTTTTGACTTTGCTGCTGAAAATGGTTTTTATGCAGGTATCTGGGGATCAAATGTTAATTTTAACAATGGTGCTGGAAGTGAGTTAGATCTTTACTTTGGTTATGGAACTGAAATTGGTGGCGTTGGTGTTGATGTAGGTTACATTTCGTATGAGTACATTGATTCTGATCCAGATGTAACTTTTGAAGAAATCTATCTTGGTCTTAGTAAAGGTGATTTCGGTTTAAGTTTTGCTTTTGGTCAAGACGGTGCACCTGATTACACAGAAGTTTCATATTCATTTGCAGGAGTTGATTTTGCATATGGTGAATATGATGAAGTCGGTAACAACTTTAGTATTTCTAAAGGTTTTTCATGTGGTTCATATGATTGCGCAGTTGCTTACACAGATTTTTCTGACAAAGGCTATGGTGCAGATGAAGACGCTTTAGTTTTTTCAGTATCAGCGAGTTTGTAAAGCAATGAAGCTTGTAACTGCAATTATAAAACCTTTCAAGCTTCAAGAAGTAAGAGAAGCCCTTGTTTCCGCTGGAATTGAGGGCCTCACTATTACTGAAGTGAAAGGTTATGGTCGTCAAAAAGGCCATACTGAAATGTATAGAGGTGCTGAATATTCAGTTGATACTTTACCAAAGATCAAACTTGAAATTTTAGTGTCTGAAGAACAATTAGAAACTGCTACAGATACCATTACTAAGACAGCTCAAACTGGAAAAATTGGTGATGGAAAAATATTTGTAACAAGTGTTGATCAAGTAACAAGAATTAGAACTGGTGAAACTGGTTCTGATGCCATTTAAAGGAGAAACAAATGGAAGAAATTAGTTTTGCTTTAGATACCTTTTACGCTGTGATGGCTGGTGCTTTAGTAATGTGGATGGCAGCTGGATTCACAATGCTTGAAGCTGGCTTAGTTCAGAAAAAAGATGTATCAGAAATTGTAACTAAAAACTTAGGCCTATATTCAATTGCATGCATTATGTATCTTGTGATTGGATTTGGTTATATGTACCCAGGTGATAGCATTGCAAATATTTTGCCTTCATTCACTTCTTATGTAGGTCTTTCAACAACCAGTGAGGATGTTGGAATATCTTACGGAATGGATTATTCAGCTCAGGCTGACTTCTTTTTCCAAGTAGTATTTGTTGCTACTGCTATGTCAATAGTATCAGGTGCTGTTGCTGGAAGAATGAAATTAGTACCATTCTTTATTTTCGCAGTAGTATTAACTGGATTTATATACCCTGTTCAAGGATTTTGGAATTGGGGTGGAGGTTTCTTAAGTGCAGGTGGTTACCTAGACTATGCTGGATCTGGAACTGTGCATCTATGTGGTGCAGCTGCAGCATTAGCTGTTGTAATGGTTCTTGGACCTAGAAAAGGTAAATATGCTGCAGATGGAACATCTTTACCAATGCCAGGCTCAAATATACCTTTAGCAGCTTTAGGTGTATGGATTCTTTGGTTAGGTTGGTTTGGATTTAATGGTGGATCAACATTAGTAGTTTCTAATGAAGGTGCTGCTGTTGAGGTAAGCCAAGTATTTATGAATACAAATTTAGCAGCTGCTGGTGGTGTTGTTGCAACAATTCTTGTAAGTTTAATTTTGACAGGAAAAATTGATGTAACTATGGTTATCAATGGTGCTATTGCTGGTCTAGTAGCAATTACAGCTGAACCTGCTGACCCATCAGGCGGTCAAGCAATCATAATTGGTGCACTTGGTGGTCTATTAGTTTATTTCTCAATTTTATACTTTGATAAAAAACTAAAACTAGATGATCCAGTTGGAGCAATTTCAGCTCACGGAATTGTAGGTATATTAGGTGTGATGGTTGTTCCATTTACAGATGGTGATGCTTCATTCCTATGGCAATTCTATGGCGTTGTTGCTATTGCAGGATTTACATTTATAACAAGCTTAATAGCTATATTAGTTATAAATGCTGTTCTACCAATCAGGGCATCTGATGAAGAACAAGAATTAGGATTAGACGTTACTGAAATAGGTATCGAAGCTTATCCAGAATTCAAATAATGATTATGTTTATAGGTTTATATTACTCCCCTTAAACTAATCTATAACCTATAAATATTCCTCGAGGCCTGTAATGAAAATTACAGGCCTTTCTTTTTGCACTTAATTCGTGCATCTATTTCTAGTCTTTATTTAAATATCTAATATAAGGTACTTTTATTATATATATTTTTTGGCATTAAAATTGCTTGCCGATGAAGGATTAGTTTAAAAATTAGGAGTAAAAAATGTTAAAAAGGATTCTTTTTCTAGTACCTTTTGTTTTATCGATAAATATAGAAGCAAGTGAATTAAATTCAGGTGATTCTGCCTGGATCTTAACATCAACTGCTTTGGTGTTATTTATGACCCTACCTGGACTTGCTTTATTTTATGGTGGTCTTGTTAGGTCTAAAAATGTACTTTCTGTATTAATGCAATGTTTTACCATTGCTTGCTTAATATCTGTATGCTGGGTTGTATATGGCTATAGTTTAGCTTTTTATGGTGATGGTCTCTTTATAGGTGATTTAAGTGCTGCATTTTTAAATGGCGTTGGTAGAGATTCTTTATCTGGCACATTACCTGAAACTGTTTTTATCACCTTTCAAATGACATTTGCAATTATTACACCTGCTTTGATTGTAGGAGCATTTGCTGAAAGAATGAATTTTACAGCCATGTGTGTTTTTTCAGTAGCATGGTTTACATTGGTTTATCTGCCAGCATGTCACATGGTGTGGGGTGGTGGCTATTTAGCTCAAAAAGGTGTTATTGATTTTGCTGGTGGTTTAGTAGTTCACGCAACATGTGGTGTAGCTGCATTGGTTATAGCAATCTTTCTAGGACAGCGTAATGGATTTCTTACATCCCCTCTTCCACCACATAATAGAACCTTTGTAATGATTGGTGCCTCAATGCTGTGGGTAGGTTGGTTTGGTTTTAATGCTGGTAGTGCGGTAGCTGCTGATGGCTCAGCCGGGATGGCAATGTTAGTAACACATATTAGTGCAGCAGTTGGCGCATTAACTTGGATGTTTATAGAATGGTTTAAATCAGGTAAATCAACAATTATTGGTATAGCAACAGGTATGGTTGCAGGTCTTGCTACTATAACTCCAGCATCTGGAACAGTTGGTCCTGCTGGGGCGCTATTAATAGGATTGCTTGCTGGTTCAGTTTGTTTTTATGCAACACAACTTGTAAAGTCATACTTCAGAATTGATGATTCTTTAGATGTATTTCCAGTTCACGGTGTTGGTGGGATTTTAGGAATCATAATGCTTGCTTTGGTTGGAAATCCAGAAGGGTTTTTAGGATCAGGGGCAGCAGGAATATCTGAAGATGGATCTTTAGCTCAATTACTAATTCAATTAGAAGGTATTTTCGTAATATGTCTATGGACTGCAGTCGCTACATGGATAATTCTAAAAGTTACTTCAGTGTTTATAGATATTAGAGTTTCATCTGAATCTGAAGATAAAGGTCTGGATGTTTCTGAGCATAACGAACAAGCCTATAACTTATAGTACTGAATTACTGTATTGATCCAATAATAGATTGTGAGCCTCTTTCGTAAGAGGCTCCATCCTTTTCTTTAATTCAATTTTGGCTTTAAGTATTTCTTCATCATTAAGATTTCTCTTTTCGTAATCAATTCCTAAAAGCTCGCAAGCAGCATAGTTTGTAGAATGATTTATATATAATTTTTTTATGCTACCGTCTATCCTAGAAGCAATATCATCATAGTTATTGTCAGCAACTTCTAGTGGAGAGCCTATTTTAAGAGAGATATTACCTTTAAAACCTCTTACACCATTGATAATACTTTGCAGATCTTCATTATCTGTTTTTTTGTATTCATTGCCTTTGCTTAATAAATACCTTTCTTGCGCTTTTGATTGATCATTAGGATCAAATTCATAAGACACAGCAACAGGAACTATTTTTAATTTATTAAAGAATTCATCAATAGTTAATTCTTTTCTATAGAATAAATGAATCATTTTTAAAACACTTGGATCAGTAATATCCATACCATCCTTTGCCCTTCCTTGTCTTTGCGCTATCCAGACAGATTGATTATCATCGAATATAGACTTACATATAAACTCAGAAGCAAGGTTTAGTGATTTATATATTTCTCTTTGGGAAACACTATCTCTTTGGATTATAAAACTTTTATTTAATCTCATGAGATCAGAAGCCCACTTATGATTCATCAAATTGTTACCGACAGCGTTTACGGTGGTTTTAAAATTATTTTGATGTAAATAATAGTTCAAAAGTGTTGAATCAAGAGTTATATCTCTGTGATTTGAAATAAAAAGATATGCATCATCAGATAAAATATTTTCAATACCTTCATAATTAATCTGATTGCATGTTTGATCTATCATTAACTCAACAAGGTTTTTAAAGATTGTTTGATAATCGTGAATATTTGTAATGTTTTTAATTTTGTTATTTAAAACTAAGCGAGCCAAAGAATATTTAAATGGTAATTTTTGTAAAAATTTAGATTGATTGGCTTCAAAATAAATATCAATGAAATCTTTATTCGAAATCAGCTCTCTGAGAATATCACTAACCTCTTCATCATTGTAAGGTCTGATTGAATCAAATTTACTCATTTTTTTAACATTAGTTATAGATGTTTATTTTACATTAAATGTATAGAATACATGTTAAATGAAAGATTATCTTAAATACGATGGAATAGCTGTTTTAGCTCATAGAGGTGGAGCACTAGAGTCATATGAAAATACTCTCGAATCTTTTGATTACTCTATTGGTCTTGGTTGTAAATATATTGAAACAGATGTGCAGCTATCTTCAGATGGTGTGCCATATATTTTTCATGATGAGGATTTAAAAAGATTAACTGGAAGTAATAGACCGTTCCATTCACATTTAAGTAGTGAGATTAATGATATTAAGCTATTTGATCAATTTAAAATTCCTACCCTTGAAGAAACCTTAATTACATTTCCAAATACATATTTTCAAATAGATTTTAAATCCGATGAAGTCGTTCTTCCTGCAATAGATATTATTAGGAAAACAAACTCAATAAATAGAATATGTATTGCGAGTTTTGATAGTGATAGGTTAGAAATAGTAAGAAATGAGTTACCAGATGTATGCTTATCAATGGGGCCAAGGGAAGTTTTAGCATTATTGTTAAAAAGTTATGGTCTCAATAAAAAAGATGTTCCAGGTGATTGTTTGCAAATACCTATATATAAATATGGTTTAAAACTAGTTACAAAGAGGTTTGTAGATTTTGTGCATTCTCAAGATCTTAAGATAATGGTTTGGACTATTAACGATAAAAAAAATATGGATTATTTAATCAGTTTGGGAGTTGATGGAATAATTACAGACAAGCCAAAATTTTTATTCGATCTTATTAAATAAATTTCTCTAAAATTCTCTTAGCTACTATATATATAGGAATAATTATTGATGTTGTTATTAAAATCTCAACTGGAGTTGAAAAATCTATCAAGCTTCTTATAAATGGAGCAATCAGAAGAGCTGTAATTAGCCCTAATATACTATAAAAAATAATTGAAGTTTTACTAAATAATTTCATTTTTATATCTATAAAGAATATAACCGCCAAATATAAATAATAGAATAATTGGAACTAAAGCTAATCTAATATCATTAAAAGCAATAAGAAAAATACCAACTAAAAATGGTCCAAATAAAGCCCCTGCCTTACCAAAGGTATTAAAGAGACCAAAAAATTCACCAGATTTTTCTTCGGGAATAATTTTTGCAAAACAACTTCTTGAGCTTGCTTGAATCCCACCTTGAACTGAGCCGACTAATATAGCAAGTATGTAAAACTCCATAGCATTAGTTAAAGTTGTGGAGTAAATAATGATAGCTATATATATAAAAATAGAAATAAATATCACTAGTAAATCATTAAATCTATCAGCAACCCATGCCCACAAAAGTGTTGCGGGAAATGCTACAAACTGAACCATTATTAAAGCAATTATTATTGCATCAGATTTCAGACCAATATTTAGAGCAAAAGTAGAGGCAAGAGCCATAACTGTATGAACTCCATCAATATATAGAAAAAAAGCTATAAGAAATATAAATGAAGGTTTGTGAGCGCTTATGTTCCTTAAGGTCTCAATAAATGTGAAAATGGCATTTTTTAATAAAGCTTTATTTTCATTTGAATTAGTTTCATCCTTAAAATTTATATATAGAGGTAGTAAAAAAATTGACCACCAAATTGATACCGTTAAAAATGACCAACGTATAGCATCAGCTTGGGACTCTAAACCAAACAAGCCTGGTTGAAGGCTCATAATGGCATTCAATAAAAATAAAGTCCCTCCTCCAAAATATCCTACAGCATAACCATAGCCAGAGATCTTTGAAAATAAATCTGGGGTGGTAATTTTAATAAGAATTTTGTCGTAAAGAACATTTGATGTTGAAAAAAATAAATTAGCAACTCCAAAAAATACTAATGCCATTAACCAACTTCCAGCTTCAAGAAAAAATAATAAACCTGTAAAAAATATTGAGACTAGCACTAATCTTGAAAAAAGTTTTTTTGTGTTACCTGATATATCTGTAATAGCACCAACAATTGGTGCTGATATTAATAGCAAACCATTAGAAATCATTAAAGCGAAGGAGTAATATTTTGCAGAATCAATTTCAGCTATATCAGCAGCCCAATACTGAGTAAAAAAAATTGGGAAAAATGCAGCTAATACTGTTGTAGCAAATGCTGAGTTACCAGCATCGTAGGCTATCCATGATTTTATAGAAGCTGAAAATTTATTTTTTTGAATAGTGTTCACTTTTAATTGATCTGTAAATAGGTATTTTATATTAAAAAATCTTGAATAAATCTCAATAATTAAATATATTTTTTATAGGGAGAGATTATGGAAGATTCAAAAACTATAAAACAAGGTGCAATATTTTTTATTGGTATAGGTGCTTTTGTTTTTATTTTAGGTCTAGCAGCAGCAATTTTTTATTAGCCTGGCGGCCATGATAAAGGCCTGCCTGATAGTAAATGAATATGAATGTGAAAAACGCTTTGGCCTGCTTTAGCGCCATTATTTACAACTAACCTAAAGTTATCAGCTATATCTTTTTCTTCTGCAACTTTCTTTGCAACTAATAACAAATGACCTAATAAATCTTTATCTTCAACATTTGAATCTGAAACCTTAGGGATTGGTTTTTTAGGAATAATAAGTAAATGTATCGGAGCTTGAGGATTGATATCATGAATAACTATAGATAAATCATCTTCATATTCTATGTTTGCAGGAATTTCTCTAGCTATAATTTTTTCAAATAACGTCAATTTAAATAATGCCTCGTAGAACCCTAAAGCCAACATAGAAAATTGCAGCCGTCATTACAACTGCAAGAAACACGATCATAAAATCTCTCAGAGTTTGCAACAGAATGCCTCTTCTTTTTGCTTGGATTAATTGAAAAAAACAGTAAAGTAATGCAACACAACTAACGACTAATATAAATATATTTAACATAATTCTTAATTAAAAATAGAACCAATACCAGTTACTAAAAGGGCTAAACCAACGCCCCAACACAAACATGCTATCACATCAGCTATATAAAATCTTATGATTTTCATATCAGATATTCCCAATAAAAATGGGACAATAGGCCTAATTGCGGGCACAAATCTACCTAATATAACTGTATAAGAACCTGTTTTATCTAGAAATTTTTGAGCACGTTTAATAACCTTCTCTCTTTTTTTCATAAATTTTGTTGAAAGAAGATTTGGCCCAATAGTTTTTCCAAAAACGAATCCACACATATCGCCTAAGTGAGCGCCAAGTATTGCTATTGGAACTATAAGATATAAAGGGAGTACTTCAGCATTGTATATAAATATACATGTTGTAAATAAAATAGCTGCTGAAACAATCACACCCGATAAAATAAAGGACTCTAAAAATGCAAAAATCAGTATAAGCAACCAAGCTAACTCTGCATTCATTTCTAAAAAATTTTCAAGATTCTCTAACATGACTTATTATTATTACTTTATTAGAAGAAAAGTATATATATGATTAAAAAATATAATATTAATATTCCTGAGTCTGAAATTAATGATCTTAAAGATAGGATAAATAATACAAGATGGCCAAATGATCCTTTTAATGAGGATTGGGTTAATGGCACAAATAAAGACTTTCTTAAAGATTTTTTAAATTATTGGGCTAATGATTATGACTGGAGGAAAGCAGAGTCTAAAATCAATGAACTTGGAAGTTATATTTTTAAATCAAAAGAAAATATAGATATTCATTTCATTCATGCAAGATCAGAGGTATCGGAGTCTATACCAATACTCTTTACGCATGGTTGGCCAGGAAGCATCCAAGAATTTCTAAAAATTACTAAAATCCTATCAAACTCAACCAAGTACAACTTTTCAATTGTCTGCCCTTCTATTCCAGGCTTTGGTTTTTCTGGAAAACCAGAAAAAAAAGGCTTTAATTCTGAAAAGATAGCTCATATCTGGCATGAATTAATGCTAGAACTTGGTTATAAAAAATATATTGTTCAAGGTGGAGATTGGGGTGCAACGATTAGCAAGTGGATAGCAGAATTATATCCAGATTCATGTATAGGATTGCATCTTAATTTAGTTATAGCTTATCCACCAGAAAAAGATCCATTTGAAGGTGTATCTGAAAAAGAGTTAAAACTTCTTGAGAATTATGAAAAATATAAAACCCAAGGTTTTGGATATTATGAAATACAAAAAACTAAGCCTCAAAGTTTAGGCTATGGCCTTACAGATTCTCCTGCTGGTCTTGCTGGCTGGATTGTTGAAAAATATTTTGGCTGGTTTAATGACAATGATAATAATTTAGTAGCCACAACCGATGAAGTTTTATCAATTATAAGTCTTTATTGGTTTTCAAATTCTATTAATTCATCACTCAAGCTTTACAAAGAGAATGGAGACTTTGGTTTTTCTTTTAACAAAATATCTGTACCAACTGCAGGAGCAATCTTTAAAAAAGACATAATGATACCTCCTAAAAAATGGGCAGAAGAAATTTATAATTTAATACAATGGAATGTATATGATGGTGGGCACTTTGCAGCACTAGAGAAACCAGAGATATTAGCTAAAGACTTAGAAGATTTTGTCGATAAATTAGAGATTTAGCACTTTAATTACATCTTCAAAAGAAACGTATTTAAAGTTTTGTCTTTCGACAATTTCTGCTCCATCATTAGTTCCGTCCTGAACTACAAACAAACCTTTTTTATAGTTAGTTCCTAAATTTATATTTGTAACATCAATACCATCAGTATCAGAAACATTATCAATACCTAAAGAATGACCGATTTTAAAACTTCCAATGTAATTATAAGGATTTTGTCTATTATAAAGATTGAATGAATTGTCACCTTGCGAAGAAGCAATCAAATAACCTTTGTTTGCGTCAGTCTTATAGATAGTTAATCCTTCTGGGTCCTCATCAATAAATCCCTCTCTAGTATCAACAACATTAAAATTAGAAAAGTCTAAATCATCATTGATATCATAAGCTCTAATTATTCCTCGCTCACCTTCTTCAGAAATAAATAAAGTTCTATTCTCATCATCATAGACACAGCCTTCTGACTGTTCTGAGTTTTGATTTTTAAATCTTTTTAAGAGTCTAAGTCCATCATCATAGTATTGATACATTTCTACATGTGGGCCTTCATCTTCTGTTAAAAATGCTACGACTCCATATTTAATATCATAACCAGCGCAGACACCGTAAACGATCATTTTCGAGTTAATAGAAAAATTGGAGTTTTTTGGAATATAAAAAGATTCATTATTAATTAAAAGATCAATTGCTTTGCTTTCATAGATCCATAAATCTAAAGAATGTTTTGATCTATTTGATGCAAATATAAAAGAAAAACTACCTTTGTTTTCGAAATCAATAGATCTTAAATCAATATTGTTAATCTTTCCTATTTTTGTATAGCTAATTTCATTACCAAACAGATCAAAAGTATAAATTCCACTTCTTTTATCTGTTCCAAATACTAGTGAGTTACTTGAATTATATGGATTAACCCAGATAGCAGGATCATCTGCAGCATCACCTTTGGAAATAACCTGCCCAGTTTCACTGACAGGTTTAACAATATAAACTTTTTTATCAAGTAGTAATTCAGCGTTTATGTTAATACATACAAAAAGAGCAAGCATAAAGCTTGCTCTTTTTAAGGCATTATTTTTATAGTTTATATCTAACACCGATTGAATACGTTGTTCCATAAACATCATATTGGGAGAGTCTATCAGGTCTACCCCAATAATAATATTCTGGTTCGTCATCTATATTATTAATGTCGAATTTGATACTTAAATTATCAGAAATATCATATTTTAGATTGAAATCTAACTGCTTATGATCGTCGGTATATCTAATATTATCAACATTTAGATCCTCTTGAGTTTCAGCTGGTGAATCCTCATCAGCAAGATAGTCTAAGTATGGACTTCTTGAAACTAAAGATAATCTAATATCAAATGGACCCTTATCATAACCAACTGATAAATTGTAAACATCCTCAGAAAGTTTTCTAAACGGGAATGTTACAGAACCGCTATCTACAGCCAATGTGCTCTGTCCATCTGTTTTGGTAACATTTAACTGAACAAATAATCCATCAAGTGGCTCTGGAAGATTAATAAATTCATGGAAGATATTTAACTCTATTCCATCTACTCTAGAGTCATCAGTATTTACATATGTTTCTAATTCATTAAATACTATTCCATTGTATGTGCCTGCAGTGATAACAGGATAGATTGCATTAGAGATATCTTTCCAGAAAAATCCAATAGAATAACTTGTATTTTCTCCATAGTATTCATAGGAAAGATCGTAATTAGTTGCTTCATATGGATCTAAGTCTGGATTACCCATTTCACCTTTAAATACCCCATCACCATCACTCTTAAAATCTGCAACAGGCGCAGATTCACTGAAACCTGGTCTAGCTAGAGACTTCCATACAGCAGCTCTTAATATTGCATCTTCAGATAAAAAATATTTAATATTTAAGCTTGGAGCAACAAACGTATAATTATTTTCTCCAAAAATTAAATCACCTGTTTCAGCATTAAATCCTTGAGTATTAAATTTTGTATCTTCAACTCTAACGCCTGCAATAACAGTAGCATTATCATATTCTAATGTACCCATAACATATGCAGATATTATTTCTTCTTCTGAAAAGTAATCTTTCTCAGTCTGACCTCTTGTATAAGGACCCCATGTATTTTGGTATGTAAATAAAAGATTAGGATCTGCCATTGGGCCCATATTTTGTCCAGGGAAAGGCCAGTCTACTCTGTAGTCTGCGCCAAAGAAAGATTGATCTTGTGTAACGACATCATCTTCCCATTCCCAGACTTCATTATTTCGTTTCTTTTCTCTGTTACTATGCTTAAATCCAAACTTAACAGTAGTTGGTCGACCAATAACCTCAAAACCATCTTTGGTCATATCTAATTTTATTGCTGTTTCTTTGTCAGAAATTAAATCATCTTCTTCTTCAAAAGCATCAACACCGATTCCGGTATTCCATAAATCAGCTACACTTGGGTTAAAAGTAAATGCAGGAGTTTGAGCATTTGAATATGTAAAATAACCACAAGGCTCACATTCGAATGTGCTGCTTCTAAATTTTACATCTACATTATCTGTATCATCTTGCTCAGCAAATGAATTTGAAAATTTTAATTCCGTAAACCACCCATTATATTCAGTCTCTAATCCAAGTGATAATGTTCTAATAGTTCTATTCTCAATTCTTTTTCTAGCTTCAGCATCTCTTCTAATTCTAGTTATTTCTGCAACATCACCATTAATATCGCCAAACTTAAGCTTTCCATGCTCATCTTTAAATCTAACTTCGTCATCTTCATATTCATTTAAAAGAAAATTTGCATATAAGAAAGTTACATCATTAAGTTGATAGTCAATATCATAAGTTAAACCAAATCTTTCTCTGGTTAAATCGTAGTACCTCATTTCCCAATCATCATCAAAGTACTTGTCACCGTCATCATCTTCAGTCCAACCTGGAAAACCAGTTTCATTGTTATATGAAATGATCTGCTTAGATGAGTAAGTTAAGCCTAGAATATGACCTAAACGTTCAGTAATCATATCTCCATAACTAAGAGCAAATTTTGGGTTATCTGAATTCTCAGTATTTTCATTATAAGAAGTGTCATATTTAAATTTTAAAATTCTTCCATCAAGAGAGCTTGCTCTTTTAGTGTTAAATTCAATATGGCCGCCAATTGCATCTGCATCCATATCTGGTGTGAGAGATTTGTAAACTTCAATATTATCCAGTAGTTCTGTAGGCAGACCATCTAGCATGACCTTTCTTCCACCTTCGGGAGCTGGTACAAGCGCACCATTAACAGCAATAGAGTTTAAGTCACCAGATAAACCTCTGATACTTACATATCTACCTTCACCCTGATCATTTTCAACTGTAATACCTGATAGTCTTCTTATAGCTTCTGCAGCAGTAGTATCTGGAAAATCACCAAGCGCATCAGAGTCAGCAACTGAAACAATCTTATCGGATGCTTGTTGTTTGCTTAATGCCGATACAATACTAGCCTTAGTACCAACAACTACAACCTCCTCTACAGATTCTTCGCTATCTTGAGCTACAGCGACCACAAAGAATGTTAGAGCAAGAAAATTTGTAAAATATTTATTCATTTAATAATTCCTCATAAAAAATGTATTCTTATTATTTTTTTAAATAGAAACATTTAGATACTTAATATGTAACAATTTAGCAACATTAAATCTTGTACTTTATGGAACATTTGTCGATAATTAGACGATGAGCATAGCAAAACAAAAAAGAAGTAAATTTAGAATTGAGAAAATATTAGATACAGCGGAATCTATCATTGAAAATAGTGGCGTCGAAAATATTTCAATTGCGAAGATTTCAGAGATATCTGGACTTAAAAGAACCTCTACTTACAAGTTTTTCCAAAACCCTAATCAAATTAAAAAATTATTGATTGAAAAGTATATTAATGAAATTGCAGCTGAACTAGATAATAAAAATGGAGATATTTATACTAATGAACCCTCTGTTGTTGTTCTTAAGTGCACTAATATCATATATGAATACTTTCTAACAAATAATCAAGCTCAAGAATTAATTTTAAAGAATACGCTGAATCCTTCTATTGATAAAAGCTCTATTCATGTTTTAGGCAAAAGCATTCAAACTTATGTAGATTCTAATATTAAAATGCCTGCTTTTTTCAATAAAGATGGAGTGTTTAGAGTTTTAGCTCAAATTATACTTTCAGTGTTTTCATTGAATGCAAAAGAAGATGGTGCGTTAAATGAAGTTGGTAAAATTGAAGCTCATAGAGCTGGACATGCCTATATTCTTAACTGGATAGAGCAATCAAAAGAAAATTAAACACCAAAAATTAATCTTAGAATAACAAAAAATAAAACTGTAAATGCTGCGCCAATAGGTATAGTAACCAACCAAGAGGTTATTATTTTTTTTATTGAATCAAGATTAAGATCTTTTGCACTTCTTGCAATACCAACACCAATCACTCCCCCAACTAAAGTGTGAGTTGTTGAAATTGGAAAACCTATATAAGAAGCTGCAACAACCGTCATAGAGGTTGCAAGGTTAGCCGAAAACCCTAGGCTTGGGGTTAATGCAGTAATTTTCTCACCAACTGTTCTAATAACATGCCTGCCTAGAAATGCCAAACCAAAAACAATTCCAACTGCACCAAGTAATAATACCCCTGTATTAACAGCGGAGCTTGCGCCTATCGCGCCCTCATTGTTAACAGTTGAAAAAATAGCTGAAACAGGGCCAATAGCATTAGCAACATCATTAGATCCATGTGCAAAAGCCATAGAACATGCAGCCACAACCATTAAAACAGCAAATGCTGACTCTACTCCATTTGTTTTAATTTTAGCTGAATTGAACTTCAAATAAATAAATGTTCCAAAAGATATAAGCATACTAAATATAACTGTATACAAATAAATTTCATTATCAGTCCATGTAATGCCAACATGCTTAAGACCCTTTCTTGCGGTCACTAAGCTAATAACTACAGCCACTATAAATGTATAAATTGGTATAACTTTAATTGCGGCATTTTCAGGATTAGATTTATTAAGAATAAAGTGCT
Organism: uncultured SAR86 cluster bacterium; assembly: GCA_902559885.1. Taxonomy (GTDB): domain Bacteria; phylum Pseudomonadota; class Gammaproteobacteria; order Magnimaribacterales; family D2472; genus CACEJU01. The sequence goes on along the minus strand of CACEJU010000004.1, from coordinate 62,443 downwards.
GAGCAGTTTTAAAAATTATAAATGCTAGCAATCCAGATATAAGTGGTGATGTAACCCAACTTCCTGCAATATTTGAAACTGTTCCCCATGATACAAACGAAATACCTTTGGAAATAATAACAAAACCAACTATAGCTCCAACGATAGTATGAGTGGTAGAAACTGGCCAGCCTCTTGATGAAGCCATTAGAAGCCAGGTACCGGCAGCAAGAAGAGATGCAAGCATACCAATGATAAATATATTTGGATCATCAGAATAAATTGTTGGATCTACTATACCTTTTCTTATAGTTGAGGTTACTTCACCTCCAGCAAGAAATGCTCCTAAAAACTCAAATATTGCCGCAATGATTACAGCTTGTTTTAAAGTAATTGCTTTACTACCAACTGATGTACCCATAGCATTAGCAACATCGTTAGCACCAATACCGAAGGCCATGAAGAAACCAACAATCCCAGCAATCAAAAAAAGAAGGTAAGGATCGATAAATAATGATTCCATAATAAAGAAATAATTTAATTACTATCTATTTTATATTTAAATGTTACATTTACGTTAAAAAATAATATTTTTTTAATACCAATTATTATTTACATTAATATTAAAACATGCGCATTACAGAACTTGATCAAAGAGAATATAAGAAACTAGATGATAAAGCCTATTCTCTTGAAAAAAGAAGATTGCAAATTGAGCTCTTAAAGTTGCAAGAGGATGTGATAAAAAACAACAGAAAGCTGTGTGTTATCTTTGAAGGAAGAGATACTGCTGGAAAAAGCTCTGCAATAAAACTTTTCTCTGAGTATTTAATTCCTAAGAATTTTAAATATGTACATTTAGGAATTCCAACTAAATGGGAATCAAGTCACTGGTTCCAAAGATGGGAAAAAGTTCTCCCTCATAATGGAGAAATTGCATTTTTAGATAGGTCTTGGTACACAAGGTCGGTCATTGAACCTGTTATGGGTTATTGCACCGAGAATCAATATAAATATTTCATGTCAAAAGTTAATAAATGGGAAGATGATTTAATAAAAAATGGTACAGAAATTATTAAATTTTATTTTTCACTTTCTAAAGATCAGCAAGAAAGAAGAATTAATGCTAGAGAGCTCTCTGAATTAAAATATTGGAAACTTTCTGAAAATGATAAAAAAATCATGGATAAGTGGGATGTGTTTACCCTTTATAAAGATCGAATGTTTAAAAAAACAGGTAGAGATAATTCACCATGGGTGATTATTAATTCAAATAATAAAATGATAGCAAGACTGACAGCTTTAAGATATTTTCTAAATAAAACTGACTATGAAAATAAAAAATTATTAAAACCTCTCAAATGGTCAGAAAATATTGCGAATTACACTGCAAAAATTGAGGGTGTAAGGTTTGAAAATTTAAATTATGACCAGTATACGATACTTACAAAATATAGTGATGATACATAATGAAGATAGCTGCAGTTGATATAGGAACAAACGCCGTTAAGTCGAAGATTTTTGATACAACTCCAACATCAATTAATTTTTTGGATGGTATAAGGACTCCCATTAGATTAGGTACTGAGGTTTTTCAAAATGGTTACCTGTCACAAACAACATTAAATAAACTAGTAGATACTCTAAAAAAATATGAGCAATATTTTGAAAAAAACAATATTAAACATTTTGAAATCGTGGCGACATCAGCTTTCAGGGATACTTCAAATTCTGAAGATGCGCGAAGGTATGTAGAAAATGAAATTGAGCATCCTATAAGAATTATTTCAGGGCTTGAGGAGGCCAAATTAATAAGATTTCATCCAAAATCAGAAAATAGTGAAAATAAAATTTTTGTTGATGTAGGTGGTGGCAGTACTGAATTATTTTTTTATAAAAATGGAAAAATTAAAATTAAATCATTTCAGCTTGGTGCAGTGAGAATGTTACACAAAAAAGATCTAGAAAATGAATGGAATAAACTTGAAAGCTGGTTACATAATAATAGGCTACCAAAAAAACTTATAGGATTAGGCGGAAACATAAGAACTTTTTTAAATATCTTCAATGAAGACTCTATGTCAAGCGATGTGTTCATGAATAAATATTCAGAGCTGACTAATTTTTCTACTGATAATAAAATAAAAAAATTAAATTTATCGCCTGATCGAGCTGATGTTATTGATAATGCATTAGAGATATTCAAAAAAATTATTGAGTGTACAAATATTACAAAAATTAAATCAACTAAATGGGGTGTCTCAGATTCAATAGCTGTAAAGCTCTTTCATGAGTTATACTCAAAAAAAATAGAGATACAAAATAAAAAAAACTAACTTATAACTAATTCTAGTTCTATTTTTTGACCTTCCCTTTGTAATTCTATACTTGAAATTTTTAGATTGTATTTGCTGCCTATGTTATTTATGAATTGAATAGAGTTATCAATATCTGGCGAAGTTACTTTTAAAACTAAATTGCTTTCAATTATATCTATAGTATTTAAATTAACATTTGTAGTCGCTATATAAGTCTTAAGGGCTTCTAAAAGCTTTGTCTTATCTTGAGAGATCTCTGTATTTATTGATCTCTCAATCTGCTGATATCGTTTTAGAACATGCTCATAATCTGATTGAATAGATGTCAATTTATCTTGAGAAGATGCAAGCCTACTAAAGGCATTATTTGCAATAAAAAATATTAGTATAAAAGCAATCAAAGACATCATAATTAATAATAAAAATTTTTCTCTTGGCTTTAGGGACGAAATATTAAACATTATCTGTCCCTATCAAAATAAAGCCGCTAGATAAGCCGCTTTCAGTATTTATATTTCTTTCTAAAATATTAATATCAAAAGATGATGATACTGCTAATAATGCACTAAGTTGATTTGATGGAAAATCTTTTATATAAATTTTTGCTGTTCCATCAATTGGTTGAATATTAATCCTATAAACATTTTCAACACCAAATCTCTCAATGAATTCTAAATTAGGCATTTGAAATGTATTTTGTTGAGATAAGTCAAAATTATCAGCAATCAAGTCTGCTTGCCTTTTAGGATTAGATATATTTGTTGAGTTGTAATCAAGAGCCCTAAAAATTTGATATATGCCCTGTTTATACTCATCATGTTTTTTTTCTGCCAAAGCTGAAATTCCGAAAGGAATGAAGAATATTAATAATAATGATGCTACTAAACCATAAAAAAGTTTTTTTGAAATACCTAAATGTAATTTTAAAGACCTTATAGATATATCAAATTTAAATATATTTGGTAATTTATTGAGGTTGGCTATAAGATCGCTAATAAATTTTTGATCAAAGTAGTCTTCGACCTTAACGGCGCTGATTTTGTTTAGATCAGCAAACAAAGAATTACTACTTAGCATTTCTTTAGATATTCTTAGAGGTATCCCATTAGAAATTATTAAATGCTCATCTTCTAATTCAAGATTAAATTCTTTAATTTGATCTGATAGTGTTAAGTGTTCTGGAATTAAGTAAATTTTTGCATTTACATTGCTTAATGCAGTATTAATAGAGTCAAGAAAGTCTCTATCAATTAAAAATGCTTGATTGTTGTTAAATACTATATTTTGAGTTGATATATCATTAACTACATAAGAATCAATTTCTGAAATGAAATTTGATTCATTAATGTTATGAGATAAAGAAGAATCATATTCAAATTCATATGTTGAGTATTTAGAACAAGGCAGCAGAAATATTAAAGTCGCATAACTATCAATGCATTCAGCTAAGCCTGCTAAATCTGTCTTATAAACTTCATTCGATTCTGACTGAAATAATTCAATCTGATCAAAATTTTTGTTTAAAAATTTAGTTATAAATATATTCATTAAATACCATTATATGTTCTTGCAAGAATATCTCCATTCTTATTGTTACCATAGTAAATTGTTATTTGAGATTTTGAATTAAACTCATCTGTAATTAACTCTGATACTAATAAAAATTTATTTGTAGAAAAATTTATATCAGTATAAACATCACCAAAATCAATATTTGAAAAATTATTAAAAAATGTATTTAATTCATCAAAGCCCTCCTCAGGCATATTAAATATTACATATTCAGCATCATCTATACTTAATTCCTCAAAAGCCGAAGCAAGCATGATGCCCTCACCTTTTTTAAAAGTATTTATATTTATGTAAGACCTCTCAGTTATAGGTAGAGCACAAAAGTTTTCTACTATATGATTCCAACCAATAATTCGTGAAACAGGGAGCGACTTCAACTCATTTAGATCATAAAAATACCTCATGCCTGAATAATGCTTTGGATTAACTAGAGGTCCTGTGTAGTAATAGTCCTCGAGACCATATGGTCTTGGGTCTGAATCTTTATCAATCCAATCAATGGCCTGATCTATAAATTCATTTGCATAAATTTCATCAATTTCTAATAAATCAAATAGCTTTTTAACTCTTTTAATGTTTTCGGAATTATCTTTTAATTGATTGTTTTCTAATCTTACTAAGCTATTAACATTGATACAATTTGAGATATCTTTAACAGTAGTTTTTATAAAGCCATTATTAGCTTCATAAGAAAATGTATCATTTAAAAGAGGATGGTTTCTAGGTAAATATTTTTTATTAGCATCAATTTCTTCTTTTATCCTATTTATTGAGATTGATTCTACGCCTCTATAATAATTGATAGCATGAGTTTGATATTCTAAATAGGCAAATCTTTTAAGCGAAATAAAATATTTATTACCAAGGTATGCTGCAATTGATGATAACAGTAAAATTACCATCAGAACTGATAATAAAACCACTCCTTTATTTTTATTGCTGATATACATTATTAATATCTGGTTCAATTAACCAGTAATAGTCATTATTATTGATTTTAAAATCAACTCTAACCAATGATGGTATTTTTCTTGATGTAATCTCTCCTACGGGCCACGAATTATGCCATCTTCTCTCATGCATATAGGTAAAAGTGACATCAGAAACATTACTAATAAGTGCTGATTCAAAATAATCGTCAGTTTTATATGGGCTGGAAGAAAAATACTGTCTCCTATAAAGAGTATTATCATCTGAAAAATATAATATTTTTTTTATTGGAGAGGTATTAATTGAAATATCGTTTATATATGAATTAAATGAAACGCTCTTATTTGCATAATCCCCATTAAAAGTTCCCTTCTCTTTGTTTCCAAAAAAATCTCTACTAGGAACATTTACTGCTTGTCTTAAATCTCTTCTAATAATAGTCGAAGCTAAATTTAATTCATTGATTTTTTTTAGTTTTAAATTTGTAGCCTCTTGATAGTTGATAGATGATTTGAGTAAGTTTGATGATATTAAAAGTATTATAGATAAAATAATTAATGAAATTATTATCTCAATTAATGTAAAGCCTTTATTCATTTATATATCCATTCACTTTATATATTGGCTTGCTTTGTGAATCGCTAATAATAATTTCAAATTCAAAAACCTCTGCAGAATATGATGAAGTAAACTCTTCTTTCCAATACCAATTTTTGCCCCCCATGTTCATAACACCGTTTCTTGGCTGTTTATTTATAGGTTTTTCTATAGTGTTAATGAGAGAGATTCTATTGTTTGCTACCTCCTTTGCTAGAAATCGATCTTCAAGATTAAAAATTGATATGCTTGTTGAGGTTATAAGTTGATAAATTGTTATAACTGATAAAGAAAATATCAACAAAGCAACAACTACTTCTATTAAGCTAAAGCCATTAGTATCTTTCATATTTTGTTTTAATAGTTCCATTTTTATCAATTTGAATTGTATATAACTCAGAATCAAATTCGATATTTAATACCCCGCCTGAGTTTTGACCGTCTGGAAAAAAAATTAAGTATGGTTTTGGAACAAACTCATTTTCAATAATAGTTTCGATACCCTCAGGTGAAATAAAAATTTTTTTATCATTTTCCCAATTGTCCCAATTAGATTTTGGCAAATATAAATTTCTTTCAACAATTCTATCTCCTGAGTTTGTTAAGTAAAAAGCTTTTGCTGATTTATTATTTGCATACCAACCAATCATAGAGCCAGATAACATACTCTCTTCCGATAAATAATTAAATGAAGATTTCAAAGAGTTTGTATTTTTTTCAAAAGAATCTACAACTGAAAAATTAATAAAAACTATTGATGATATAAGTCCAATAATAATTATTGAGACCAGAAGCTCAATTAAAGTAAAACCCTTGTTGAGCTTATTGCATCCAGTTACCAAAATCGGTATTTTCACCTGTGCCACCTTCTATACCATCTGCGCCCAATGTATATAAATCATAGGAATTAGATTTATTTGGAGGATATTCATAGATATATTGTCTTCCCCATGGATCTAATGGCAATGAGGAGATGTAACCATTTTCTGGAAATAAAAAGGGATTCTTTAAATCAGTATGAGGCTTCACAAGAGCATCAAGGCCTTGGTCTGTTGAAGGGTATGTCATCTCATTGAATCTATATAACTCAAGGGCTTTTGAAACTTGAGTTATATCAGCTCTAATTTTTTCAAGGTACGCTCTTTGAAATATTGGAGCAACATTAACAACAACTATAGAAGCTAAGATACCTATTATTACAACAACTGCCATCAATTCAATTAAGCTAAATCCTTTATTTTTTTTATTTTTCATTATCCTAAAGTTAAAGTGTTCATTTGCATTATAGGGATAAGTATAGCTAGAACAATAAGCATTATAAATCCACCCATAAAAATTATCACAAAAGGATCTAATAAAGAAAGAAAAATAGATCTCTTTGATTCAATTTCATTTTTTAAATATATAGATGTTTTTAAAAACATTTTAGATAAATTTCCTGATCTATATCCGCTTGAGATAAGTTGTTTAAAAATATCAGGAAAGATACCATCTTTTTGAATAGCAATAGCAAAATCCTTTCCTTCTAAAACATTATTTTTTATCTCCGAAAGAGTGTCTTCAATATATTTATTTGTAACAACTACCTGACCATCAATCATTGCTTTATCTAAATTTAAGCCTGATGCAAGAAGTAATGACATTGTTTTCGTATATCTTTCAAGCTGAACATATAACAAAAATTTTCCAAGCAATGGAATTTTTAAAAATTTTAAATGAGCAGAAATATGATTTTTAGGGTTTCTAATGAAATTTTTATAAACTAAAAAAATTGAAATACCAATTAAAAATATTGTGACCATAATCAAAAAAATGTTGTTTGAAATTGTCAATAAGAATGATGTTAATGCGGGTAACTCTGTTCCAGACCTTGTAAATTGATCAACCACAGTAGGTAAAACAAAGATTAGTAATCCAATTATTACCAATATAGAAAAAGAAAAAAGTATTATTGGATATGTTAAGGCACTCATTATTTTTTGCCTTGTGCCAATTGAGTCTTCTAGGTATTCTGCTAAATCATTAAAAATCTTAGATAGATTACCGGATGAATCACCAGCGGCAACTAAAGATATATAGGTGCTTGAAAAAATGTTTGGGAACTTGGCCATTGAACTAGCAAGTCGTTTTCCCTGAATAATTTCTTCTCTAAGTATATAAAATACTTCTGCTAGTTTTTTATTATTTATTTGATCTGCCGTTATTTTTAGAGCATCATTAATAGATAAATTAGCATCGAGTAATGTCGCAAGCTGTCTAGTAGCTACTGAAAGATCTTTCTCTTTGATTTTGGTGTTTTTAGAAATATCTTTATTTGATTCTTTAACAGTATGAGCCTTGAGATTTAACTTTTTTAACTCTGCTCTTGCTATTTTTTCACTTTGAGCTGATACAAAGCCTTTTTTCTTTTTACCATCTACATCAAAGGCAATATAACTATAAGTCGCCATTATCCTTGATATTATTAATTCTAATTAATTCTTCAATTGAAGTAGTTCCATTTAATACTAATTCAATAGAAACCTGATCGATGGATTTAGTATTTTTAAAAACATACTCATTCATTTCATTTTCAGAAGCGTTATTATGAATAAGATCTTTCAATTTTTTATCAACTTCCACACATTCAGATATTGCGATTCTGCCTTGATACCCTGTCATATTACAATGCTCACAACCATTTGCTTTGTATATGTCTTTATCTATTGGTATATGAAAGGATGAGGAAATATCTGCATCTGTTTTTGTTTTTGTTTTACATTGGTTGCACAACCTTCTTACTAATCTTTGCGAAATAATCGTTTTAAGACTTGAGGAAAGCAAGAATGACTCAATTCCCATGTCTCTCAATCTAGTTATAGCAGCTATGGCTGAATTAGTATGCACAGTTGATAGGACTAAATGCCCAGTTAAGCTAGCCTGAATTCCTATTTCAGCTGTTTCAATATCTCTCATCTCTCCGACCATAACCACATCAGGGTCTTGCCTTAATATTGCTCTAAGACCTCTAGCAAAAGTATATCCAGTCTTATCATTTACTTGTGTTTGACCAATTCCCTTTAATGTATATTCAATAGGATCTTCAACGGTAAGGATGTTCTGAGAAGAATCGCTTAGAGATCTTAAACCTGCATATAGGGTAGTTGTTTTGCCTGAGCCTGTTGGGCCTGTAATTAAAATAATACCCTCAGAATTTCTTAGAGAAGATTTATAAGAGTTAAGAATAGATTCAGGAAAACCAAGATCAGATATATTAATTTGTGATGTATTTTTATCTAGTATTCTTAATACAATTCTTTCACCATATGAAGAAGGTAAAGTTGAAACCCTTACATCAATACTTTTATCACCTAATGATAAAGATACCCTTCCATCTTGTGGAAGCCTTCTTTCAGAAATATCCAAACCAGACATTATTTTAATTCTAGATATTAAAACAGATGAGAGTTTACTCTCTTGAGATAATACTTGTTGCATAATTCCATCTACTCTATATCTAACAATAAGCTGATCCTCGTATGGCTCAAAATGTATGTCACTAGCTCTAGATTTGATTGCTTTGCTTATAATTCCATTTATAAGTTTTATGATAGGAGCATCATTGCTACCGCTAAGGAGGTCCTCTGTAGCATTAATTGAACCGGCAAACTCTTCGAGATTAAATTCATCATCGAGTTCTTCAGCAATATCATTATTTTGATCTTCATCAGCTGCAAAGTTAGATGTTAGTATGTCATTAAACTCTATTTGCGATAACTTCGTAAGTTTGAATGAAGTTCCTATATATCTTCTAATTTCAGTATAAAGCTGTATATTGATTTCTTCACAGTGCAAGACTTCAATTAAATCATCATCTTGAAAAGCAATGATATTGTTATCTTTAGTAAACTCATAGGGAAGAAGTTTTGTAGCTTTTTCAAAATCTAACATAGCTAACTTTATTCTAATTCTTCTAACAAGTTTTCTTTGCCGCTAATTATTTGCTCAGCTTTAATATAATTATATTTTTCTGATGAAATCAATTCCGATGATTCTGCATCAGTCATAATACTAGGTTTAATAAAAATCATTAGATTTCTTTTGACTGCTGACTCCGATGAGCTCTGGAACAGTTTTCCAAATATAGGTATAGAGCCTAATACAGGTACCTTATTTACATTTTCTTGAAGATCTTCGTCTATCAAACCACCAAGAACCATAATCTCATTATTTTCAACCAATGCTGTAGTTTCAATTGTTCTTTTATTAGTAATTAAATCAACTCCTGAGGAAACGACTCCTGCAACCCCTGATACCTCTATCTTGATATCTAATAAAACTGAGTTTCCTTCATTTATCTGTGGAGTTACCTCTAAACTAATACCAACTTCTTGCCTAGAAGTAGTTCTAAATGGATTTTGATTATTTGATCCTAAGCTTTCACCAGTTGTAACTGGGATTTCCTGACCATCTGAAGATTTAGCAGTCTCATTATCCATAGCTAGAATAGAAGGTTTTGATAGGATATTTGAATTCTTATCTTCCTGAATTGCATTCACAATTGCTGCAAAATTATCCTCACCAGGTGTAAGATCACCAATACCAGCTACCAAACCTTTTGAGTTTAATATGGAAGCAACTGCGCTAGATGAAAGTGCAGCATTATCTTCATCAGATGCTGAGCCAATAATTGAAACTAAATCAGGACCACTACTATTAAGTCTTGTCATTCCAATTGGTATTTCTTCAGAATTGGCACCTGAAAAAACACTTTCAACACCAAGAGTATTTGCTGCTGTTTCAGATAACTCAACAATTATTGCTTCAACAAGAACCTGCGCCCTTCTTATATCAAGCTTTGAGATTAAATTTTTAATATTATTAATATTATTTTGATCTGATGAAATTACTAATGAATTGGTCTTTTCATGATGAGTAATAACAGTTTGATCTCTTTCATTTGAATTTTTAAACCTGCTAGATACTGAACTTAAGATCGAGGCAACCTCTTGAGCTTTAGCAAACTTTAAATAGATAACTTCTATTGAGCTATCTGTTTTAACATCATCATCAAGCTGCTTAAGGGTATCTCTAATATTATTTGTAATGTAATCATTTGCTGAAACTATTACTGAATTAGATGGAGTGAATGGAATAGCTATGAACTTATTGATAGCCGGGTTGTTTTGGGCCTTGAGTCTATCAAGAATTCTAACAGCCTCAGTAGCTGATAATCTTGAGAGTTCAATGATAGAAATTTTAGCAGTATTGTTTCTATCAAGATCTTTCAATAGATCCTTTATTCTTTCAACATTACTTGATCTATCAACTATTAATAGTGAATTGATAGAGGGAATGCTGGATAAATGAGATTGTCTTCCGGTAATAGGTTTTAACATAGGAAGAACTTCGTCAGTACCCCTATTTTTAAGAGCAATTATTTCAGTTACATAATCAGCCCTCTCATCTAATGCAAAGTTTAGGTCTCTTGTTGCTTCATTCTCAGGAACAATTCTCACAAAACCATTATCTGATATTGCGCTAAAACCATTAACCTGTATTGTTCTTAAAAAAACATTCCAAACCTGATCTCTATCTAAGGTTGCATTTGAATATATTGAAATTTTTCCTTTAACTCTAGGATCTAAAATAATTGTTTTTTTAGAAAATTGTGCAATATCTTGAGTAACTTTTTTTATATCTACTTCTTCATAATTTAAAATGAATGTTTCTTGAGCATAAAGTTCTACAGTTACAAAAAATAACAGAAGAAAATATAATTTATTTTTTATGTTTTTCATTTGTTTTTACCAACGTTATTTTCAATTTTATATAACTTACCTTGTAAACTAAAGACTACTTCATCTTTTGTAACAGTTTCTAAAATATATGAATCAATTTCTTCACCAACTCTAACTAAAAATTCATTTGAGCCTTTTTTTAATATAATTGATGAATCGGTTGATCCAGCCAAGTAACCAATTAATTTATAATTAAATGCACTACTAATTTCTTGAGGTTTGTTAATTTCAGGGGCATTTGATTGATTGGTGTTTTTACTAGGAATTTGTTCATTAAAAGAAATCTTCTTTACATTTTTTATATCAGTATTAAGCGAGCTAATAGCAAATAAAGATACGGTAAAATATATCACCATAATAACCAATGGAATTAATAGAATATATTTTAAGTATTTTAAATTTTGCATAATAAAAATGAGCTACTAGTGTAGCTCATTTATTATAAAAAATAGATATTAAAAGTTAAATTTAAAACCAATCGAAATAGATCTACCTAGGTCGTATTGATCATAGATAGCAGTATTTGCCATTGCGGCATAATATTCTTCATCTAAAAGATTTCTTAGCTCAAGTGAAATAGACATATCGTTATTACTAAATGATATATCTCTTGAATAAACAAAATCAACTAGCAAGGGTGGCTCTTCTATAACATCTGGTAAAACATCTATACCTCTTGCTCTGACTCTGTCAGATACATAATTAATTATTAATGTTGCACTTGATCCATTTTGCAAATCATCATAACCAAACTGAAGATTGGCAATTTGATCTGATTGACCTTGCAATCTTGTGTCTCTTCCATTTAAGAAAAGATTAGATGCAAGAACAGGAGCGCCTTGTGAATTAATATAAACATCATCTGCTGCGTACACAACTTCAGATTCTGTTTGAGTAAAATTCATTTTTATAAGAAATTCTTTTGTTTTTGCCCAATTCAAGTTAGGTAATAAGCTATCAAATAGTCTTTCGTACTCTATCTCAAATCCTCTTAACTCAGCGGCAGGAACATTTTGAAATGATGTGATCACTAAGTCGCCTGATTCATTTACAACTTCTTCTATAGGTTTTTCTATATCTTTAATAAAAAAACCTATGGTAGCAAACTGATTGAAACCCCAATAATACTCAAGTCTTAAATCTATATTATCAATTTCAGAATTTTCTAAGTACAAGGATCCTGCAACTACTCTATCTGTATCCACATCAACGAATAATGTTGGTGATAATTCTCTGAATGTAGGCCTTGCAATTGTTTTTGAGACACCGAATCTCAATTGAAGATTTTCATCAAAATCTGGAAGGTATGTAAGGGTAAAAGATGGTAATGAGTATGATTCATCTATTAATCTTTCTATCGAACCATCATTTGGCTGAAATACATCATATGTATTCACGGATTGTTCTCCATGTTCATTTCTTAAACCTAATGCTAAACGAAAGTTTTCATTTAAATATGCATCTGCTGAAATATAAAATGCTTTTGTTTTAAGGTCACCAAGATAACCAGCTGGTGATGATGCAGCTGTATTTTCAATTACTATTAATCTTGATGGATCAAAATTTTTGTCAGCAAAAATATAGTCGATTCTATTATCTAATCCCTCAGTAGGTATTGGACCACCTTCAGCTAAAAATCTAAAACTTCTTACTTCAGCTTCTCTGTAATTTTCTTTAAGTTCAGAACCAAATTTTAACTCTACTTCAGTATCACTAATCGTTAATGGTATTTGAAGATCAATACCAATATTGTCTATTTCATCCTCTACATAGCTAAATTGTGTTTGATTTCTTCCAGTATTAACATCATATCTCCAATAACCAAGATCATTAGTGTCTTCATAAAAAACAACTCTCTCGTAAGGTGCATTCCTTGATGCTTCTCCAGTAGATCCTTTGATTTCTAAAGTCATACCATTGTCAAAATAAGTAGAAAAATTTAACTGATGATTGGTTAGTTCTCTTTCAAAAAATTCAGTAAAATCTTCTCTAACATTACCAGAATCACTAGAATCGTATCCCTCAAGAATACGAGCTTCCTTTGAACCTTTGTGAATTTTTAATCCTGTATATTTAATCTCAGTTGCATCAGTTTCTGCACCTAAAACTACCATGCCATAAGTTGTGACATCATTAGATGTACTTCTAAATGTTTTATCATTTGAAATAATTACGTTGGATGTTCCATCTCCTTGTCCTTGAATATCACCAGTTTGTCTAATTCCCTCTTTGTGATCCCAAGAATTTCTGATACCAAAAGTAGCAATGTAACCCATTGATAAACCTGAAGCATTAAAAATATCTTCAAAATTAGATGCATCTATTTGATTGCCGAATGTAAGGTTTGCAGAGGAATCTAGAGGAATATTTCCTTCTTGAATAACCCATAGATTTGAATTTTCAAACTCTCTACCAGCATTAGCAAGCTCAAAGGTTGTAAAATTTGATCTATCTAATTTTTTATTTTGATTGATAGCATTTTGAATGAAGTTTGGAATATTTCTTGTTCCATCATCATAGCCAAAGTCATCATCCGATCCACCCTCATATAATAGACCATCTTTTAATGATGCTGCGCTATTAAAACCACTTGAGAATGATAGGCTTAATACTCTATCATCTGGTACAGCCTTTGTATTAATTTCAATAATACCTCCACCAAACTCTCCAGGCATATCTGCAGAATAAGTTTTTTGAACTATTGATGATTCAACAATTTGAGTTGGGAAAAGATCTAAAGGCACAACTCTTTTTAAAGGCTCTGGACTAGGTAATCCTAGACCATTAAGAGTAGCAGCAGAATATCTTTCACCTAGACCCCTAACATAAACATACTTACCTCTTACCAAGCTTAAACCTGTTAATCTTGTAAGAGCAACTGCTATATTATCATCACCAGTTCTTTCAATTTCTGATGAGTCTAATATAGCTGATATCTCTGATGTATCTCGCTTCTCATCAGGAATAAATGTTCCTTGAACAACAACCTCTTCAACTTCTTGAGCTTGAAGAAGAGCAACAGAGAATATTAAAAGAAGGAACATCAAGGAGATATTTCTTATGAGTTTTTGAATTAATTTTGTATTGTTTTCTATGATCATTACTTTCTCCAGTTGATCTAATTAATTACTGAACCTCAATAGTTCCTGACAAAGTCCAATTTTTATACCATGTATCAGTTGATCCGCTTACAGCTCCAATATATGAAGTTGTATCAAAGAAACCATCTGTGTTGTAGATAACAGGAACTTCAGTGGCTATAGCTGCTGATTCAGCTGAGCCGTTTACAATTCCTGATAAAGTATTAGCATAAGTACCGCCACCTGAAGTAGGTGCATATAAGTTATTGATACCTGCTTTAACAATTGCATCTACTGTTGCTATTTCAACACCGTCATTGGTTTTAATATATCCAGGACAGTCCATAGCAACACTATTCATTGAAAATGTTCCTGTTTTTGCTCCTGCTAAAACTGTTTCAGCTTTTGTTGTTTCAATGCAATTAGTATTTTTACCAGTTACATTGTTTTTCACAACAGCGATACCATTATAGTATTGTCCTGATACACCCTCTTTCAATTTAAAAATGTCATCATGGCCTTTACTAATAAAAGTAAAATTAGACACAATTGGATTAGATCTAGGTTCAGTTAAATAACCAACAGTGGCATCAGCATTTGTATTATCTGACTCAACAATATGATCACCTTTATCGTTAGATTGTTGAACAATCACATACTGTAATCTTCCTGTATAACCCCAATCAATATCAAGATTATCATCATCAGCACCAGTACATATGAGGTGTTTTACATCAACTGTTCCGCCAAAAAATTCAACACAATCATCAGCATTATTATGAACCTGAACATAGTCTACGGTTGTACCAGAGCCTACACCACCAAATGTAATTCCATTTAATTCATTACCTGGAAATACTTCATATCCAGCATATTGAACTCTTAAATATTTTATTGTTCCGCTATTGTCATCTGGTACTTCGCCACCCATAGTGTCACCAGCTGAACCTTCTACTTCCCTTTCACATGGATCTACTCTAGTTCCTGATGAAACATAGCTACACTTATTAATAGGTGATCTGCCAAGTATTACTAAACCACCCCATAAACCTCGAGTTGTTACAATATCAGCTTGACCAAGGATATCTGCTCTTCCAGTCATAATTATCGGGGCAGAAACGGTGCCTACAGCATTTATTTTAGAACCTCTATTAATAACCAAATAGTCATTACCAGATTCTCCGAAAACCGTTACCCCAGGCTCAATAGTTAATGTTGCTGCTTTTCCACCTGATGCGTCACCAGAGGCACCAACATCAATACCAATTGCGACTTTTCCATCTAACTTATAGTAATTACCTGATGTTAAAGTTATATCATCTTCTATAGCTCCTTGAAGGCTACATACTTTTTTACCAAGGAGTATTTCTGATTCAAGCGTTCCATCTGGACAGCCTGGCTCACTAAATAAACCTAATGTCCAACCTGCAGCCCAGTTGTTCTCTAAATCAGATCCTGGTGAAAAAGCTCCAATATAATCAGTTGCTGAAAACCATGTATTTACAGCATACAAAAGGTCTCCATCGTCTTCATCAACACTAGGACATAAATCTGTTGGAGTTCCTGCTGGATGTGTTCCAACTGCACAAATAGCAGGAACCTGCCCAATACTAAATGCTGAAGGAACTGATGATTCAGCTTCACCTAGAAAATATTCGCCAACAAGGGTACTATTGGCAATCTTCAATTGAGTAGCTCTTTCAAGAATTGAAGCCTCTAATTCAGCATTTGTATGCGAATCATCTCCTGCTTTAAACACTGATGCATTTCCTGAATTATCTGCGAGTATGGAATGCATCTGGATTTTATCGGTATCTGCACCATCTTGAATTGTTTCTATATAAGTAGACTCAAATATATTGGCAGGATTTTTTGTTTTTATAACACCATTTAAATAAATTCCAGAAACACCTTCTTTTAACTTCATTGGCTCATCAGCACCTTGAGCTAAAAATGTAAAATTAGCTACCATAGGTCTAGATCTTGGTTCTGTTAAGTAACCTACAGTTGTATCTGAATTAACGTTATCAGACTCTACGACATGATCTGATTTATCAGAGCTTTGCTTAACGACTACAAATTGAATTTTACCCTGATAACCCCAATCAATATCAAGATTATCGTCACCCGCATTTGTACATACTAAATGCTTTACATTTACTGTGCCGCCAAAAAACTCCACACAATCATCCATGTTGTTATGAACTTGAATATAATCAACTTGGGTACCTGAGCCAACTGCTCCAAAAGTGATACCGTTAAGCTCATTACCAGGAAATATCTCATATCCAGCATATTCGACTCTTACAAAATTAAGAACGCCTGAATTATCAGATGGGTTTTCTCCACCCATTAAAGCATTTGACCCTTCAACAACTCTTTCACAAGGTATTTGTCTAACACCATTATCATAAGTGCACTTGTTTATTGGTGCTTGCCCAAGGATAACAATTCCACCCCATAAACCTCTTTCAAGATCACCTACAGTCCCTTCTATAGCTGTATTATGGGTAAATCTTATTGGTTTTGACCTAGTTCCATTTGCAATAATTTTAGACCCTCTATTAACCACTAAATAATCATCAGAAACCTTACCCATTATCACTACACCAGCTGGTATAGTTAATGAAGCAGAAACACCGCCCTCTTTTGTACCATCAGTACCCATATCAATACCGATATCAACTTTTCCAAGCATTCTGTACATAACATCATCTGTCAAAGTAAGATCAGCTGTCACTGGGCCTTGAATTGCACATACAGTATTTCCCGCTACAGGTGAACCATTAGTTATAAATGGAGATTCTGGACATGTTCCAGTTAAAACAGAACTTGAAGCACCTCCAGTTCCTCCTGTTCCAGTTGGATCAGAAAGCGGTCCTGCCTCTCCTGGTGATGCGATTGATGAGCTGCCACCACCACAAGCAAATAGAAATAATGATGATAGTAATATAGTTAATGATTTTATGTTATTAGACATTAAATTCTCCTCTAATAGATTTAATGACTATATTTAATAGAGTTAAAATGAAAAAATTGTGTGATTAATGTTACAAATCGTAATAATTGCGCAACAAGTTAATGAAATTTAAGAAAAGAATATATGTAATTTATGTTACATATATGCAAAGGCCAGCTAGTAGCTGGCCTTTTACATGTACAAATAATTTTTTTATAGCTTTACAATATTATTAACCTTGCAACCAGTCATAGTACCTGAGTTTGATAAAAAGCTTACTTTAGTATTTTCTTTAACTAAAGCAGAGTGCGTATATATACTTACATTCTCTAATTGCTTTAATTTGCTCATAGAACAATTATTCAAATCAGCTTGAAAAGATGATGCTCTGGTATTTAAAGTTATAACCCCATTATTATCAATTGAAAATGATTTAATACTTTTAGATTGAAAATGATGATCCGCATCAACATGTGTTGCTACTAATGCTAAAGCTACTAATGACATAATATATTTCATATTTACCTCCATCATTTATGTCATAAATGAAACATTATTGTGACATTTATGTGACAAAGTAATTATAGATCAAATACATTTATGCTGTAAAGCTTTATTACAATTAAGAATTATTTAGATTTTGGTAGTGTGAACCAGAAAGTTGAGCCCTTTTCATTAGAATCAACTCCAACTTTTCCATTGAGACTATTTACAAGATTTTTAACTATAGCCAAACCTAACCCGCTTCCTGACTTTTCAGATGCTCTAGCAGATGCTGTTCTGAAAAATCTATCAAAGATCAAGTTCATTTCCTTAGGAGCAATTCCATCCCCCTCATCTATAATATTAATTTTAATATCATCGTTTGGACTTTCAGTTGTAATTTCTATTGATGAATTTTTAGGTGAATATTTATACGCATTATCAATAAAATTATTAATGATTCTCTCTAAGGCATTTAAATCAGCTTCGACCATACTTTTTGATTGATGAGGGTCAAATTTAATAGATATGTTTTTTCTTTTTAAGATACTTTTCATAGAGAAAACTATTGATTCTATAATTTGATTAACATCTATTGATCTTATATTTAATTTTAAGTCTCCATATTCAATCCTCGATAAATCAATTAGATCTGATACCATTTCAGATAATCTTTCAGAGTTATGCATAATTGCTTTAGCAAAAACAGCAGCTTCTTTTTTATCTTCTAGTGCACCCGATAATAAAGTCTCTGAATTAGCTCTAATAACGCTTACAGGGGTTCTTAATTCATGAGAAAGGTTTGATATAAAATCACGCCTCATTGAATTCAATTGACGTAATTGTGAAATGTCATGAAGTACTAAAATAAATTCACCAGTGGACTTTGATTTATTCATAGATCCTAAGACCCATCTAGTTGTTTTATCTTTTAACTCAATTTCAAATTCAATATCAGCTTTCTTTTTTTCTTTTGCTCTTTCAGTTAAATAATTAATTGCAGGGATATTTAGTGATTGTAGTTTTCTTCCATTTAGCTTTTGAAGCTCTAAGATAATTTGACTTTGTTCGTTGGAATAAAAAATATTTTCATTATTGTCAGCAACTAAAATACCCTCACCCAAATCGTTTAAAACATTACCAAATTGGTCTCTTTGTTTTGCAATATCTTGGATACGTTGTTTTAGGTCTGCTGATATTTGAGAAATGGTTCTAGCTACGTTACCAAATTCATCAACTCTTTGTGTGGGAAGTGCTTTAATATCTTTCTTTTTAATAGCTCCATCGATAATTCTAGAAGCTGCTTTATCAAGAGCTTCAATATTTGAGTATAAAATTCTTGATGAAATGAAACTAGCAAATACTGAAACAATAAACACTACAATAAACAATAAACTAATAGCTAACTCTAATGAGGATAGTGCACTATCCAGAGACGATAAAGGAACAGCAACCCTTATAACATTTGGTTCCTCAATATTTTCATCTAATACAGCAAAATACAAAAGGTTTGAATCTAGGGTATTTGAATACCTTGATGACCAGCCTCGATTATTTTTTAATGCTTCAATTACTTCTGATCTATTTAGGTGATTATCTAAAAGAGATATTTCTTGTATTGTAAGACTACTATCTCCGACGACCTCTCCTTCGTTTGAAATCAAAGTAACCCTTGAATCAATAATTGAGCCAAGGTTATCAGCCGCTGCATCAGATTCTTCTAAGCTTTGAAAACTGCTTACATTACCAATATTTTCTACAATTAAATTGGCTTCTTTCTCTAACTCACTTACGAGTTGGTTTTCAATACCTCTTCTAAGATCTCTTTCGGTAATAAAATAAGTAGCTATTACACTTAAAAATAATGATAAAAATATCGTTAGAAAAATTCTTGAGCGCACACCCATACTAGTCAGGCGTTCTTGAGAATTTGTATCCCACACCTCTGATGGTTTGAACATACTTTCCGATCACACCAAGTTTTTCTCTAAGTCTTTTGATGTGTGTATCAACTGTTCTAGTAGTAACATCAGAGCTATAACCCCATACATCAGCAAGTAATTGATCTCGAGATTGGACCCTACCTCTTCTATCAACTAACTGTTTTAATAACTTAAACTCTAAAGCTGTTAAAAAAACCTCTTCATTATTTACAAACACTTCGTGAGAATCAATATCCATTCTTAGATCACCAAATTGTCGCTCTACTTCTACTAAATCTTTTTTATCTATTTTTCTTTTTAGAACTGCTTTGATTCTAAGAATTAGCTCACGAATACTAAATGGTTTTGTAACATAATCATCTGCACCTAGTTCAAATCCAACGACTTTATCTACTTCATCATCTTTTGCAGTGAGTATAATTATAGGAATAAAATCATATTCAGGATTTGATTTGAGTTTTTTGCATAGATCAAGACCGGAGCCATCTGGTAGCATTAAGTCTAAAAGTATTAATGAAATTTTGTTTTCATAAACTGCTGCTAAACCATCTTTTAGATTTAAGCTTGTATAAGTATCGTAACCTTCTTTTTTTAGATTATACTCAAGAGCCTTACTAATATCTGGCTCATCTTCAATTATTAAAATTTTATCTGCCATGTATTTTTAAATTAAATTTTCAAAAATCCTTTTTTAATGTAAGTTTATCAAACTTACCTGAGCCTACTTTTGGAAGCGGTGCTTCATAGAATTTTACAATAGCAGGAATTTTAAATGGCGCCAATCTCTTGCTAAGAAATTCTTGCAAAGAAGTTACATCAAGTTCACTATCTTGTCTTAAATAAATAGCGGCACATGGTATTTCACCTAATCTTTCATCTGGTTTTCCAAATACACAGGCCTCGAGAATATCATCATGTTCATAGATTGCGCCTTCTACTTCAATACACGAAATATTTTCTCCACCCCGAATGACTAATTCTTTTTTTCTATCAACTAAATGTAAGAAAGGTCCATCAAAATACCCTAAATCGCCACTTCTAAACCAACCATCATCATTAACAACTTCTTGTGTAGCTTCAGGGTTGTCCCAGTAACCAATCATATTTGCAGTTGATTTAATAACAACTTCACCAATTGTCCCAGCCTCAACCTCATCCCAATTATCATCTAAAATTTTTATTTCGGTTAACGGTGGTACTACCCTTCCACAACTAGCAGGATAAGCTTGATATTCATCGCCATTTAATAAAGTTCCTAATGCATTAGTTTCAGATAGACCATACCCAACACCAGGCCTACCCTCAAATTCTTCATCCAGTTTTTTTACATGTTCAGGTGGTCTTGGGCCTCCGCCTCCGCCAAGAGAAACTAATGATGATGTATCGTATTTATTTTTATCTGGATGGTTTAATAACTCCCAAGTTTGAGTAGGAACACCGGTTATATCTGTAATTTTTTCTTCATCAATAAGCCGAAGTGCCTCACCAGGATCCCATTTATTTAACATAACAATTTTTCTTCCAACTGGAATAGACATTAAAAATGCAGAATGAGACCCAGTAACATGAAAAAGTGGTACACATAAAAGCATACCTGATTGAGATCCTTCGCTTACAGTTTGTTTTTTGTTTGTTTGATTGGCAACCTCATTGACGGCAGAGGCAAAACATAGCCAGCTAAACATAGTTGATAGAATTCCTTTATGAGAAGATAGAACACCTTTAGGCAAACCAGTAGATCCTGATGTGTAATATATAGTTGCTGGATCATTTCTATTTAGATCTATGTCAGGCCATTCTTTCGAAAAGTCCGCTATGAAATCAGAAAATTTTTCATAATTATCATCTTGTGAATATGAGGTAATAATTTTTTTTATTTCGCTTAATTCATCAAGACCTTGTAGTCTTTTTTTGTCTGCTATTAAAATCTTTGCACCAGATTGTTTAAGACCATATTCCACTTCAGATGGAACCCACCATGAATTCAAAGGAACACAAATCGCACCTATTCCTGTAATGGCCATATAGGCATAGATAAACTCAGGATTATTTTGCATACATATAGCAACACGGTCACCCTTGTTAATACCAAAATCAATTAAAGCATTTGCTGTTTGAGCTGCTTTTTCATAAACCTCTTTATATGCAAAACGTTCGTTTTCATGAACAAGCCAGTCTCTATCTTGTGGATGCACTAGACCAGTATCATAAAATGCCTTGAGATTATCAGGAAAGTTTACGTATTCTTTATACGTGATGCCATTGGCATCTTGAACATCTTTAACTTCGAACATCTGACCTGGCGATGTTAAATGCTTAATGACTGAATTATATATTTCGCTCATATTCATTATCCTGAAGTTTTTTACTTCTTGTTTATTGAAAGTTATTATATTTAAAAAAATATATAAAAAATATAACAACTAATTAATCAGAATGATACATAAAAAAATAGAAAGACATTTTGCAACTGTTTGGGAATATGTTGCAGACAAACAAAACGATAAGACAGCTATCATTTGTAATGACGCTAAAATTTCCTGGAAAGAATATGATGATAGGTCTGCTAGACTTGCAAATTTTTTAAAACATAATGGTGTTAATAAAAATACAAAAATTGGTTTATATCTGCATAACAATCTTGAATATCTTGAGGCTCAATATGCAACATTTAAATTAGAATGTGTTCCTATAAATGTAAATTATAGGTATAAGGCAGCTGAACTTATTTATCTATTGGATAATTGTGACGCTGAAGTAGTATTTTTTCAAAGCACTTACAAAGATGAAATTTCGCAAATAATTAATGACTTACCAAATATTAAGCTTTGGATTCAAGTAAATGAAAATGATACTGAAATACATGAAAATGCAATTGATTATAATGCATGCATTCAAGACTTTAATCCTATTGCCAGAAAAAATAGAGATGAAAGAAATCTATATATGATCTATACAGGTGGCACAACTGGTATGCCAAAAGGAGTTATGTATGAGCATTGTGATTTCATGCAGGCAATATTTGGTGTTCTAAAAGGATTGGACTTTGAGGTTCCCGATACCAGAGAAACCTTTGATACAGCAGAACTTGATCATCTCATTGAGGCAACTAACAACAATAGAGTAAAGACACTAGTTGCGTGCCCCTTTATGCATGGAACAGGAATGTGGCTTGGTGCATTTTTAACACACTTAACAGGAGGTCTTGTTTTGGCTATACCCGAGCTGGGATTTGATCCAAAGAAGGTATTAAAAGCAGCTCAAGATAACGACATAACAAATATAGTAATCGTTGGAGATGCTTTTGCTAAACCAATTGCAAATGAGCTTGATTTTGCTAAAGAAAATGGAGTTCCTTACAAGTTAGATAAATTAAATTTATTAATATCTAGTGGGGTAATTTTTAGCTCAGAAACAAAAGAAGCATTGCTTAAACATTGTGATATAAGAATTCTCGATTTAATGGGTTCAAGCGAAGGCGGTATGGGCTCATCAGTATCATCAAGAAGTGAATCTATTAAAACTGCAAAATTCAAACTTAATCCAGATGTAATAGTTGTTAGTGATAATGGAGAATTAGTAGAGCCGGGTTCTGGTGAGAGAGGTATGATTGGTACAGGTGGTCTTGTCCCTCTCGGTTATTACAAGGATCCAGAAAAGTCAGCAAAGACCTTTAAAGAATTTCAAGGAAAAAGATATAGTTTTCCTGGAGATTATGCTTTAGTTGAGGAAGATGGATCTATTACTTTGCTTGGCAGAGGCTCAAACTGTATTAATTCAGCAGGTGAAAAAATATACCCGGAAGAAGTTGAAGAAGCAATTAAAAAAAATAACGCTATATATGATTGCCTTGTTGTTGGTGTAGACGATGAAAGATTTGGACAAAAAGTAGTTGCAATTGCCTCTGTAAACGAAAATCAATCTATTGACGAAGCTGAACTTATAAATGATACAAGAGAACATATATCGGGTTATAAGTTGCCTAAAAAAGTTATATTTGTAGCAAATGTTGAAAGAGCGCCAAATGGAAAAGCTAATTACAAATGGGCTAAAGAGATAGCTCAAGCAAATGAAGTTTAAGTTATTTTTAGTAGCTTTTTTAAGCTTAAATATTTTTGCAAATTCTACACCTGCGATAGGTGTTGTTGATCCATCAGATTATATTCCAAAACAAAAAGAGACAGCCATGAGCTCGACGGGTATGGTTACTACTCAGCACTATATTGCAACAAGAGTTGGCGAAAATGTTTTATCAGATGGAGGTAATGCTTATGATGCAGCTGTTGCAATTGGTTTTGCTTTAGCGGTTGTACTCCCAAGAGCTGGAAACATTGGCGGTGGTGGTTTTATGCTTATGTATAATGAAAATAATCAAGAAGCATTCTCAATAGATTATCGTGAAAAAGCACCTGCTGCATCTTATCAAAAGATGTATTTGAATAACCAAGGTGAGCTTATAAAAGGTAAATCCACTTATGGCTATCTTGCCAGTGGTGTTCCTGGAACAGTTGCTGGACTTTGGGAAGTTCACAAAAAATTTGGATCATTGCCATGGGATCAATTATTGGCTCCAGCCATTGATTTAGCTGAAAATGGTTTTGAGGTGAGTGTATATATGTCTGATATGCTTATCCGTTACCACGAAAAATTATCAGGTTTTGAAGAAACATCTAAAATATTTCAAAAAGATTATCCTAATTTCCTCACAAAAAAATTTATTCAAAAAGATTTAGCCCAAACATTAAAGATTATTGCAAAAAATGGCAGAGATGGTTTTTACAAAGGAAGAATAGCAAACCATATAGCTAAAGATATGTCACAAAATGGTGGTTTAATTACCAAGACTGATCTTGAAAACTATCAACCAGTTTGGAGAAAGCCATTAGTTGGGACATATAAGGACGTGAATATTATAACGATGGGTCCCCCTTCATCTGGTGGTGTCCATATCTTACAAATGCTTAACATATTGGAAAATTTTAATCTTAAAAAACTAGGACATAACTCTATTGAATACGTGAATATATTAACTGAAACAATGAAACATGCTTATGCTGATAGATCGCTATATTTAGGTGATCCAGATTACTATCAAGTTCCAGTTAACAAGTTAATTAATAAAACGTATGCAAATAATATTGCTTCTAAAATATCAAAAAATAAAATTACTCCCTCATCTAAAATCAAACCAGGTAGATTAGACGATGTTGAAAGTTTTGAAACTACACATTTTTCAGTTGCTGATAGCCAAGGTAATATTATTTCTTCAACATATACTCTAAATTCATCTTTTGGATCTGGTGTTGTAATTAAAGGAACTGGGATACTAATGAATAATGAAATGGATGATTTCTCAGCAGCGCCAGGCATCCCAAACCAGTTTGGTTTACTAGGCTCTGAGGCTAATGAAATTCAACCTGGTAAGCGCCCTCTTAGTTCAATGACGCCAACTATAGTTACAAAAAATAATGAATTTTTCTTTTCTACCGGATCTCCCGGTGGTTCAAGAATTATTTCAGCTGTTCTACAATCAATCATAAATATTGTTGACTTTGATATGAATCTTGAAGATGCGACTAAAGCCATAAGAATCCATCATCAGTGGTATCCAGATTTGTTACAAATTGAAAACGGTTATCCTCAAGGTATGGCAGCCACTTTAGAAAATAATGGCTATAATGTTAAATTTATAAAGCCTGCTACCTGTATTCAAACTATTATGAAAAGTAATCAAATATATTATGGGTATGGTGATTTTAGACGACCAGATGCTTTTGCCTCAGGAGAAATAAATGTTAGATAAAATTCTTATGATTGGTTTATATGCTATACCAGCATTAATACTTCTTATTATTTGTTATTACATAACAAAAAAATAATATATGGATATTATTTATCCTTTTATATGGGCTTTTGGCTTATGTCTGGGAAGTTTTGCTGGAATGTCTATAAACAGATATCAGAGAATTTATGCAGGTGAGAAAATTAATATTATTTCACCCTCATCTCATTGTCCGCATTGTAAAAAATCACTGAAGCCAATGATGCTTATTCCAATCTTTAGTTATATATATCTGAAAGGTAAATGTTACTTTTGTAAAAAAGAAATTAATAAGAGTTACTTTATTACTGAGCTAATATTCCTAGCGGTAACAGTAACGCTGATTTTTTTTGAAACTTCTATATTAAATATATTAGTTTTACTTCTAATATTTTGCTTTTTATACATATTGCTCATAACAGACTATAACCATTTTTTTCTTCCGATAGAATTAAATTTAACTCTATTGTTTTTTTCAATTTGCTCAGCGGCATTAAACATTCATACAAATATAACTCATGCGCTTTTTGGGGCTTTTTTTGGCTATACAGTGTTATATGTAATTAATTTTATTTATAAAAAATTTAGAGCAATAGATGGGATAGGTTTTGGTGATTTTATTTTACTAGCAAGTCTAGGTGCACTTTATGGCGTTTATTCAATCCCTTTTATATTATTTTTTGGGTCATTGTTTTCATTAGTAATATATTTATTTAAGGAAAAAAATAAAGAAAATTATGTACCCTTTGGAAGCGGTTTAATTCTTGGTGCTTTTTTAATATTTTTTTTAATAGAAATTGAACTTTTAAGATTTATCTAGGTCTATATTAACAAGACCTATGAATATCCTCTTAATTCAATCCCCTAGGTCAATTCCCTGAGTAGGTATGAAAATGCCTACTCATTTTAATTGGAGCGGGTGACGGGATTCGAACCCGTACCAATAGCTTGGAAGGCTATTGTGCTAGCCATTAACACCACACCCGCAATAGCTTGGCTATTATCTCAGATTATTAATCATAAACAAGATTAAGTTAAATTAATTCAAAAAAATTATAATATCTTGAAGTATTACATTGAGCGTTAAGCTCAAATTCATTTTTTATGTTTTCAGATGCCTCTCTATCACTTAACCAGATCTCTTGTAATTTAGATAAAGCATCTTTGTTAGAATAATAATTAATCCAATAAAATTGATTAGCGCCCTTATCGACATAGCCTATTTGGTAATCAATACTAAATTTATTGATATGATTGATTAGACTCTCTATTGCTAATCTAAAAGTCCCGTAATTAGAGTCTTTAGAATAATTACAATCTAATATTTCAGCATACAATCTTGGCTTAGGATTATTGTTTTCAAAGTCTTTTAGGGTAGATCCTTGATAAAGATTAATTAAGGTTTCACATGAGGCCTCATTTTGTAGATTTTCATCATTAAAGATATTTAAGATTTCAATTTTATTTTTCTCATCAGCATCTTGATCCACTTTTACCTCAAATATAAATTTATTAACAGACTCAGCTTGATCTAAAAAGAATATGTTTAAGTCTGCAATGTCATCAAATTTATCTTGATGGTCTGCAATAAAAACATCAACAAATCTATCAAAATTGATTAAAGAGCTATCGGGTTTAAGTGTGCACGAAATAAAAGCCTGTTCATATACATTATCTAAAATAATTAATGAATTAAGGTCCTGCAATTCATTTTCTTTAGAACAAGAAGCTGCAAGTAAAAGAATCAGTGATGATAAGAAGATTTTTTTCATAATTTATCTAAGGTATTATAATTTTAACATGTCCAAAAAAGTTTCTACTTTTATATTTTTTATATTTGTTTTATTTCATAAACAATTATTATTGGCTAGCGATTATTCTATAGCCTTTGGTTCATGCCTAGATCAACGTAAAGCTCAGCCTATATGGCATAGTATTGAAAAAATGGATCCAAATGCATTTATTTTTCTTGGAGATAATGTATACGGAGACCACCCTTCTCAAAATCTTGCATATTTATATGAGGCATATGATCAGCAAGAAACTAAATTACCAAGGTGGCTAAATACCTTAAAAATATATTCAATATGGGATGATCATGATTATGGCTTGAATGACGGTGGCGCTTCATTTATGGGGAAAAAAGAGTCTCAAAATATTTTTATAGATTTTTGGGGTATTGATCCCAATGATCAAAGAGCTAAAAGAGAAGGAATTTATTTTTCTGAAAAATTAGTCATTCAAGATTTAAATATAAAAATTATTGGTTTGGATACTAGATACTTCAGATCTGATCTTAAAGGTAATAAGAATTTTTACCTAAATAATAATGATGAGAACGCGTCAATTTTAGGTGCAACTCAATGGCAGTGGTTAGAAAATGAATTTAATGAAGAAGTTGATCTGGTAATTTTACTTTCTTCAATTCAAGTTCTTTCTACTGATCATAGGTTTGAGAAATGGAGTCTTTTCCCTGCTGAGAGAGACAAGCTAATTAAATTAATTAACAACTCATCAAATAAGACACTCATACTTTCAGGTGATAGACACAGAGCTGGAATGTATAAGCTTGATGAAATTATTGAGATAACCTCCTCATCAATGAATAAACCCATTAAAACATTTTCTGAAAAAAAAGGTTTTGAAAAATAT
The DNA here is from genome assembly GCA_902559885.1 of uncultured SAR86 cluster bacterium. Taxonomy (GTDB): domain Bacteria; phylum Pseudomonadota; class Gammaproteobacteria; order Magnimaribacterales; family D2472; genus CACEJU01. Next base: position 34,329 of record CACEJU010000004.1, on the reverse strand, counting down.
TTTGATCAAGCTATGGATTGGGTGTTTTATGAAGATGATGAATTGGCTTTAGATAAAACATATATAAAAGAAAATTTTGGATTTATAAAAATTTATTCAGAGCAAAAGTTACTAGAATTGAATATCTTTGATATAAATGGAAAGAGCGTCTTATCCCATAACTTAAAATTATCTAAATCATGAAAATAGCCTTAATTTTTCCTGACCAACTTTCAAATAAAAGTTATCTCTTCTTAAATCTTGAGTCTTATGATCAAATAATTTTGTTTGAACCTTTAGATAACTTTTATGAAATACCGCATCATAAACAAAAAATCGCCTTTTTAATTAGTTCACTAAGACACATTAAACAAGAAATAAACCATCCAAATATTAAACATGAAAAAATAATTAAAGATCATCCTGGATTAATTAAGTTCTTGAACAATCAAAATGAAATAGAACCCATTACATCAATTGATACGGTTCAACCCAGTGATCATAAAATCTTAAGGGATTTACTATTTTTTTCTCAAACCAACTCCATTGAGCTTAATGTTCATAACGACAGCAAGTTCATAGCTAAACTTGAAGATTTTGAGTATTGGTCGAAAGATAAAAAATCCCTCATTCAAGAATTCTATTACAGGTGGCTAAGAAAGAAATACAACATTTTAATGAATGATAATGAACCAGCCGGAGGTCAATGGAACTTTGATAAAGAGAATCGTAAAAGTATTAAGCAACTAAAAGATGAAATTCCAAAAAGAAACTCTCTTAAAACTGACAAGGAGACCTTTGATGTGATGGTTGATGTTGAAACCTCATTTCCAGATGCCTTTGGAAGTCTTGAAAACTTTAATTGGGCAGTGACTAGGTCTGATGCAAAACTTAAGCTCAAAGAGTTTATATCCTCTTATTTATTTAATTATGGTAATTTTCAAGATGCAATGAGTAAGGATTCATCTTTATTGTTTCATTCATTAATATCACCTTACCTTAATAATGGTCTCTTATGTCCTATGGAGGCAATAGATTTAGTGGAACTAGAGTATAAAAATAACCAAGCTCCTATTAATGCGGTGGAGGGTTTTGTTAGACAAATTCTTGGATGGAGAGAGTTTATAAGGGGCATCTACTGGAAATATATGCCTCAATATAAAACCTTAAATTTTTTTGATACCAAAACTAAATTACCTGAGTTTTACTGGAATGCTGAAACTGATATGTATTGTATGCATAAAGCTATTTCAGACACTAAGGAATATGCTTACTCTCATCATATTCAAAGATTGATGGTAACAGGCAATTTTGCTCTTATTGCAGGACTAAATCCGCAAAAGGTTTGTGATTGGTATCTAGGAGTTTATATTGATGCTCATGAATGGGTTGAGTTACCCAATACTCTTGGAATGGCCTTATTTGCAGATGGCGGCATTGTAGGCTCTAAGCCATATGCTGCAAGTGGTAAATATATAAATCGTATGTCAAATTTTTGTAAAGATTGTAAATATGATGTTAATACAATCATAGAAGATGACTCTTGTCCCATGAATTTTATGTATTGGAATTTTTTAATTAGTCGTGAAAATATATTAAGAAAAAATCCTAGAATGAGCTTAATTTATAATTCTCTTGATAAAAAAGATGATCTCTTCAAATCAAAGGTGCAGGCTAAGAGCAAAATATTCATAAAAGATATTACTTGATATCGTAAAATAAAATATTGAATGCGCTTGGTGCCATCTTTTCATTGCTATGAATAGCGCCCTCCACTACTTGATACTTCCATCTAACTGGTAGATTTTTTTGCTCCCCATACATTAAAAGATAATCAAAGAAATTTTCTGCTCTTTGATATCTATTTAAACCCTGCAACATTGCGCCCTCGGACGTATTAAGGCTAGTATTACCTATATCATCTGAACCAATTAATAAAGATATCCGATAATCTAAAAAATTTTTTAATTGATTGCCTTTAAACTCAACTGGGATATTTCTTATACCATAGGGATAATTATTATCACTTATAACCGTATACCAACCAGCATTTGCAATAACAGCCTGATCAACAGCTGGCTCTTGAGTGATTAATAAGTATCTATGAACAAATTGAGCGCCAGCAGAATGACCATATATTTTGTATGTATTGGTATGTAACTTGTATTTACTTTTAAAAAAATTGAAAAAATATTCTATTGAATCATTGAGATATAGAGTTTCATCCTTTAATAAATCCCCATTAGATTTAGACATCATTAAGGTATTAAAATTTATAAAATTTTCACGTGTAAACTCTGGAGCAACTAAAATTACATTTCTTTCATTAGCAAGGTCTTGCCATACATTTAAATAGGTATCGGCATTCCTCAAGTTACCATGAATAATGAATAAGATTTTAGTATCTTTATCAATTTTTTTTGGGAGGGTGTATAAAAAATCAACATCCGGCTTATCCCAATAAGCAAAAGTTGTATTATGAATTTTTGAAATAGCAGGAAATGTTGTAAGTAAGAAAAATAATATTAAAATAAATTGTCTTATATTTTTCATTGGTCTATTGTATCAGTCAGAATTAAAAGTTAATCCAAAAAATGGATAAATATAATAAAACAGTATCAGCAATTCATAAAAGCCCATTCAAAATTGTAATGGTTTCAAGTGGTGGCGGAACAAATGCAATATCTGAGCTTTTGAAAACCCCTGGGGCCAGTAAGACTATTTTAGAAACATATATTCCATATTCTATGAAGTCTATGGATTTATATATTAATAAAAAACCAGATCATTATTGTTCATTAAATACATGCTTGAATATGGCTGCTCAGGCATTTAAAAAATCAAATCAGTTAGCTCCAAGAACATCTGAAAACAACTTGATTGGATTAGCAATTACAGCAAGTCTCGCCACAACCTATAAAAAGAAGGGAGACCATAAATTCTATATTGTTCTGCAAACATCCTCATACACTAAAACACTTGAGTGCGTATTAGAAAAAGGAACAAGAACTCGCCAAGAAGAAGAGGAACTAATTACAGCTTACGTCATAAATATGCTTGCTAAAGCTTGCGGCATTAAGGCAAATAAACCAATTCATAGTGAAAAAATAATAACAACTAATACAAAAGCCAAAGAAAGCTGGAAGAAACTGTTTAATAATAAAGTTGATTTTATTTCTAGTCACAGACATAAACCCGAATTGATATTTCCAGGATCTTTCAATCCACTTCATGCAGGCCATTTAAGAATGAGAGATATAGCTGAGAAAAAAACAGGCATGCAAACAACCTTTGAAATATGTGCAAATAATGCTGATAAGCCACCTCTAACCTTCTATGAAATTGATAAAACAATTAAACAATTTAATTCAAATGATTCTTGGGTTATCACATCTGCAGGAAGATTTAGTGAGAAAGCGATTATGTTTCCTAATACTGTTTTTATCATAGGAGCTGATACTTTAATGAGAGTTTTTTACGAAAAGTTTTATGCAAGCAGAAAAGACATGTTAGAGCATATTGAAAGATTTAATGACCATAATATAAATTTTTTAGTATTTGGAAGAAAAGTTGGTAATAAGTTTTTAGAGCTGAAGGATTTATCAATACCGAAAAGCGTATCAAAAAGATGTACTGGTTTTGAGGAAGCAAGTTTTAGAGATGATATCTCATCTACTGAAATACGATTAAAGAAATCTTAATTATGTGGTGGTAATTTAGCCTCAACAAACCACTCGTGAACTCTTTTTACCGGATTAAACTTCTTCAGCTTCATCTTCTTATTTTCAAGAATAAACTTTCGAGTCTTAATAGCAGTATAGTGATAAGTATGATGATCTCTAGTCTCACCTTCTGGAATTAAATATACTTTTTGTTGTTTTTTATCAGCCATAATTTAGCGAAATTATACAGAAAATATAAAAAATAAAAAGATGTATCTGAAATGAAATTTTTTAAAATTTTAGATTATTTTTAGCGTCTAAAAGACCCCAATAAGCCCCAACATCACCTTCGGATTCTACTTTCCAGGATTCATCAAAAGATGAAAAATAAAACATTGGTATATCATCCTCTAAAGACCACTTTTGAGCATCAATAAAATATTTTAAGAAATTTAAATAAGAAGGATGAGCTCCACCTAGATCACTTCCTGCGCTTGGCCAGCCAGTTTCTGTAATGATAACCTCTTTTGATGGGTCAGCGCTCTGCGCTTGATAATACATATTTTTCATATAAATTAATGAATAATCAATACTACATGCCTCCCAGTATGGATAACAATTTGCATATATCACATCACACGCTGCTGTTAAATTTGGTCTATCAGTAAATTCATAATAAGCATCAACATAACCTACCTTGATACCTTGGATTTGGCTTTTGGTAAATTTTATCAAATCAATTAATTCATGCTCTTCAAGTTCTTTTCTATACAAAACTTCATTACCTACAGCTGCAAGGTCAACAAAGCCTTGATTAGATAATTTTATAAGCTCATCAATTTCTTTTTTATTTTTTTCTTTGTCATCAGACAACCAAGCACCAACAAGAGTCTTTAAACCTAATTCTTTTGCAATAACTGGTACATCTTCATTTCCATCTGAACAAGAAAAAGTTCTAATCCATGAAGTATAAGATTTTATAAGTTCAAGCTTCTTATATATCTGATCTTTGGTTATTTTATCGCCTGGCTTTTGATCATCAGAGTAAGGGCTGAAACAAAGACCATGAATTTTAGATTCTAAAATTTTACGTGCTACGGTTGCAAGATCGCTGTCTGATAATGCATTAACATCAAATCCTAAAAGTGATAATTCTTTGTCAATCCTACGTCCCATGGGGCGCTATGATATATAGTTATCTACTAAGTTCAAGAGCGTTTGATATTTCTTTTGCTCTTTTTTCATTTATTTCATAATCATGCATTACATACATAGCCAATAAAGTACAACTGATAGGAATTAAGGTATATGCAATTCTTAGACCTGTGATACTTTCTTCAGATGTTGCACCTATCTCAGGATAAAATCCAACATATGTCATAATCAATCCACCAAGAAGAATAGCAATAGAGTTTCCAACTTTTACCATCCACCAATATATTGCTCCAAAAATACCCTCTTTTCTTGGTAAGCCATTTCTGTATTCTTCATAATCACAAGCATCAGCTGTCATACTCATCATCAAAGTAAATAATCCACCTATTCCAAATGAATGAAAAGGTAATGCGTAAAGAAATAAATATGGCTTTCCTGGAACAAATAAAAACCAAAAAAGAATATAACCAATTAGTGATATACCTTGAGATACCATAAAAGTATTTTTCTTACCTATGCGTTTAGACATGAATGTAATAATTGGTATAACCAAGAAAGCTGTGATTAGCGCACCTATACTTCCATGAAGAGCTGGCCATGGATTTGCTGCTGCAGCATCACCAGCAAAAAGATAATAAACAATGATGAAAAATGTAAACCCAGCAATAGTTTGAAATGAATTAAATATTAGAAACGTTGCAATGCATAACTTTCTAAATGGAATATTATTAAAAGCATCTTTAAATCCTTTTACAATAGCTACTAAACCAGATCCAATATTATCTCTTTGGATAGGAATTAAATTTTTATCATCTATGGTTGATCTGCTCTTAACAAAAATAGCCGGTATTAAAGCTAATAAACAACAAACAATACCAACATAAACTGCTAACTCTCTAACACCTGATTCAGGATCAGTAAAAAACCTTGGATCATAAATAAATAACCATGCCCAAGGCATAATAATCCATGCCCACTGGCCTATAAATTGAGCAGAAGCCATGATTTTGGTTCTTTCATGAAAATCATCTGTCATTTCATAACCCATAGCTACAAATGGAACGCTAAAAATAGTTAGACCAATAGTAAAAACCATAGAGAGTGATAAAAAATACCAAAAATTAAATACGATTCCACTTTCTTTGTAGAGCTGCCACATGGCAATAAAAGAAATACCCATTATGATTGCGCCAACAAAAACATACTGACGTCTTTTACCCCAAGATGACCTAGTATTGTCAGAAATAAAACCCATTATAGGGTCTGTAATTGCATCAAATAATCTTGGAATAAATCCAATAATCCCAGACATCAAAGGGCTAAAACCTAAATTTTGAACCAACACGACCATAAAAAATCCTTGCGCAGCAGGAAAAGTCTGATTAGCAAGCATTCCAAGCCCAAAAGCTAATTTTTGTGCAAAGGGAACCCTACCTGTATAAATAGATTGTTTATTAGTCATTTTTATCTCTGAATATTATTGTTTGTATTGACTCGCCATCAATTGTAACTTCTTTAAACCTATTTTTGAGGTTTAATTTAAATTTTGAAGAATTTTTGTTTTCATTAAAAACAATAACAACTATGGAGTTATCAGTATTTTTAAAAGCTGTTACAAGTAAATCTGTGTCATTTTCAAAGCCTATTCTATAAGAACCAGGTAACACATATTTACTAAAGTGTTTTAAGACATAATAGATAGGTGTTTTGTATACAGTTTGACTAAGAACATCAACAAGAATTGGTGCCCCACACCAATTTTCTGCCCAATTAGGACCTCCGTCAAAATCCAAAATAAGATTCCAGTCTATCCAGCCATTTACCCAATTATTCATACAGTTAATAATATCTTTGGTATATCTAGAAACTGGCGCGTACTTAGGATGAAGATATTTCATTTCTTCATTTCTCCAATGATAACCCCAATCAGTAGCATCTGTTTGCCAATACCAATCATCATTTGTTGATGGTATTTGAGAGTCTATGCATGCTTCGGTTTGAATTAAGAGTTTGTTTGGAGCTTGGTGGTGAGCGTATTTTAATTCTTTTGTAAATGAATTATCAGTACTGTCATACCAATGAATGGCTAGTCCATCGATGTATTCATTTGGCGCATCTTTATAAAATTCATCAACCCATAAAGGTAATTCCATTCTATTTTGATCATATCCAAGAATTTTTATATAACCTAGTCCCTCATTAGCTAATTCAGGACCAAGGAAGTTTTTTACGAATGTATTCATTTCTTGTGGAGTAAAAAGCATGCTCTCCCAATTACTTCCATTACCATGTGGCTCATTAATAACTGTAAAACCCCAAATATCTATGCCTTCTTTTTTATATGCATGAGTATATTTTGAAAAATATTTTGCCCAGACCTTTCTATACTCATCTTTAAGCCTTCCATCAATTAGATGATTGTTATCTTTCATCCATGTAGGAGCAGTCCATGCAGATGAGATAATTTTAAAGCCAGATTTAGATATATCTTGAGCATCCTTAATCATTGGTATTAATTCATCCATATCTCTTTTGATTGAAAAATGGGATAGATCAATATCATTTGGTACTTCACTGTATGAATAATTTTCCGTAGAAAAGTCACAAGAGCCCATATGCGTTCTTGTGAATGAGTAATTTGAGCCCTCTTCTCCAAAATAATCTTGCATGATCATTGATTGGTTTTTCGGGCTTAATTGCTTGTAAAGATATGCCGAAGCTTGAGTAAAAGCTCCACCAAATCCTAGTATTTCTTGAAATTGAATATTAGGTTGTAATGATATGGTTGGTATATTATTTGCTTCGGTATTATTTTTAAGATTAAGTTTGGATAATCTATTACCAGATCTGGAAGTTTCATATACTTCTATATCTGATAGTTCCGAAGTTTTAAAACTCATATGTTTTAATCTTCTTCTGAGAATCTAAAATTTTGATACTTATCTTTTACTACGTTGAAAGATATTTTCTTATTCCTTTCAATATCTACAATTCCCCAATATTCCTCATTGGCTGCACCATCATATGGAACACCAGTACTAAAAGGTGCTGCACCGCCAGGGTCTTGTTTTGATGGATTGCCAGCTTTCCATAAGCCATCAACCATGGAAAAAAGTAAGATACCTAGATTATTATTTGAATCAGAAAAGATCTCATCAATTATTATAGCGTTCGCACGAGCTTGTGCCTCTTGATTTGGACCAGCCTTCAAATCTTCAAATTCCTGAGTCATAAAACTGTCTGCTCCAGCTTCTGAAAAATAAAATGGCTTATCAGATACTTGAGCCCACTCTTCTGCAATAGACATAGGCTTATCCCATCTGTATACATTGAAACCCCATGCATCAATTGAATCTAACAGGCGCCTTGCTTGTTTGTCAGGAAGATCTCCATGTGCAGTTGAAACTGGATGATTTGGATCAATTTCTTTAATTCTTTTGGCAGCATTATTTGCTGCTTTGTACCAATTTGAGATTTTTCCACCAAACCATTCTGGGTGATAGTTATATTCATTACCAAGTTCCCACATAAGTATTGCAGGATGGTCTTTAAATTCATTTATATAAACCTCATAGGTACCTGAATTTATGTCATAAAGTCCACTTTGGTTAAAACCTAGGCTAACAATAACTTTAATATTATTGCTAGCTAATATATCTAGAACATTTTTATCTAAAATTGGTTCATAGACTCTTATTGTATTGATTCCTGCCTCATTCATTAAAGCTATATCATCTGAAAGAGTTTCAAAGCTTCTTCTCCATTTACCAAGTGGAACAGGATGATAACAAATACCTTTAATATAATAACGCTCACCATTTACATAAATTTTTGAATCTTTAACACTTACTGTGTCTGCAAAAGTATTAAAATTCACTAAAAAAGCAAAAATTATAAGTATATGTATTTTGTAATTTCTTTTATTTTTCTGGCACATCAACTCCCCCCATCATTAAATCTTTATCACCATCAAAAGATTTTAATATTGAATTATTTCCTCTGTTTAAATCTTTAAAAATTTCACTATCAACCATTTCCCAAAGAGCATACTTTGCTCTTCCATCAACTGTAAATAATCCAAAATGATTTTCTGAACCATCTATATTCGCATAATCTTTCCATGGTTCATCAAAAGCTGAAAAGTAAAAGCATGAAATTGATAATTCATTACATAAGTCCTGCATATGTTTAAAGTAAATTGCTTGCTTATATTCATCTGCTGCTCTTGAACCTGTTGCGCCATAAAGATAGGTATCAACTGTTGCCCATCCAGTTTCACCAATATGAATAGATTTAGTTTTATCTATAGAATCAATATACTTCCTGACAGCAAGAAATTGATCTTTAGCAAAGTTTTTTGCATTCTGCATTAATTCATTTATTTGTTTTTCCTGATCAGTTGTATCACTATATTGCCAAAAATATGGGTTGTAATGAGTATTGTGAAACGGATAGGTATGCATAGATATAAAATCTACGGCCTGAATAAGTTCGTTTAACTCATTGGTATGATATTCGGCACCTCCTCCTCCCCATGAAGAAAAATCATCTGAACTTGTTATCCATAAATTCTCAGGTAATTGATTGGTTTTTTTTAATCCTTGAAGGTAATTAACCCATTTTAAGATAATATCTGGGGTGACAAAGTAAGAAGTTGCCCAATGCACCATTGCTTCGTTTCCAACAGCAATAACTTTAACTATATCAGGGTATAGATTTGCGAGCCTTACTGTTTCATCAATTTCGTACTTATTGAAATCATAATCTTCTTGATTGTGTATTACGTTATCAGTATTTGGATTAGCGGCGGTTATCCATGCTCCAAGCATTACGTACATCTCAAATGAGGGATCTTCTGTTTTTATTTGTTTAATAGCTTCTAATGTATTTTTTGCTAAATCTAGGTGTGTATCGTATGTTCTTAGAATTCTAAAACCAGCTGCATGCAAGATTCTCATATCTTCTTTTGCATCATCAACAGAAGGTTGAACATCTCTAGTTCTTTCTCGATAGCCGCCATAAGAGATAGCTGGATAATTAGGATTACCAAGAATCATGCTTGCTGTTTTCTCCATACTATCGACTCCTTGCTGTTCGCACGAGAATAGAAATATCAATGAAACAAAAACTACACAAATACTGCCTTTCATTTACCTATATTAACTTCTATCTTATATATCTCGTTAGTTCTATTAAATATGCTTGTTGAAACTTTATTATCTAGAATATTATTTTCATATCTTATTTCTGAGCCATCTTGGTTAGTAACGGTAATAGATGTCTCCTCTGCTATTTTGTAAATAATTGGAACTTGGCATACTGTAAATGCTAGGGAATTTGGCTCTAGATCAATAAATGTTATCTCATGATCAAGATTGACATATTTAAATGGTTTGGGTGCTTCCATAAATTCAGAAGGTCTTAACATACTAAAATTAAAGGATATAAGCCCTTCATTTATCCTCAGACCTAATTCACCCATTCTGCTTATAATGTCTTCTTTAACCTGACCTGTCATGCCTGGTTGTTGAACACCTCTACCTCTTGGAGTATGGGAATAAGGATCTGTTGGAAATGCCCCATAAAGCTCAGGAGACTTGTTTGCCCCAATACCCTCATTAATTTCAAAGTAATGATCAAATAGTTTGCCTATTAGATCTGAATCCATTTCATGATCTAAACTATTTTTTGTAACTTCAAATGAGGCCAATAATAATTTAGAAACCATGTGCCAATATATAGACCCTAAGCCCTCATATCCATAGAATGTTCCAGATCTTCCAGTAAATGCCTTGTGATTAAATACATCTTCATAAATATCAAGAATTAAATCCATATCCATTGAAATAAGATCCTTGTATTTTTCTGGAAGATTTTTTAAAGACTCTTTTAAGGTAGTTGCATTATTGAAGTTACTATTAAAATGATAGCTGCCTGATTTATCTTGGTTTACGATTTGTTTATTACCATCGTTAACTAATTCGCTCAAAAGCCTTGATGTTTTAAATCTATCTTCAGGAATAATATTTTTTTCTAGGAAACCGGGTAATTTTTTATTTGGGTAAAGTATGTAGCTATATTGATCATCCCAAAATAACTCACTGGCTTTAAGACTATCCAAAACATTAAGACTATCATGATTGTTTAAAAATCCTGAGCTAAGAACCGCAACCTGCCCTTCAAGCATTTCTGGCAATCTATCGATTGATATACTGTTATCATTAAGATTTATTAGATTATATGAATGGTACAAACCATCTTCCCTTTTATTAGTTTTAATACTTTGATCAGTTGCCTCAAGAACAGACTTTAAAAAACCAATTAATTCATCACTTTGAATTTCATTTTTTTGCCCTGAGAAGTTTGATGAATAAATTTGTTGCCTAAAGCTTGAAGCTGTCTCACCCAATGAGTCAGTGAATTTCTTTCTTGATTCATCTGAGTGTGAGTTACTAGCATCTTCAAATATTTCTTTTAAGTTTAAATAGAAGTTATATAGCTCTTTAGAGATTGGGTAACTTTTTGAGCTATCTTTATCAAGAAGTTTTACAAAAAATTGTACAAAGCGTCTTATGTAATAAAGGGTAACCATGGAGACCCCATTACCAACCAAAGCATTATTGGCGTCGTTCCATTCAGGCCTTTGTGTATTCATCCATATACCAGCATCTGGAACAAAATTTGATAGTTTTGCAAATAGACTAGCCAAAATCTTTTCAATGAATGTTACTTTATGAATGATGCCTTTGTTATTTCTTAATAAAGCACCGTCTGCGCCCTCATTAGCTCTAAATAACTCAATTTTTTCAGCTAAATTAAAATCAAATTCGATAGTATTTTTTGGATCTTTATAAATAGAGTTATAGTCTTTAATGATGTAAGGCACGTTAGCATAAACAAAATGCTCTTTATTAAAAAATGAATTCAATCTCATTGGGAAGTATGCATCAATAAACTCTAAAAACTTTAATAAGTATATAATCTGATGATCGCCCCAATAACCAATATATGACCATGGATTATCAGGCTCTATCGTTTCCCAATCAAAACCATCCTTGGTTAATCTATAAGGGTTATAGCCATCAAAAGTTGAAGCGTTTAAAAACCTATAAATCATTCCATCTATAAATTCAGGATAGGAGTATGCAAGAGCCTCCCAGTTTTGAAATATATCTCTCCAGTTACCTTGATAGTCTAAAACCTTTAATCCCGTATCATCATCTCTAGTATTAATAGAAAATTTATTCCAAGGCCTACTTGGATCACCGTGCCTTCTGCTAAATTTAATTGGAAGGTACTCAGTTGCTAGCCTCTTAAAAGTCATAGAATTACTTTCATCAATTAGATTTCTTAGTGTTGGCAAATCTAATGAATCTGGCAAGTTAGCTAAATGTTCATTATTTTCATTAAAGCAACTTATGCTTGCATTTTTAATATATGCAATAAAATCATCTTTTTCTATAAGATAGCCATTATCAAAAACCCCGCCTCTCATGATATTGAACATAGTATTGGCAAAATGTCTGATATTTCTTCGTCTATCAGCTGTCATCTGAATTCCATCAGCTGATCCTACTAACTTATACAGCTCATCAGATGAAATCTGAATTTCGTTTTGAATAATCTCTTTAAAGTTATTAGTATTTTTTAAAAATAATATTAAATCTTTAACATCACTTGATGATTTATTGATATCCGCAACAAATAACCACTCATGCTTTTCACCAGCGTTTATTTTGAAGGTGGCGTTAATTAAATAAGCTCCTTTTTCAGCTTTAATATCATTTTCTTCATAAACCTTATAGCCCCTTCTAAATTTATCCAATTGCAATGCAGAAAGAAGAGTTTTTGTATCATCTAATCCATACTGGAAAACAATATTAGCTTTTAATGACTCGCTCGGTTCAGCTCTATCAACTATCTTAGCGCTTAAAGCAAAAATTCCTAATTTAGTTTCTATATCTAACTCACTTCGTTTGTATGCATCCGCCAAATTGCTTGTATTATTTTGAACAGCCTCATCTAAACCGCATGGCAAAATATTTTGAAAACCATCTAAGAGCTCTATCTCAATATCAGAATCGCTAGTATTCTTTAAAAAAGATGTTTTAACAAATCCAAATCTATCGCATGTTGTCCATTGATATGAGAACTTTAGCCCTAAATCATTATTAATTTCTTCAAAAATAACTTTATTGCCTCGAAGGTTTTTAAAAAGATTTCTATTAACATCATATGAAAGTTCACTGGATCTAGTAAATGGCTCCCATAAAAATGTTTGATCGTTTTTAGTTACATGGAAAATTGTCTTGCTGCCGGTGATCTCGTATGATTCTGATATTTTGTCGTCTGTGTAATAAGGGAATAATGCATTATCACTATTTTTCCTGCCAGCACTTAGTGCTCCAGTACTTGATATGAATAACCAATGATCATAAGCACTAACAATGCTCATAAAAAATGGGCGCATTTTATTTACATTTGAGATCTTATAGAAATTCTCATTATTAATTAAAACTTCTTTACCTTTAATAAGGTTCTCATTTAAATTTATTTTATTTGAGCCCAAATATAGCTCTTTAGCGTTTGACATTAATTTACCTTATTAATATTTTTTTTGTAAAAATTTAAATTACCATGCAGGCATGCATGCTCTCTTTCTATTAAACCTATCTTAACCATCTCAAGTATCTGTAAATGAACTAATTTTTTATCACCGTAAAAATATTCAATAAATTTATCTTGTTCCATGATTTTTACAATGGATCTCATTAAGCTTCCTGCTATATATACTCCTTTTCCTGAAATAAAGGTAAGAGCCATATCTGAAATAGTTTCGGCTAAAGATTTTATAAAACCATTTACAACTAAATTTGCATATTCATCATCTGCACCATATCTAGCAACTATGTCTTCAGAAGTTAGTCGTTCACCTGTTTTATATTCATAAATACTAGAAATAGCTTTCCCTGATAAAACATCTTCAAGAGTTCTAAAATGATCATCATTATCAATATTATAATTTCTTAACAAAGCTTTAGTTAGACCAGTTGTATTACCAATTTCGGTTGGAATTACATTTTTATCACCTATTAAAAGCGCAGCACCTAGACCTGTTCCAGGACCTATAAAAAAACTATTACTATTAAATTCTATACCTGGCTTGATTATCGATACATCTGATTCTTTGAAAGTTGATAGGCTGTAACCTATAGATTCCCAATCGTTTAAAAGATGGCAAGATTCAAATTGAAATTTATTTTTTAACTCAGCTTCATTAATAGTGAAGTCTCTATTGGTCATAGTTATAGAGCCATTAATCTTTGGTCCAGCTACAGAAATAACTAAGGATGAGATTTCTTTTTGATCAGTAAGATCCTCTAAAATATTATCAAATCCTTTAATGCATGATAGTTTAATTTTATTGGTGCCTGTTAGTGACTCAAGATTGCCATCAGAGTATGCATATCTTATGTTGGTGCCGCCTATATCTATAAGTAAAATTTCGCTCATAGTTTTTGCAAGTTACAGTCTTGTGAATTTTTGTTATTTAAGTATTTTATAGAGTGAATATCAATAGCCCAGCTGCCATTAGTCCTTAAAATTGCTCTTTCTTTTACTTTTGAGAGGTTAAAATCTTTATTCTTAAAACAACTTAACGGAATATATACTTTTTGCCATTCTTGAGTCTCTTTAAATAAACTTGATAACGCTATTTCAGTTTTGCAAATTGAGCTTTGAGATTTATTAATTTCAATAGAATTTTTTGTACATGCCATTGCAAATAAAAGTGGCTCAATCGATGATTTATTAACTTTTAGCTCAATTTCAATTTGGCCTTGCTCCATATGAGAAATGTCTTCTTCAATGACACTTGATATCATCCATTCAGTATAATTTTTAGAAGGCATAAAAATAATTTTTCTAGCATCATCCTGTTTTTTATAATCAAATCTAGAAAGTGAAACGCCGTAATCAGGATCATTGACTATGTTTGATGTAACTTTTTCATAATTCCAATTAATATTGAGCACTTCAGCGCTTGGTGGATATGCAGACCCAAGGAATGCAATTATTTCATCTTTTTTGATGTATTTTTGTTCAACCTCTAATTCAGAAATGTAAATATTATCTTGGTATGTTAAGCCATAACCAAAATTAAATAAGTTAATATCATTCTTCTTCTCATTATTATTAAATTTTGGCCATGTATAAGATAACTTGCCTACGAAATCATAATTTATTGAGTCATCTTTATTTGATAACAAGACATCCGAGATGCCCTCAATTGCTGTTCCTGGCAACCAAAGGCTGACAAAAGCATCTGATGCATTTAATTCTTCATTAACAATTAAAGGTCTACCTGAGAGAAACAAAGAGATGGTCGGTGTCTCAGAAGCTTTAAAATTATTCATAGTATTAATAAGATTCTTATCTTCAGGCATATAGAAGAAATTTTCTCTATCACCATCACCTTCAGCATATGGCTGCTCTCCATAAACAAATATTACTGCGTCTGGTTTTTTCTTATATGAACCATCAATAGAGTATTCTGAGGTGCTCCCTATACTTGCTAATGAATCGCTAAGTTCTTCGAAAATAGATTTTGTATTTGGATAATCAGTGTTTACAGTATCTCTTGCCTGCCATGATACAGTCCATCCGCCCATCTGATATTTTATTTCTTTTGAGGCTTGCCCAATAATTAAAATATGTTTATTTGATTTTATTGGAAGAGTTTTATTATTATTTTTTAATAAAACCAATGATTCCCTAACGGCCTGTCTTGCTATTAATCTGTGATTGCTATCGCCTACAAAATTTTCTGAAAATTCGTAATGCTTTTTACCTGATAGCAAACCGATATTATATTTAACTTGTAAGATCCTCTTAACTGCTTGATCAAGTCTTGCGGTTGAAATAGTGCCATTTTTAACATCATCAAGAGTGTTTTTATAAAGTTCTTTCCAATCTTGTGGAACCATAAATATATCTACACCTGCATTAAATGCCTCCGGGCAACTTTTATTTGTGCAGCTAGGTAATTGACCATGGCCATTCCAATCACCAACTACAAGACCCTTGAAGCCCATTTGATCTCTTAAGACATCATTTAATAAATATGAACTTCCATGCATTTTGTCTCCATTCCATGAATTAAAGCTTGCCATTATTGTTTGAACGCATGCGTCAATTGCAGCATAGTATGGGAATCCATGAGTTTCTTTTAAATCAAATTCACTAGTAATAGTATTGCCTTGGTCTACGCCTTTATCTGTTCCGCCATCGCCAACAAAATGCTTTGCAGTAGCTAAAATTTTATAATCACCTAAAAAGTTATCACCAAACCCTTGAAGACCTATTATGGTAGCTTCACCTAAATCCGAAACTATTTGTGGATCTTCTGAAAAGCCCTCATAGGTTCGACCCCATCTTGAATCTTGAGGGACGGCAATTGTTGGAGCAAAAGTCCAAGGAATTCCAGTTGATAAAACCTCTTTTGCAACAGCTGATCCTATTTTTTCCATTAAATCAGTATTATTAGCAGCTCCTAAACCTATGTTATGGGGGAATATGGTTGCTCCAATAACATTATTGTGACCATGCACAGCATCTGTACCCCATAAAATAGGGATGATTTTTTCATTAACAATTGGAGATGCATTATAAAATTCTTGGCTTAATTGCTTCCAGTCATCGATGCTAGAGTATTTATTTTTGTTAGGAAACTTACCGCCTCCATTCAATATAGATCCAAGAAAATAGTCTTTTGCTTCCTGGGGTGTAACATCATCGATATCAGGCATTATGACCTGGCCAACCTTTTGTTCTAATGTCATATTGCTAACAATCAAATCTATCATGTCGTTGTTACTCGATATGTTGCAAGTATTGTCATTAGACCAATCAATTTGTGCAGATAAATTAAAAGAAATAAGCAAAATTAAAATTTTTTTCATATTAGATTCCTTTTTTATTATCCAAATGTTGCATAAATTAATATGAGCAAAATGCATACTATTGATGCATTTAAATTAAAAATTTTGCTTGTTTTGAAACTAATATCATTTAGATTGATAGCTTTCAGTTGATCTTCATATCCCTGAGCTAGAGCTGTTACATAACAAGCAAGACCTGATGCAAAAAAGACTAGTCCCATTCTGTGAATGTATGCTAAATCAGGAAAAAAGTACTTAAATGTGAGCGACATAGCCACAGAGGCAATAGCAGTGATTAATACAGATAAGGTTGTGGCTTTTTTCCAGAATAAAGCCACTAAGAAAATAATCAAAATACCTGGAGTAAATAAGCCTGTAAATTCTTGTATATATTGAAAAACTGACTCAAAGCTTCCAAGCAAAGGCTTAGCAGCAATAACAGCAATTATTAATGATGTTATTACAGCCGTCCTTCCAATTTTTACAAGTTTAGTTTGACTAGGTATATCTTTAGTAAATGTTTTATAGACATCCATGGTAAATATAGTGCTGATACTATTAGTCATAGATGCTAAAGATGAAACAATAGCAGCGATAAGAGCAGCAAATGTTAATCCCAGCAGGCCACTTGGTAATAAAGTCATCATGCTTGGGTAAGCTTGATCAGATTTTTCTAGAAGTGGGAATAATATTGCCGCACATATACCAGGCAAGACTATAACTAATGGCATTAATAGTTTTAAGTAAGCTGCAAACATAATTCCTTTTTGAGCTTCATGAAGTGATTTTGCACCTAGTGCTCTTTGAGTTATATATTGATTGAATCCCCAATAGGCAAAATGCCCAATCCAAACACCAGCCCCAATTAAAATCCAGATACCTGGAAGGTTTGAGTATGATGGATTATCTTTTGATAAAATCATATCGAACTTTTCAGGCATTTCTTGATAAACAATAGAAAGACCTTTAAAAATACCTTGGTTTTCTGAAATAAGATTTAATGCAATATACGAAACTGCTAACCCACCAAAAATTAATAAAATTACTTGGATAATATCAGTTAAAGCTACGGCCTTAAGACCTCCTGATAATGAATATGCTAATGAAAATAAAGCCAAAGCAATTAATCCATATACTGGATCAATTCCTGTTAATGAGTTTATAGCCATAGATCCAAGCCATAAAACGCTTGTCAAATTTATAAATATATAAACAATTAACCAAAAAAAAGATAAAACCAAGCTAACCCTATTATCAAATCTCTCTCTTAAAAATTGAGGCATTGTATATATTTTTTTTTCTAAAAAGAGAGGTAAGAAAAATTTAGCCATCACTATTAAAGCAATTGCAGCGGTTAGCTCCCATACTGCAATAGCCATCCCAACAACAAAACCTTGACCGGACATGCCTATAATCTGTTCAGCTGAAATATTTGCAGCTATAAGAGATGCACCTATAGCCCACCATGGTAAAGATCTGCCAGCAAGAAAATAATCTTCTGCACTCCTTTCCAAACCAGTAGGTTTTCGTGATACATAAGTAGCAATAGATATTATAGAAATGCAATATATAGATATTATTATTAAATCTAAACTGCTTAAATACATTTTTACCTCTCCCAATATTTAATGTTATGTATAAATTAAATGGTTTTTTAATCTAGCATCTAGTTGATCCCAATCTTTTGAAGCAATTAATTCCTGAGGCAATAATGATGAAGCTCCAACAGCTATTACATTATCTAATTCTAGATAATCTTGCATGTTATTATTATTAATACCACCTGTAGGCATAAAGCTAATTCCTTGGAAAACATTTTGATAACCTTTTAAAACACTTAAGCCATTAAACGCTTCAGCAGGGAAAAACTTTAAGATGTCATGCCCACTAGAAATAGCTTGAAGAACTTCACTTGGAGTAATAACGCCTGGAATTAAAATAAAATCATTTTTATGTGCATATTCTGAAAGCTCGTGATTAAATCCTGGCGATATACCAAACTTAGCTCCAATACTTTTTGCAAAATCAATATCTGATCTTGTCTTTATGGTTCCTATTCCAAGATTGATTTCGGGAAAGTTTTGAAACTCATCTGCAATGTCATATACCGCTGAATCTCTTAAAGTTAATTCAAAAATTGGAATATTATTATCAAGGAGTAATCTTGAAATATTTTTAACTTCTTCTTTTGATTTAAGAGTTGCTAATGGAATAAGTTTGTATTTTTTAAATATTTCTTTCATCTCAATCAAATACTGAAGCCCCATCATCAACGTCAGTAACAGAGTTTCGGAAAATATTAAACAACTCTCTTCCAACTCCTTCTTGAGAAATTGGATTAAGCTCTACTGATCTTAAGTTCAACTCATCTTCAGATAAATCAATATCTAGGTTACCAGTTGCTAAATTAATAGTTAATGAGTCATTATCTCTAATCTTGCCTATATTACCGCCCTTCGCTGCTTCGGGGTGAATATGAATAATCGCAGGAAAACTTCCTGACGCGCCAGACATTCTTCCATCTGTAACAAGAGCAATCTCATGTCCTCTGGCCCTCAAAACTCCAACAATAGACGTTAGCTTATGAAGCTCTGGCATACCATTAGCTGAAGGGCCTTGGCCTTTAATAACTACAATAGTATCTGCATTCAATTCATCATTTTCAAAAGCTTGTATAACCTCTTCCTGACTTTGAAAAACTTTTGCTGGTGCTGTGATTTTTTTCTCTGAGTCCTCTAAAGCAGATACCTTAATAATACCTCTGCCGATATTACCATCAATAACCTTAATACCGCCTGAGCTTCTAAAAGGATTATTAGTATCTCTTATAATAGATTGATCTTTGATTACAGATCTATTTTCCCAGTACAAGTTATTATCTTTAACTTCTAATTTATTTGCATATTTCTCTAGACCGCTTCCAAGAATTGTTGAAACATCATCAAATAGATATCCCCCATCCAATAAGGAACCAATTAAAGATGCAACTCCACCCGCATTATGAAACTCATTAACATCAGCAGATCCATTTGGATAAACTGAAGCTATTGTTGGGACAATGTTTGATAATGCATTAATGTCATCTAAGGTAATGTGAAATCCTCCAGCTCTTGCCATTGCGAGCATGTGAATTGTTAGATTGGTAGAGCCTCCACTTCCTAAAAGAGCAACTAATCCATTAACCCAGCTTTTAACATCTAACATTTCACCTAATGAAGAATCTTTTTTATTTAAATCTAATACTGAAGTAACTGTTTTTTCAATTAGTAGTTTTCTTGTATTTGTTCCAGGAGGTGTGAATGAAGCACTTGGTAGCTGCAGCCCCATGGTTTCAATTATCAATTGGTTAGTATTAGCCGTTCCATAAAAAGTACATGTACCAGAAGAGTGATACGAAGCCTGCTCACTTGCAATTAGAGCAGATCTATCAATTTCACCTGCTGTAAATTTCTTTCTATTTTCAGCCTTTTCTTTATTTGATAATCCTGTAGACATAGGCCCAGCAGGTATAAATCCAATTGGTAAATGCCCAAAACTTAAAGCCCCAATAACCAAACCAGGTACAATCTTATCGCATACACCTAAACATAAACCTGCATCAAATACATTGTGAGAAAATCCAACAGCCGTAGACATAGCAATTACATCTCTACTAAATAAAGAAAGTTCCATGCCTGGCTCACCTTGCGTAATGCCATCACACATTGCTGGAACACCAGCTGCAACTCTTGCTATAGAGTTATTTTTAATAGCGGTTTCTTTTATTATGTCAGGATAATCTTTTAGCGGCTCATGAGCTGACAACATATCATTGTATGCATTAACGATACCTATAACAGGCGCTCCATCAGCTGCTTGGGATTGCTGTCCTTTATCACATGCTGCGAATGCATGCGCAAAATTACTACACCCCATATTGCTTTTTGCCTTAGATGAATCAATTTTCTGTTGATTTATTTTACCTAAGTAGCTTTTTCTTAAATCCCTACTCCGTGATTCAATATCATTTGCTATCTTTTGTATTTCTTGCTTTGCTGTCATTATTAATTTTTATCAATCCATTTCTTATTTTCTTTTGATAGCATTAATTCTGATGATGATGGTCCCCAGCTACCTGAGCTATATTCATCCATAGGTATATCTTCAGAATTCCATAGTTTTGTAATGCTATCTATCCACTCCCATGATGCTTCAATTTCATCTTTTCTAACAAATAGTGCCTGATTGCCCTTGATAACATCAAGTAATAACCTTTCATAACAATCTTGGTGACCCATTTCATAATAATCCTGAAGGTTTAAATCAAGAGGAAGTTCTTCAAGGTTGAATCCTGACACTGAAGGTTCTTTTGTATTTAATTTTAAATCCACCCCTTCATCAGGATGGATTCTAAGAACTAATTGATTAGAGTGAACTTTTGCATCTGAAGAAAAGATGTTATGCGGAATGTTCTTGTATCTAACAACAATCTCAGAAACCTTTTTTTTCATTCTTTTGCCAGTTCTTAAAAAAAACGGCACTCCGGACCATCTCCAATTATTTATAAATAATTTTAGAGCTACAAATGTTTCAGTATTATTAGTTTCTTCTACACCATCTTCATCGATATAAGCCTTAACAGCCTCTTTGTTATAAACACCCTCAGAATATCTCGCTCTTACAGAATTAGTTTTAATATTATTTAAATCAAATGGAGCTAAAGATTTTAATACCTTAAGCTTTTCATCCCTTACAGATTCGCTATTAATAGATACTGGTGGCTCCATAGCTATGAGGCATAAAATTTGAATTAAATGATTTTGAATCATGTCTTTAAGGGCACCTGTCTTGTCATAGTAATTACCTCTATCCTCTACACCAAGATCTTCAGCAACGGTAATCTGTACATGATCAATAGCTCTATTGGACCAGCTTTGCTCAAAGATAATATTGCCAAATCTTAAAGCTAATAAATTTTGAACCGCTTCTTTTCCTAAGTAGTGATCAATTCTGTAAATTTGATTTTCTGAAAATCCAATTGATAGACTGTCATTTATTTTTTTTGCAGTCTCTAAATCTGAACCAATTGGTTTTTCAACAACGATACGTGACTTTTCATCAATGCATTGGTATGAATGCAATTTACTTGAGATCGATTCATATAATGATGGAGGTATGGCCAAATAAAATATTTTTACAGCATCAATTGATTGAGGCTCAAAATTTTTCCAATCCTCATCATTATTGATATCTATTTTTTTGTATGTAAGTTTATTTGAGAATTTTTGCCATAGTTCATCTGAGTATAAGTCGCTATGTTTCTGAAGTGAATTTTGAACAATATTAAGATAGTCTTCTTCAGATAATTCTTTAGTGCCTATGCCTGTTATATTGCTTTGATCTGAGAAACTTCCAAGAATAAATTGCCTAAAAAGAGCTGGTAATAGTTTTCTATTTGCAAGATCGCCAGTTCCTCCAAAAATATATAAATTAAATGTATTAAGCTTTTCTACATCCGACATATATACCACCTTTAAAATACAGAGATAATTTTTGAAATACCATAAACCTATCTCCCTTAAGTTTATGATATCAATTTTATATTAAATGATGTTAATAATATACAAAATAGAGGATATTTTGTTTAATATGTAAAATAATTACATTTAAAAAATTTCTTTATAATTATCTGAATTAGATAAATTTTCTGAAAGTTTAGATATAAATTTTGCAGCATATGCTCCATTTATAACTCTGTGATCATAAGAAAGTGACATAGGCAACATCATGTTGACTTCAACTTTTTCATTTTCTAATGAAAGGCCTTCAAAAGTTTTAGATAAACCAAGAATTCCAACCTCTGGCGGATTAATTATAGGAGTAAAGAATTTACCTCCAATTCCACTTAATGAAGATATTGTAAAAGTTGCCCCTTTTAGCTCTTCGACCTTAAGCTTTCTGTCCTTTGCAGCTTTTGCCAATCTAAATACTTCATCAGAAATTTCTCGAACATTCAGCTTATCTGTATTTTTTATATTCGGAACAATCAAGCCGTTAGGAGTATCTACAGCAATACCAATATTAATATATTTTTTATACACTAAATCTTGAAGATTAGCTGATAAAGACGAGTTAAATTCAGGGAAATCTTTAAGTGTCTCAGCAGTAATTTTAATAATATAAGCTAGAGGAGAAATTTTTAATGAATGCTCTGAGTTAGCTTTTTTTCTAAAGTCTAGAAGATCAGTTATATTCGCCTCATCATGTTGGGTGACATGAGGTATGTTAACCCATGAGGAGTGAAGGTTATCACTAGCAGTTTTTTGAAACTTTGATAGTGGCTTGGTTTCAATTTCTCCCCATTTTGAGTAATCAATATCAGGTTGCGATACTTGTATTCCGCCTTGATCTGGATTGTTAAGTTTATTGGATACATAAACATGTAAATCTTCTTTTAATATTCTTCCTTTTGGTCCGGTAGGCGTGACAAGCTTTAAATCAACTCCAAATTCCCTTGCTAATTTTCTAACTGCTGGCCCTGCGTGAGATTTTCCAGCTTTATGTTGAACACTTTGTTGTTGAGGTTTTGATTTTTGTACTGAATTTACCTGAGAAGTAGGCTCTATATTCTTTGAAACATCCTCTTTAGTAGGTACAGCTTCTTTTCTTACTGAAATAGTTTCGATATCGATAAAAGGCATACCCTCTTTGACTTTATCCCCTACTTTTACATGAATTTTTTTTATTACTCCTGGAACTGATGCAGGTATTTCCATTGCTGCCTTATCGCTTTCTAGAACTACAATAGGCTCATCTTCTCCAACCTCTTTATTAACAGATGACGAAATTTCGATAACTTCTACCTCATCAACCTCACCTAAGTCTGGTATGTTTAAAGTTATTAATTCAGGCGTTCCAGGCTCTACTGAAATATCATTAGTCTCTTCACTAGACACATTTTTTTCTTCAATTGTTTTAGATTTATCTTCACTTGAAATTTCTTTTTCACCATCTTGCGTTTCAATTTCAAGAAATGGCATTCCTTCAGTAACTTTATCTCCAATATTTACTAAAAGCTTGGAGATTTTGCCTTGTTTTGAGGCTGGTATCTCCATTGCTGCTTTATCGCTTTCTAAAACAATAATAGTATCTTCGTTTTCTACTTCTTGACCAACATCAACTGATATTTCAATTACTTCAACTTCTTCAACTTCACCAAGGTCTGGAATATTTATAATTTCAATGGACATTTAAACTTCCCATGGATTTGGTTTTGATGCATCAATACCTAAATCTTTATAGATTTTGTTTACCTCTTTTTTGTCAATATCACCTTTTTTAAATAATGCATATGCGGCAGTAGCTGCAATATTATTTGCATCAATTTCAAAAAAGCTTCTCAATGATTCTCTGGAATCACTTCTTCCATAACCGTCTGTTCCAAGAACATAATATTCTGAATCTATATAAGGTCTAATTTGCTCAGCATAGGATCTCATATAATCAGTAGATGCAATTATTGGTGTGTCTGAGTCAGAGAATTGTTTTGTAACATATGGAATTTTAGCTTCTTTTGTTGGGTTCAATCTATTCTCTCTTTCAACTTCCATTCCATCTTTTCTGAGTAAGTTGAAACTTGTTGCGCTCCAAACTTCAGCATTTATCTTATATTTAGACAAAACTTCAACTGCTTTAACGGATTCTCTTAAAATTGATCCAGAGCCAACCAAACGAACAGAGGGATTTTCGGCTTCTTTTAATTTATATAAGCCTTTTATAATTCCATCTTCACAACCATCTGGTTTCTCTGGATGATCATAATTCTCATTCATTACTGTTATGTAATAGAAACAATTCTTTTTCTCTACATACATTTTTTGAATGCCATCTTTAAAAATTGTTGCTACTTCATAAGCGTAGGTAGGATCATATGACAAACAATTTGGTATTGTTGAAGAGAAAATATGGCTATGGCCATCTTGATGTTGAAGTCCCTCACCATTTAATGTTGTTCTTCCTGAGGTTGCACCAATTAAGAAGCCTCTTGCTTGAGAATCACCAGCTGCCCAAGCTAAATCATGAATACGTTGAAAACCAAACATTGAATAAAATAAATAAATTGGAATCATTGGGAAATCATAATTAGAGTATGCTGTAGCTAATGCTATCCATGCAGAAAATGCTCCTGACTCAGTGATACCCTCTTCAAGCATGACCCCATCTCGTGACTCTTTGTACCACATTACTTTATCAGCATCTTCGGGGTTATATTTTTGACCTTCGGATGAATATATACCAATTTGTCTAAATAAGCCTTCCATTCCAAAGGTTCTTGCTTCATCAGGAACTATTGGAACAATTCTTTCACCAATTCCTTTATCTTTTAAAAGATCAGTAATAATTCTAACGCTTGCCATGGTTGTAGATAATTTTCTGTCTCCACTGCCATTATTAAACTTATCAAAAGCTTTACTATCAGCCTCGGGCAAGGCTTTAAAATCATCTCTTCTTCTTGGAATTGGCCCGCCTAGTTTTTCTCTAGTTTTCAATAAATATTGAATTTCAGGAGAATCTTTTGGAGGTTTTACATAAGGTATATTTTCAATATCATCATCAGAAACTGGAATATCAAACCTATCTCTAAATGATTTTATATTATCCATTGAAAGCTTTTTGACTTGGTGTGTTGTATTGTCAGCTTCTCTTGATCCAGTCCCATAACCTTTAGTTGTTAAGGCAAGGATGACTGTAGGAGCACCTTTAGAATTAACAGCTTTATGATAAGCTGCATAAACTTTATATGGATCATGACCACCTCTATTTAATCTATAAATATCTTCATCGGTTAAATCAGATACCATTTCTAGCACATCAGGGTTTTGTGCGAAAAAGTTATCTCTTGTATAAGCGCCACCCTTTGCTTTGAAATTTTGAAGCTCTCCATCAACAACATGATCCATAAGTTCTTGAAGCTTTCCTTCTTTATCTTTAGCAATTAAGGGATCCCAAAATCTACCCCAAACAACTTTAATAACATTCCAACCACATCCTCTAAATGCACCTTCAAGCTCTTGTATAATTTTGCCATTTCCTCTTACAGGACCATCGAGTCTTTGAAGATTACAGTTAATAACAAAAATTAAATTTTCTAAATTTTCTCTTCCGGCTAAGGCAATTGCACCTTTGGATTCCGGTTCATCCATCTCACCATCACCACAAAATACCCATACCTTTCTATCATTTCTTGGAACGAGGCCTCTTGCAGACATATACCTCATAACATGAGCCTGATAAATACCCATAATTGGACCAAGCCCCATAGAGACAGTTGGGAACTGCCAATAATTTGGCATGAGCCAAGGATGTGGATAAGAAGATAATCCAGGCTTATCAACCTCTCTTCTGAAATTATCTAAATCCTCTTCATTAAGGTATCCCTCAAGAAAACTCCTGGCATAAATACCAGGTGATGAGTGTCCTTGAAAGTAAATTAAATCTTCGAGACCATCATCAGAACCTCTAAAAAAATAATTAAAACCAACATCATATAAAGTCGCAGCGGATGAAAAAGTTGAAATATGGCCACCTAAGTCATCATCATTTTTATTAGCCCTAAGCACCATTGCAAGTGCATTCCATCTAATTAATGAGCGAATCTTCCTTTCCATAAAAAGATCACCAGGCATCTGCGCCTCCTCTTTAACTGGAATAGAATTTCTAAATGGAGTAGTAAGGTTGTATGAAGGAATTGCCCCATCTTGATTTAGCCTCTCGGCCAACTTAGTTAGGATATATGATGCTCTTTCAATACCCTCTTCTTCAATTACACTATTAATAGATTCAAGCCATTCTTGAGTTTCTATCGGGTCTATGTCGTTTTTATTCAATTATACCCTCGTATCTGAGTTTTTTTTGTTGTGCGCATTTTAACCGATTGATGTGCAATTTATAACTCTATTTCGTTAATTATATACATAAATTACATATTTGTTAAAATAATGTAAATATATTACAATTTTTAATTATTATTAATTAGGGGATATAAATTGATATTAGATAATCTAGTTAACGGACAAACACAGTTAAGTAAATCAGAACGAAGAATTGCCGCGATTGTTCTTAACAATCCGTCGAAAGTTATAAATCAATCCATTTCTGATTTATCTATTGAGGCTGATGTTAGCCTACCAACTGTTAATAGATTTTGTAAAAAACTAGGTTTAGATGGTTACCCTGCTCTCAAAATTCAAATTGCTCAGGAGCTATCGAATACTAATAGAATGCTTATAGAAAATTTTGAAGTTGATAAGGATACCCCTGATATTGTTAAGAGAGTAATGAGTGATATTCAATCAACAGTTGTGAATGTAGGTCAAAACCTTGATCCTAAAAGTATAGATGCAGCTACCAATTTAATTGCATCTGCAAAAAGTCTAACTTTTTTTGGTTTGGGCGGCTCAGGGCCTGTAGCATTAGATGGTCAACATAAGTTTTTTAGATTTGGTATACCTGTAGTTGCTCATACTGACTATATTAATCAAAGAATGATTGTATCTATGATGGGTGAAGGAGATGTCTTGATCTTAATCTCTTATACTGGGAGAACAGAGGAGATTGTTAAGACCGCTAAAATAGCAAAGAAAAATAATATCAAAACTATAGCACTCACAACTAAAGATTCACCTTTAGCTAAAGTTTCATCAATTGCACTTCACGTAGATGCGCCATTAGAGAACAATCTCCATATACCCATGACCTCAAGATTGGCACATCTTGCTATTATTGATATCTTATCAGCAACAGTCTCAGCTTGTTTTGGGAACAATATGAATGAAAAGCGTGATGAAGTTATTAAGAACCTTGAAAATACAAGGGTTTAGAATTAGCTAAATCATAAATATCTATTTCAGTAATATTTTGATTAAGTAAATAATATAAAGGTAAAGCTTTATCAGTAAAAGCCTGTTCAATAACATTGTTTTTTTGATCACTTGAAGAAATAAGTATAATTTTTTTTGATTGCAGTATTAATGACAAGTTCATTGAAACTCTTTCATGTTTAGGGTCTCCCATTTCACCAAGAAAAAGAATTTCAGGATTTGCATCAACATCAAAACACTCTTTATTATCAACAAGCTCAGGGAACAATGATGCAAAATGACCATCCCCACCTAACCCTATTAACATAATATCAAATGGTCTTTTGATTTCTAATACTTCATTTGGGCTATTGCATAAAGACACAATATTAATGTTTTGAGCAGAATTTTTTGCAAAATGATCTATTAATAATTTTTCATTTGAATCAGGATGATCTATTGAAACTTTTCTATCATCAAGTAATGTTAAATTTACATTTGACCAATCTATATCGTCACGCAAGCTAAGCTGCTTAAATATATTTATAGGAGATGAGCCACCACAAGTCACAATACTTGCGCTACCAAATTCATTAATAGAAGAATTAAGATGAGTAATTATTGAATTTATAAATTCTTGCATTTATATATTTATGATCTCTATTGCATCTGAATAATCTTTTGATCGAATGCCTGATACTAATACAAATTTTTTAAATTGATTTTTTGGAAACTCTTTTTTTAGTCTATTTACAACCTTCGCTACTGCTTTTTCATGTGTTCCTAATGAACTTATATAGAAGCCTCTGGTTGCTCCGATTAATGAAAGTTTATTATAGGTTTGTTTTTTATTTGTAAAAGTATAAATTGGAAGTTGAGGCTTAGAATTAGATACAACTTCTGCAGTTAATCCTGATCTTGTAATGGCAATAATACCATCAGCACCCGTTGCCTCAGCTAGAGATCTTGCGGCTATGCCAATATGCTGCCAATCAGAGTTGGCAACCAGTTTAGATTCGTATCCTAATGTTCTGAATTTCTCTGCTCCTTCAGAAATAGATTTCAAGAAATTTACACATTCAACAGGATATTTTCCTACACTAGTTTCTCCAGAGAGCATTATCGCATCAGCACCCTCATATATCGCATTTGCAATATCGGTAACTTCAGCTCTTGTAGGTGTTGGATTTGATATCATAGATTCTAATAAATGGGTTGCAACTATTGAGCGCCGACCCCACTTAGCGCATGCATACATTATTCTTCTTTGAATATTAGGCAGATCAGTTAAGCTAGTTTCTATACCCAGATCTCCTCTTGCAACCATAACACCCCATGACATTTGTGATATTTCATGAATGTGATCAAGACCTTCCTGATTTTCAATTTTAGAAATTATCTTTGCTTTAGATTTTTTAGACTTAAGCAAGTCTTGAAGTTCCTTAACATCTTTAGGGTTTCTTACAAACGACAAAGCTATAAAGTCAACATCATGTTTAATTGCAAATTCAATGTCATCTATATCTTTATTGGTTAATGATGGTAAATTAACCCTAACTCCTGGTAGATTGACATGCCTTTTGGAGCCAAGCTTACCTCCATCTATTACTTCACATAAAAGAGTTTCCTCTTCTTTAGTGATAACTTTAAAATTTATAAGACCATTATCTACAGAGATTTTGGAACCTTCATTTACTGATGAAATTAAATCTTTGTAGTTAATTTTTATGCTTGATGTTTCAACATCTACCTCGTCTCTTACTGTCAATGTAACTCTGTCACCAGTATTAAGATCAATTGGTAGCTCAGTATCTCCTGTTCTTATTTCTGGCCCTTGCGTATCTAAGAGGACTCCCAAAGGACCATTATTTGAATTTTTATCTGAATTAATCTTTTTAACTTTATCAATAATATTTTTTGCAAATACATGATCAGCATGTGACATATTTATCCGAACAACATTCATGCCAGCTTTATAGAGCTTACGAAGAACAGCTAAATCTTTAGTTGCTGGTCCTATTGTGCAGATTATTTTTGTTCGAGTTATGCCCATGTGCTGAATATTATGACAATTAAAATAGTAATGCGAGTTTTATGCGCTTTTTTTAATGCTAGATTTGATAGTGGCTTCATAAAAATACAAACCTAAATCAAGCATTCTTTTTGAAAAACCCCATTCATTATCATACCAAGCCAATATTTTTGTTAAATTTCCAATTTGCTGGGTATGGTTTGTATCAAAGATTGATGAAGCATCATTGTGATTAAAATCTGAACTTACTAATGGCAGGCTGTTTATCTTAAGAACATCTTTTAATTCACTCTCTGCACTACTTATTAAAGCTGCATGCAACTCATCTATTGAAAAATTAGCATCAGATTCAAAAGTTAAATCAAGCATTGATACATTTAAGGTTGGTACCCTTGTCGCTAGCCCATTCAATTTACCGTCCAGTTCAGGAATTACTAGGCCAATTGCCTTAGCGGCACCGGTCTTAGATGGGATCATTGAAGCTGAAGCAGCTCTAGCTCTATATAAATCACTATGTGCAACATCTAATAAACTTTGATCGTTTGTACTAGCGTGAACAGTATTTATCAAACCAGATTTGATTCCAAAGTTTTCATGAATAACTTTAACTATTGGAGCTAAGCAATTTGTAGTACATGAAGCATTAGAGATAATTACATCATCTGAATTTAAAATTTGATGGTTCACTCCATAGACAATTGTTTTTTCAACATCTGGAGATGGTGCAGAAATAATTACTTTTTTTGCTCCAGCATCAATATGCTTGTTAGCATCATCAACTTTAGTAAAAAACCCTGTAGATTCAAATACAAAATCAATATCAAGCTCAGACCAAGGTAAATTGGATGGATCTCTTTCAGATAAATATAAGACATCCTTATCATCAATACTAATTAGAGCTTTCTCAGAATTAACCTGAATATCCTTATCAAGAATACCGTGAACTGAATCATATTTTAAAAGATGAGCGTTAGCATCAATACTACCAAGATCATTTACTGCAACTAATTCAATATTTTTAAAATCATCGTTTGACAACAAATGTCTTGCTATATTTCTCCCAATTCTTCCAAAACCATTAATTGCTATTCTCATAAAACCTCGTTTGTAAATTATTTACATTTTTAGATAAACTACAGACTTATTGTATATTATTTTCATCAAATAATATATAATTTTGCTCAATTCATCGTGCTTATAGGTACGATTTAGATTAAAGACATTGGGGTTTGATGCTTATATAATGCAGCCCTTAACAAACATTTAAATAAATTTGAATACTAATAACTTTATTGAAGGAGCTAATCTGCTTACCACTGGAATGGTAACTGTCTTTATATTTTTGGGGGTATTAAT
Organism: uncultured SAR86 cluster bacterium; assembly: GCA_902559885.1. Classification (GTDB taxonomy): domain Bacteria; phylum Pseudomonadota; class Gammaproteobacteria; order Magnimaribacterales; family D2472; genus CACEJU01. The sequence goes on along the minus strand of CACEJU010000004.1, from coordinate 3,368 downwards.
ATTGGCTATAAATTTAATAAAATTATTATTTTCTGAGCGTATAGAAACTATATCGCCTTCCCCAATACCAAATAATAATGAAATTTCAAATGATCATAAAAAAATTATTAAAGCCATTGGATTAAGAATAAATGAATAAAAAAATTAAAATTACTGAAGTTGTTTTAAGAGATGCTCACCAGTCTTTGTTAGCAACAAGATTAAGATATGAAGACATGGAGTCAACATTGAAGTTGATTGATGATGTTGGATATTGGTCAGTTGAGTCATGGGGTGGCGCTATTTTTGATTCTTGTATCAGGTATTTAGGCGAAGATCCTTGGGAGCGCATAAGAAACATAAAAAGTCATATGCCTAATACTCCGCAACAAATGCTGTTGAGGGGTCAAAACCTTCTTGGTTACAAGCACTATGCAGATGATCTAGTTTATAAATTTGTTGAAACAGCTAAAAAAAATGGCGTCGATGTATTTAGAGTTTTTGATGCCATGAATGATGAGCGAAATATAAAAAAGGCATTAGAGGCTGTAATAGAGGTTGATGGTCATGCTCAAGGCACAATCTCATACACTACAAGCCCTGTTCATAATTACGATGTATGGGTTTCAATGGCACAAAAACTTCAAGATTATGGCGCCCATTCTATCGTTATTAAAGATATGGCCGGTTTACTATCTCCATACGTTGGATTTGAATTAGTCTCAAGACTCAAAGAAGTGCTTGAGGTGCCTTTACATCTTCACTCTCATGCAACAACTGGCTATTCAACTACAACAGCAATAAAAGGTATCGAAGCAGGATTAGATGGAGTTGACGCATCAATTTCATCTATGAGTATGACATACGGTCATTCAGCTACTGAAACAATTGTTGGAGCTTTAAATGATTCAGAGTATGAAACAAACATTGAGCTAGATAAACTTACACCTATTGCCAGTGAGTATAGAAAAATAAGAAAAAAATATAAGCAGTTTGAGGGATCTTTAAAAGGTGTTGATGCAAGAATAATTACCTCACAAGTGCCTGGTGGCATGCTTACCAACCTAGAAAAACAATTAAGAGATCAAAATGCAATTGACAGATTTGATGAGGTCTTAGACGAGATACCAATTGTTAGAAAAGATCTTGGTTACATACCTTTGGTTACGCCTACTTCACAAATTGTTGGAACTCAGGCTGTTATTAATGTTTTATCTGAATCAAGGTATCAAACCCTTACTAAAGAAACACAAGCTATTCTTAAGGGTGAATACGGCAGAACTCCTGCGTCTGTAGATAAAGAGCTGCAGCAAAAATATTTAGATGGCAAAGATCCAATTACATGTAGGCCTGCTGATTTAATTTCTAATGATGAGTTTGCAGCTACATCTAATAAGCTCAGTGAGATTATTAAAACTGAAAATCTTGAAATTGAATTAAATGATGAAAATGTTCTTATCTATGCTCTATTCCCTGAAATTGGTTTAAATTTTCTAAAAAATAAATCTAACAAAGATTATTTTGAAGATGCGCCTGTTGAGTTTGAAGAAACAAATAATTTGTATAAAGTCGTAATAGATGAAAATGAATATTTTGTAGACTATTCTAATGTGGATAGCCCTAATATTATCAATGAAGGCAAAGCTGATAATACTCCTACAAAAAACATAGCACCAACTGGTAAAGCAACATCAATTAATGCACCTCTTGGAGGAAATATTTTTAATATTGCTCTTGCTGAAGGCTCATCTGTAAGTGAAGAGGATACAGTCATTATTCTTGAAGCTATGAAAATGGAAACAGCGGTAAAGACGCCTGTTAGTGGAGTTATATCTAAAATTTATGTTAATGAGGGAGATAAAGTGAATCCTGGTGATCCCCTCTTTGAGGTTAGTTAATGGAATTTAGTAATATCATATCTTTGCTAGGTATTTTTAGTCTAACTGGCGGTCAAGCTATTATGATTGTTGTTGGCTTAATTCTGCTTTATTTAGCGATTAATAAAAAATTTGAGCCTCTGCTTCTAGTACCTATTGGCTTTGGGGCTATTTTGACAAATATCCCAGAGATAGGACTATCAATGAGTCCAGTTGAGAAACTTATATATGCTGACATCAAGAGCGAATTAGTTTTTCTTATGGAAGCCTTGAAAAGCCCTTCATATGAAGACTTGCTTGCAATTATTGAACAGCCAACTGCTGAACAAGCTTTAATTATTAAAAATATCACTTACAACCTTGGATATAATCCTGGAATTTTATATACCTTTTACAGTGTTGCTATTGGTTCAGGTATTGCTCCTTTACTAATTTTTATGGGTGTAGGCGCCATGACAGATTTTGGACCATTGCTTGCAAATCCAAAAACGTTATTGCTTGGAGCTGCAGCTCAATTTGGAATTTTTGCTACTGTAATTGGTGCGCTTGTGCTAGACCATTATGGACTTGTAACATTCACTTTAAAACAAGCTGCCGCAACCGGGATCATAGGTGGTGCTGACGGACCTACTGCAATTTACGTATCATCAATATTAGCACCTGAACTATTGGGACCAATAGCTGTTGCTGCTTATTCATACATGGCATTAGTACCTTTAATCCAACCTCCTATAATGAGAGCGCTTACAACTGATGCAGAAAGAGTTATAGAAATGAAACAATTAAGAGTTGTATCACAAACAGAAAAAATTGTTTTTCCAATCACTTTAACCATATTAATTGGTTTAATGCTGCCATCTGCAGCGCCTTTATTAGGTATGTTTTGTTTTGGTAATTTGCTAAAAGAGTCACTAGTGGCCGATAGGCTAAGCGAAGCAGCACAAGGCTCCTTGATAAATATAGTTACAATATTTTTAGGTCTATCAGTTGGTTCTAAATTAGCTGCAGATAAATTCTTAACAGCAGAAACTATAGGTATATTATTATTAGGAATTATAGCTTTCGCTATAGGAACAGCTGCAGGTGTTTTGGTTGCCAAGCTTGTTAATCTATTTTCAAAGAATAAAATCAATCCATTAATTGGAGCAGCCGGAGTTTCTGCGGTACCTATGGCAGCAAGAGTCGCCAACAAGGTTGGGCTTGAATACAATTCACAAAACTATCTGTTAATGCATGCTATGGGTCCAAATGTTGCTGGTGTAATTGGATCTGCAGTCGCTGCAGGTGTAATGATTAAACTTCTTTCCTAAGCATTACTTTTCTTCAGGCAAAAAAAAACAGAGCTAGGCTCTGTCTTAGTCCGAGGTCCTCAGGGGTCTAAAGTGAGATTTTCTTTAGCGCCTTGGAAATTTTCTCTGATTTCCTTGGTGGGTCTCTAAGCTATTTTTTATCATCGACTCTTAGAAACGCTTTCTCCCTTTGGTCTCTTCCTCCCGATTCTCCCTTGTTCCC
>CACEJU010000003.1 GCA_902559885.1 uncultured SAR86 cluster bacterium | reverse complement strand
TTAAAACTTGAAATCGTAAAAATCAACGTAAATAAAAATTTTAAATAGTTCATAAGCTTTCCTTTTTAAATGGGCTCATAATTCTATACTATTTATATATATATTTGCTAATATAACTCCATGAAAAATAATTATGCTCTAGTAACCGGAGCCTCCTCTGGAATAGGTTTAGAAATTGCTCGATCACTTGCTAAAAGAAACTACAACCTTGTTCTAGTTGCTAGAAGAGAAGAGCAGCTAAACGCAATAGCTACCGAAATAAAAAATGACTTTCACATTGATATAGAAGTTTGCCCGGCAGATTTAGCTAACCCTCAAGCACCTGATGATATATATAATTTCTGTTCTTCAAAAAATCTGAATATTGAGATTCTTATCAATAATGCAGGTTATGCACTTCCACACCAGTTTCATAAAACTCCAATGCAAGATGAAGAGGATTGCTTAAGAGTTTTGGGTATTTCAGTAATCGCTCTTACTAAAGTATTCTTGCCCAATATGCTTGAACAAAGTAGTGGGAAAATAATGATTGTTTCCTCTGTGGCTTCATTTGCTCCACCATCCACTATTCAGGTTTTATACGGCCCTGTAAAGACATTCATGAATAGGTTTAGTGACGGTATAAATATTAACTATAAACATAGAGGGGTAACTTCTACTTCAGTTTGCCCTGGTTACACAGTTACTGGTTTTCACACAGCATCAGGAACACAGAAACAGATGGATAATGTTCCAAGTTTTATGAAGCTTGATGCAAAAGTAGTAGCTGAAGAAGGTCTTGATGCTATGTTTAAAGGCAAAAGATTATCTATTCCAAGCATAAGATATAAAGTAATTGTATTTTTAATGAAATATGCTTCTTCATTGCTCAATTTGTTTAGCAATCAGCTTTCAGGCGGTCGCTACAAGAAGAACTAATCTATATCTAGGGCAGAATCTGAAACAAACATATTAAACTGTCGTTCATGTCCAAATGTAGAATTGGGACCGTGACCTGAAATAAACTCTATGTCATTACCCAGCGGCCATAGTTTTTTTGTTATTGAATCAAGTAAATCTTGATGATTGCCTCGTGGGAAATCTGTTCTTCCAATTGATCCATTAAATATAACATCACCCACTAAGGCTAATTTATTTTCCTTGTTAAAAAAAACTATGTGACCTGGTGTGTGACCAGGACAAAAAATAACTTGAAACTTAACATTTCCTACTGAAATCTCATCACCATCTTCAAGCCAATAATTTGGGGTACAGTTTCTTGTTTGCATTCCATACATCTGACCTTGATCACTTAATGCATCAAGTAAAAAAGCATCTTCTTTATGAGGACCATAGATTTCAATATTTAAAATTTCACTTAGCTCTGCTGCAGCACCAGCATGATCTAAATGCCCATGTGTTAAAAGAATTTTTTCAGGTATTAGTTGATATCTTTTGGCAACTTCCAGTAATTTATCTATGTCTCCACCAGGATCAACAAAAGCACACATTTTTGTTTCAGTGCAGTAGATAATCGGAGCATTTTGCTCAAATGGAGTTACTGGATTGATTAATGATTTAATTTCTGACATTGTATTTATAAAAAATAATAAACTTTCATGACATTTACTACCAAGATAGAACATTCTATTGGATATATAACAATAAACAAACCCCCAGTGAATGCTTTAAATTCTTCCGACTGGATAAGTTTTTATAAAAATTTTGAAGAACAAGCTTTTAATGAAGAAGTTAAGGTAATCATTATTAATAGTGAGGGAAAAGGTTTTTGTTCTGGAGCTGACTTAAATGAACATAAAGACTTAGCTATTGAGGACAGAATAAAAGTATCTGAAAAAATAAATGATGGTGTTTGGAAATTGGTGCAGGCTATCGAGCGTTCGCCAGTGCCAGTAATTGTGAATTGTTCTAATTTCGTTGTAGGTGCCGGTATGCTTGTAGCAATGAGTGCAGATTTTATTCTTGCTGAATCAAAAACTCAATTTAAACTTCCAGGAATAAATTTTGGTGTTTTTGCAGGCATATCAAATGCACTAGGTCTTTTACCAAGGCCATTGGTAAAGAAGATGCTCTTTACTGGAGAGCCAGTATTTGCTGAAGAATTAATAAAATATGGGTTTATTTTGGCAGTTTGTAATGATAAAAATGCATTAGTTAAAGATAGTTTTGAGCTTGCAAAAAAAATATCAGCTCATAAAAGAGATCATTTAAGTATATTAAAGAGCTTAATTTTAGAAAATAAAAACCATAGTGCGAACTTAAAAAAAGAACTTAATGCATCGATAAATGCATTAAAAAGCCTTGATTAATAAGGTTCTAAAAAAGATAAAAAATTTACATTGGCTTTAATTAATATAAAATGAGACACAAATTCAAGGAAAATAAAACTTATGAGTAATAAACCCACTAAAGAAGAAGCAATGATAGCAGTTAAGACTTTAATTGAATGGGCTGGTGATGATCCTTCAAGAGAAGGTTTAATTGAAACGCCCAAAAGAGTTGTAAAAGCCTATAATGAATTTTTTCAAGGTTATGACCAAGATCCTGAAGAAGTTTTGAATAAAACTTTTGAAGAGGTTGAAGGATATGATGATGCTGTAATCGTAAGAAATATTAGGGTTGAATCTCATTGTGAGCATCATATGGTACCTATTCTAGGTGTAGCTCATGTAGGCTATATTCCAAATAACAGAGTTGTTGGCATTAGTAAACTTGCTAGGGTTGTAGATATCTATGCAAAAAGACTTCAGACGCAAGAAACAATGACAGCTCAAATCGCAAATATTTTAGATAAGGTATTGCAACCAAAAGGCGTCGCTGTTGTAATCGATGCTGGTCATCAATGTATGTCTACTAGAGGGATTCATAAGACTGAGTCAAGCACTATTACTAGCAGAATGCTTGGAATTTTTAGAGATAAGCCTGAAACTCGTGCAGAGTTTATGCATCTAATACATTCTCCTAAAAAGTTTTAATGCAACCAAAATCAGATCAAAAATCAGAATCTGATTCATCACAAATTATCTTAGCCTCTGGATCAGAGAGTAGAAAAATAATGTTAACTGATGCAGGTCTATCTTTTGTTGTAAAGGTATCTGATGTAGATGAGGATGCTCTAAAAACCTTGATTGATGGAATGCCATTCGAAAAACAAGTTATTGAACTTGCCAAAGCTAAAGCCGAAGTAATAAGCAAACAAAATCCTGATGCCTTTGTTATAGGTGGTGACCAAATGTGCGTTATGGGAAATGAAATTTTTCACAAACCTGGATCTCAAGAGCAAGCAATAATTAATTTATCAAAACTATCTAATACCACTCATTTTCAACATAGTGGCATATGTATATATAAAAACTCTGAATGTTTATGGGAGTACTCAGAAAAAGCAATCATGACCATGCATAATTTATCAATTGAAGAGATTGAGGCATATGTAAATATAGAAAACCCAATTCATGCAGCTGGAGCATATAAATATGAATCTATTGGGTGTAACCTCTTTAAGAATGTTGAAGGCTCATCCTATACTGTTAGAGGTATGCCTTTATTGCCTCTTTTGAATAGATTAAGATCCTTTGGAATTAAAATAGTAGAAAGTGCCAACAAGGAAAATACATAATGAAGCAATATCTTTACAATTCTTTAACAGGTAAAAAAGAAGAATTTTCACCAATTGATAAAAGCAATATCAGAATGTATGTCTGTGGTCCAACTGTATATAACTATGTACATATAGGTAATGCGCGTCCTGCAGTTGTTTTTGATACTTTGGTAAGAGTCTTAAGAGCTAATTATGAAAAAGTTACTTATGTATCAAATATAACTGATATTGATGACAAGATTATAGATGCAGCTGCTGCACAAAAAGCGCCCATATCCGAAATAACTCAAAAATATACTGATATATATAACCAAAACATGGAAGTACTTGGTGTTCAAGCTCCGGACATTCAGCCTAAAGCAACTGAATATTTGCCTGAAATGATTGAGTTAATAGAACAGTTAATAGAAAAAGGTTTTGCTTACGAGAAAGATGGCCATGTTATGTTCCATGTTTTAGCTTACGAAAAATATGGAGCTTTATCTAAAAGAAATAGAGAAGAACAAATCGCTGGAAGTAGAGTAGAGATAGCGCCTTATAAAAAAGATCCAGCTGATTTTATTTTATGGAAGCCTAGTACTTCAGAACAACCAGGCTGGGATTCGCCATGGGGCTTTGGCAGACCTGGATGGCATACTGAGTGCTCAGCTATGACAGAAAAAAATTTAGGATTACCTTTTGATATTCATGGGGGAGGAAGAGATTTAATTTTCCCTCATCATGAGAATGAAATTGCTCAAAGTTGTTGTGCATCAGGAGATATTAATAACCCTCAATCATTTTCAAAATATTGGATACATAATGGCTTTGTAACTGTTGAGGGTGAAAAGATGTCTAAATCCATAGGTAATGTTATTTTAGTAAAAGATTTAATTAACCAATATGATGGTGAGGTAATTAGACTTGCTTTGTTATCAAGTCATTACCGTCAAAGTTTCGACTGGAACGCAAAAATTATTCACCAAGCTCAAGTTTTATTAGATAAGCTTTATAAAGCGCTATCAGATTTATCTGATGAAAATGTTGAGATAAAAACTAACGAAGAGTTTTTAAATTTTTTAAATGATGATCTAAATACTCCTGGAGCTATTACATTTTTAAATAAAAAGCTTAAAGAATACATAGCTGGAGTTATCAATAAAAAAGATTTTAAACAAATTCTGCTATTTGCAAGCAAAACCTTAGGAATCTTGCATAATAATCCAGAAGATTGGTTTAGAGCAAAGGCTAATGATCTTGATGAAGATAAAATAAATAGTTTGATTAAAAAAAGAAAAATAGCAAAAGCCAATAAAGACTTTAAAACAGCTGATGCCATCAGAGACCAACTTAAAGAAATGGGTGTTGAAATTATGGATTCAGCTGAGGGCACCACATGGAAACCTTTATAAAAAACATATAATTATTTGACTTTTTTATTTGTGCTCTATCTTGCACCCATTGATTTTTAAATCCATACTAAAATAAACACTAGGGGGTTTTAATATGAAAAAAATAATATTTAGTATTTTTTTAGTGACCGCTTTTAATATTGATGCTGGTCATCACGAAGGCGGTAATTCAAAAGATTGGGAAATTAATGCATATACTTCTGCTGCACCAGCTTTTATTGGTGACCATGCAACAGTTATAGGTGCTTCTGGAAAAGTTTTGAGAGAGGGCACTAATGGATGGAGGTGTGAGCCATTTATGCCAATGCCAGAGGGAGGTTTTAAAGAACCGCATGATGCTGCACCAGCATGCTCTGATGCAAATGCAGTTGCGTGGGCAAATGCATATAAAGCTCAAGAAAAACCAGTACTTGATTCAGACGGTTGGATTTGGATGTTACATGGTGATTTAGGTGTTGATAACTTTAAACCTTATACAGATGGTCAAAAAAATATGGGTCATAAGCATTTTATTGAGTCTGGAGCTCATTTAATGTTAATGCCAAAAAATCCATCATCATTGGATGGTCAGTCAACTGACTATACAAATGGTGGCCCATATGTGATGTTTAAAGGAACTCCATATGTACATTTAATGATTCCAGTTGAAGGTTATTATGACTATCAACCTGAGTCAGCTCCAAAATAAATTTTTATTAAACTCAAAGGCTAACTTTTTGTTAGCCTTTTTTATAGACAAACAGCTATAATATATGTATAAACTATATACGTATTATAAAAAAAAAGGGGGTAATATGAAAAAATTTTTATTAACAATCTTGGTTGCTGTTCCTGCTTATTCATATGCAAGCTTTGGTATTGGATACACTAGTCTTGACCTAGATATGGGTGACGGAGATTCGCTTAGCATCGGAGCATTGAGTGGGTCTTATACCTTCAGTGCTGATGATTCACCTTTTTCATTGCAGACAGGTGTTTTGATCGGTATCACAGATGATACTCTTTACGGTGTAAAAGCTGAGCTTGATCCTTCATTTTATTTGAAAGGTATATATGACATAAATGAAAATATTTTCATAAATGTAAATTGGGCAAAATACGAAGCCACAGCATCTGCAGGCAGTGAATCAATATCTGGTTCAGATAGTGAAGCTGGATTTGGCTTTGGTTTTAATGTGGGTAAAGCCAAAATAATGTTTGATTTTATAGAGGATACAGACATGTTCTCAATTCAATATAATTTCTAACTATAAAATATCTATTTTAAAGGCCTTTTTAAAGGCCTTTTTTTTTGGTGCCCTCTGCAGGAATCGAACCTGCAACTAATCCTTAGGAGGGATTTGTTATATCCATTTAACTAAGAAGGCTATTTAATTTACGAAAGTAACTATAAAATACCATTATAAGAAATATTAATAATAGTATGTCAGAAATTAATTTAACATTACCAGATGGAAGTGTAAGGGTGCTTCAAAAAGGATCATCTGGTTATGATTTGGCTTTAGATATAGGTCCTGGGCTTGCCAAGGCTTCTATAGCTGTAACTGTAAATGATGTGCAAAAAGATATAAATGATCCAATTGATGAAGATTCAAGAGTTTCAATAATTACTATAGATTCTGAAGAGGGTTTAGAAATTATGAGACATACCCTTACAGCTCAGGTTTTAGCAAGAGCTGTTAAAAATCTTTACCCAAAAGCCAAGCTAGCCATAGGTCCTACTATAAAAGATGGCTTTTATTATGATTTTGATATCGAGCAGACAATTTCAATCGATGACTTACCAAAGATTGAAAATGAGATGAACTCAATTATTAAAAAAGGATCAAAAATAACAAAACGTTATTTCTCTAAATCAGAAGCTTTAAAGGTTTTTAAAAGTTTGGACGAGTCATATAAAGGTGAGATTATCAATGATTCAGATCAAGAAGAAAATTTTCAGCTTTATTATCAAGATAATGATGAGTTTGTAGATTTATGTAGAGGACCGCATTTAACTGATTTAAATAAGATAGGGGCTTTTAAATTAACTAAAGTATCCGGAGCATACTGGAGAGGAAGTTCTGATAATAAAATGCTTACAAGAATTTATGGAACGGCATGGAAGGATGATAAAGATCTTAAAAAATATTTAAATCAGATTGAAGAAGCAGAGAAAAGAGATCATAGAAAAATTGGTAAAGAATTAGAGTTGTTCCATTTTCAAGATGAAGCCCCTGGAATGGTTTTTTGGCATGAAAAAGGTTGGACTATATATAAAACCCTTCAAAATTACATGAGAAATAAGCTTGAGTTAAATGATTACAAGGAAATAAATACTCCTCAAGTTGTAGATAGAAAGCTATGGGAGGCCTCTGGCCATTGGGATAAATACAGAGAAAATATGTATATTACAGAGATTGATGAAGAGCATGCTAATGAAAAAAGAACTAATGCTCTAAAGCCAATGAATTGTCCTTGTCATGTACAAGTCTACAATCAAGGTTTGAAATCATATAAAGATTTACCTATTAGATATGCTGAATTTGGTTCCTGTCACAGATACGAAGCTTCAGGTACACTGCATGGGCTCATGAGGGTTAGAGGCTTTACCCAAGATGATGGGCACATATTTTGTACAGAGGATCAAATAAAAGATGAGGCTGCTAATTTTATAAAGTTATTGTCTGAAATATATAATCAACTTGGATTTGAAAAGTTTGATATAAAACTCTCAACAAGACCTGAAACTAGAGTAGGTTCTGATGAGGTATGGGATAGGGCTGAAAGTTCTCTTCAGAATGCAATTGAAAGTATTGGTATTGATTATGAGGTTATGCCGGGTGATGGCGCTTTTTATGGACCTAAATTAGATTTTGTTTTAACAGATGCTATAGGCAGAGAATGGCAATGTGGTACTTTTCAAGCAGACTTTAATTTACCAGATAGGCTTTCTGCAGAATATGTTGACAATGATGGTAACAAGCAAATGCCTGTAATGATTCATAGAGCAATCTTAGGATCATTTGAAAGATTTATTGGAATACTAATTGAAAACTATGCAGGCAAACTTCCTTTTTGGCTTGCACCAAAACAAGTTGCGATCACAACAATTACCTCAGATTCAAATGAATATGCAGCAAAAATAATGCAGGATTTACAATCTAAAGGTATCAGATGTGTATTAGATATAAGAAATGAAAAGATTAGTTACAAAATAAGAGAACACAGTACTGCAAAAATTCCATATATAGTCACTGTAGGTAATAAAGAAATGGAAAACAGCACTATTTCTCTCAGAAAGCTTGGTAGCAATGAAACTAGCCTTCATAAACTCAATGATTTCATACAAGAGGTTGAGTTATTGGCAGCTGCACCCAAGTAAATGCGATATATTTTAATACTACCAATAAGATTTTATAGATACTTTATTTCACCTCTTTTTCCGCCTTCATGTAGATTCACACCAACTTGCTCTGAATATGCAATTGAAGTTATAAATGAGCATGGTCCTATAAAAGGGACTATGATGGCAATTCAAAGAGTATCCAAGTGCCATCCATGGTCTAAAAGTCAATAAAATAAGCAATATTTATTACTATTTTTTTAGCATATTTTTTTAGCTAGAATCCAAATTTAGTGCTATTATCTTATGAATATACATATCTAATCCGTAAGGGGGGATTAACTATGAGTAATTTAAATAAATATTTTTTCGGCATTTTCGCTGCGTTTTCCCTAACCTTTACTGCATTTGCACAAGAGGTTGAGGAAGTAGTTGTTACTGCCACAAAAAAATCTGAATCTATCCAAGATCTTGCTCTTTCTATTGAAGCTTTATCATCTGAAGATGTTGAAGCTAATATGATTCAAGATTCTGATGATTTAGCTGAAGTGATTCCGGGTCTTATTACTGCAAAAGGTATAGGATCTGGCGCAAGTTATGCTATTAGAGGTACAGGTTCATATGGTGTTGGTGCTGCTGTTGTAGGAGCTGTTGTCACAGCACAGAATGGCCATAATTTTAATTCATCAACATTCGCAGATGTGGGTTTCTACGATGTATCTAGAATAGAGGTTTTAAAAGGACCTCAAGGTACTTTATTTGGTAGAAATGCTGTTGCCGGTGTTATAAACGTAATTACATCAAGACCAGATAGTGAATTTAGTGGTTATGTTGATGTTGAATCTGGAAACTTTAATTCAAAAAGATTAACCACAGCTGTTAATATTCCAATATCAGATACTATTAGAACTAGATTGGCTTTAGTTTCTTCATCAAGAGATGGTATGAGTAAAAATCTTAGAACTGGTGAAGATTTTGATGATAGAGATGGTCTAGGTGTTAGGTTATCGATGGATTTTGATATTGGTGATGATTCAACTTTAAAATTTACCTATGATAGGTATGAAAGTGAAGATAATAGAAACAATATTGGAACTGCTTTTTGTCAAACACACCAGTTATTAGGCTGTAACCCATTTGAAGTAGGTTCACCTAACCAAGCATCTGATTCAAGAGGAAGCACTGCTGCATTGTTTAATTTAGTAGGTGGTTTAAATCCTTCTGCTTTTGTTAACTCATATGCAGGCGCTACTGTTCCTGATAATTTCAGTGAAGCATATTTAACAAGAATTCCTGAGCATTATCAGTTGTCTGAATTTGCTAATTTAGAGTATGAAAGAGATCTCTCAGATACTTTAACTTTAAATGTTAAATATTCATATGGTACAAGAAGATATGAGCATATGAATGATAATGATTACAGTCATTCTGATATACCATTTCCTGGTTTAGTGCCTCAAACTGTTCCGATTGGCCCAATTTCATTTGATGCTTGTTTTGGTGGATTTGGTAACAAATTTAGTTTCTGTGAAAACGTAAATTCAGATAGAACATACGAATACTCAACAGTTGATACTAATGGTTCTCAATTTGAGGTTACTGTTATTTCTGATTATGACGGACCATTTAATTTCGTAGCTGGTGCATATTCATATGATGATAGAAACCATAATAGATATCAGGTTCAAACTGCTGCTTGGAACATGACTGCAAATTTTGCAGCTCATCCATATTCAACTGCAGTATTTGGTGGCGCATTTAATGGATACGGTGGTATTCCTTTCTACCAAACATTAGTTCTTGGTGGAACTGCTGCTGCTACAAACTGTCCTGCATTTGGTTTACCTCCATCACAGTTTGATCCACAGTGTTTAGGTCTTCTCTTACAAGGTGCTGGCGTTGGTAAATATGAATTACCAGTAGAAATGAGAGGTTATGTTAATGATGACCACGTAAGGGTTAAATCAACTGCGTTATTTGGTGAAATGTATTTTGATCTAAATGAAGATACAAAACTTACTGTTGGCCTAAGATATAATGATGATACAGTTAAAGATACAATTATGACTTGTTTAACAGATCTTAATTGTCCTAACTATACTCAAGAAGCATATTTAAGCGGACAATATTCTTTCTCACCAACTGTTGAAATTATTGAAGATGATGCTTTTGCGTATAAGCTAGCTCTTCAACACGATCTATCTGATAATCAGATGGTTTATGCAAGTTACACAACAGCTGTTAAAGCTGGTGGTAACAACCCAGTAATTGGTTCTACTCCTGATCCATATGATCAAGAAGAGACAGGTGTATTTGAGATTGGTACAAAGAGTATATTAATGGATGGTGCAGTATTATTTAATGCTTCAGCATTCTTTAACTCTACAGATGGTTTGTTAATCTCAAATATTGAAAACGCTGGTTCTGTTAACTACAACATTGATTCAGAAATTAAAGGTTTTGAAGGTAACTTAATTGCATATTTAAGTGAATCAACAAGATTAGACTTTAATTGGTTATATGTTCAAAGTGAAATGCAGGATGCTGCTATGCCTGATCCCTTAAATCCAGGTAATGTAGTAACTATGCTTGATCTTGATCCTACTGGTTGGACACCAGGATCACCAGGTTGTGCTACTACAGCACCAGTGCCAGGTCTTTGTGGACCAGCATCAGGTGCTACTGGAGTTGAAGCGCTACCATTAGATGCAGCAGGAGCTGTGACTTATGGATGGGGTCTTGATGCAGCTGGTAATTTAACATTAGTAGCTAAATCTGCTGGTTACCTATGTATGGCTAAAGGTGCAGACATTGCAACAGTTGCAGGTGGAGGATTTAACCCTCTAGCAGGTGCTGGATGTCCTGTTGCTCCTAACTTAGTTGATATATCAGGTAATACTTTACCTCAGTCACCTGAGCTTTCTTATAGTATTGCTCTAAACCATGATTTTGAAATGGAAAATGGTATGTTGACTGCTAGACTTGTTCACAGATACCAAGCTGAAAGAGAAGGTAATGTATTTAATACTGACAGAGCTAGAATGCCAGAGCAAAAATTCTGGGATTTAAGATTTACATATAATCCAAATGCAAGTGATTGGTATGTAGCTCTTTATGGAAAGAATTTAGCTGATGATAGATTTATTGGAACATGGGCAGCATCAAGTGCGCTTCAAGGTGGAGCTCAATTTGGTACTTACACTGATCCAAGATCTTATGGTTTAGCTTTCGGTACTTCATTTTAATTAGTACTTAATCCATTTATAATAAGGCTGGTTTAACCAGCCTTATTTTTTTATATCAAATGAAAATTAATTTACCTTATAAAGTTGATCCTGTAGTTGTTTCTAAAGACATGTGTGACCTAAATGGTCATATGAATGTATGTTTTTATCATCAAATATTTGAAGATAATTCACATATTTTTTATACGAATGAGTTGAAATTTACAGATGATCATTTTGCATCAGGATTTTCAACTTTTACCCTTGAAGACAATGTGAGATATCTTAAAGAATTCCTTTTAGATGATATTATTAATATAGAGTATGCTCTTTATTCTGTTAATAATAAACTTTTACATATGATTGGTTGTCTAAAAGATAAAGACGGTAATCCATCTGCTTTTTGGGAGACAATCCTTGGCCATATTGATATGAATGTAAGAAAAACAGCTAATTTTAAATCTGATCATTTAGAACATTTAATCAATCTTAGTGAATCACACAAATCTGAAATGCGTATTGATTTAGATATTAGGCTTAAAATAAAAAAATAGTTATGAAATTAAAAGTTTTTATATTTTTGTTTTTATTTTTGAGTATATCTTCATATGCAAATAATAGCTTGAGCGTAATGTCATATAACTTAGAGAATTTTTTTGATACTTATGATGACCCTGGTAAAGACGATAAAGCTTATCTTCCACTTTCAGCTAAACAAGATCAAGGCCATATAGATGCTTGTAATAAGATTAGAGTTTCAAAATGGAAAAACGAATGCCTGTACCTTGATTGGAGTGACGAAAATAAAAATAAAAAATTAAATAATATAGTTGCAACTATTAGATCCTTAGATTCAACTCCAGACGTAATAGCTTTTCAGGAAATAGAGAACATTAATGCTTTAAAAGATATTTTCTATAAATTAAAAGATAAGGGCTATATTGATTATGTGTTAATAGAGGGTAACGACTATAGAGGTATTGATAATGCATACTTATCAAAGTATAAGATCCAAAAAACTAAGCAACACAAAATTATATTTTCTCCAGAGTTTTCAACAAAAGACACTCGACCAATTTTAGAGGCAGTTATAGACTTTAATGGTAAACCAATTCATTTTTATAACGTTCATTTTCCAGCACCTTACAATCCAATTGGTATGAGAAAAGATGCGTTTAATACATTAAAAAAAATAACATCTTCTCATTCTAATGCTGTCATTGCGTTAGGCGATTTTAATGTAACTTCATTTGAAGCAGATAATAATAAAACTTTTGTATCACTAGATAAAGATTGGGATATCTCTCATATAGCTGGTTGCACAAATTGTTCTGGTAGTCACTATTACAGAAGAGATGATAATTGGTCTTTTTTAGATGTAATAATTATTAAAGAGAATCGTGGTATAACTTTTAAAAATGAATCTATAAATGTGCTGAAAACAAATATCAACACCAATAAAGAAGGAAAGCCTTTATCTTTTAATATGAATAATGGAAGAGGGGTATCAGATCACTTGCCAGTAATAGCTACTATTTCAGTGAATTAATTAAAGGCTTGGATTAATTTCTCCAGCCGCCTCTATCAAAAATTCTTAAGTAGGTTAACTGATCATGGTCAGAATTATTTACAACTTTAACGTAATCGCCGCTTTGAACAAGAATAACATCTCCTGAGGCTAAATCATATGAGTCTTCATGCTCAATACCAAAAGATGGGTCTGAACCATGACCATCTTGGCTATTAGCATATTCAATAACTTCCATAGTGCCTCTTCCATTAGTAATAACATAAACCACATCTGAATCAATGAGCTTATGTCCAACTGTTGATTTTCCTGGTTGAATAACAGTTTTACTTGCGATGATTCTTTCTAGAAGATCATTTGTCCATACAGAATAGTCTTCATTCTCTACTCTTGGAGATCCACCAACTCGAAAATTATTATATTTTTTTGCCATAAAATTTACCTCGTGATTAATTATAAATAATTAAAGACTAGAGTCTAGTTTTATTAAATTTTAACTTGTTATGAAAACTAAAAATCAATATAATCCCTCAAACGCTTTTTGAAATCAGCTTGCTAGCGTTTAATAAATAAGCTAAAGAGATGAAATCTTTTGATCAATTCCCTTTTTTTTGCTGATAATTTTATTATTAAGGAAAAATTATGTCTAAAAACTATACAAATCCAGAGACCATTGGTCTTCATGTAGGATGGAGAAAAGACGAAACTACTAATTCAGTTGCTGTCCCAATTCATCAAACAACCTCATATCAATTTGATGATACTGAGCATGCATCAAATTTATTTGCATTATCTGAGCTGGGTAATATTTACTCAAGAATTATGAACCCAACCTGTGCAGTTCTTGAGGAAAGAATTGCCGCTCTTGAGGGTGGAGTTGGCGCTTTAGCAGTTGCATCTGGTCAAGCAGCATCAGCATATGCAATTCAAAATATAGCAAAAGCAGGTGATAACATAGTTGCATCATCACATTTATATGGTGGAACCTATAATCAGTTTAAAAATTCATTTGCAGATATTGGAATTGAAGTTAGATTCGTTGATCCTGCTGATCCTGAGAATTTTCTAAAAGCCACTGATGATAATACAAGAGCTTATTACGGAGAGGTCTTACCAAATCCAAGTTTTGAAGTATTTCCTATTTCTGAAGTTGCTGAGATAGGAAGGCCTTTAGGAATTCCATTGATTGTTGACAATACAGCAGCACCAATAATTGCAAAGCCTTTTGATCATGGTGCTGCAATAATTATTCATTCAACAACAAAATTTATTGGAGGGCATGGAACTTCAATAGGTGGGATTATTGTTGATAGCGGTAATTTTGATTGGGAAGCATTTCCAGAAAGGCAGCCAGCCTTAAATACGCCTGATCCATCTTATCATGGAGCCATTTGGACTGAGGCTGTTAAGCCGTTAGGCCCAATTGCATATATTCTTAAAGCCAGAACGACTTTATTAAGAGATATGGGTGCAGCAATGAGCCCTTTTAATGCTTTTATGTTTATTCAGGGGTTAGAGACTCTTGCTTTAAGAATCAAACAGCATTCAGAAAATGCGTCTAAGGTTGCTGATTTTCTAGAAAATCATCCTAAAGTAGAAAAAGTTATATATCCATCTAAAGCAACTGATTTAGCTAAAGAGAGAGCAGATAAATATTTATCAAATGGTTTTGGTGCCTTAATGGGATTTGAGCTTAAAGATGGACTAGAGGCCGGTAAAAAGTTCATCAATTCACTAGAATTGTTATATCATGTAGCTAATATAGGAGATTCTAGATCTTTGGCAATTCACCCTGCAAGTACTACTCATAGTCAGTTAACGCCTGAAGAGCAGCTATCTACAGGAGTTACACCTGGCTTTGTTAGATTATCAATTGGTATTGAGCATGTTGATGATATCATCGCTGACATTGACCAAGCCTTAGCTAGTATATAAATGTTTTGAGCCAAGAATTAGTATCCTATATTGTTCTTGGCTCATCCAAGCATCTCGCTGATAAAAAAGCAATCAAAACAGATTCTTACGAAGAGTTTTTAAAGTTAAATTTTAAAAATATTGATTCATTCATTAAAGATCTAGATATTAAGATTGCAGAATCTAAGGGAGAGATTGTAGTTTTATTGCCACCATCCTCCATACCAAACAAACAAACCAGATTAAAATTACAAAAGGTTGCATCAATGCCTTTTCCTAGCTGGGGTTGGTTTAAATTTAATAAATTTAGAAAAAATATTGGTCAGGACTTTAAAAAAGTTATCACAAAATTGAGAAGTACCCCTGATTTTGAACAAGGAATTTATTTTACTAAAAACTTATATTTTTCAATTGGTGGTTTTGGTAAAATAGAAAAAAATATTTTTTCTGAGATCTCTAGAAGGCTATATTCTAGATTAGACCCTCAAAAGCCTTTACCAGCGCTTATAATAAGATCTAAAAATATTAAATTTGAATAGAAACATGACAAATGATTATGTATTAGCAGCTCACAATATAGGCTATTCTATAAATAATACTAAGTTATTTAAGAATATTAATTTTGAGGCAAAAAAAGGCGAATCAATTCATATAAAAGGCTCCAATGGAAGTGGCAAGACTACACTTTTAAGAATAATTGCGGGTATTTGCTCATCTTCAAATGGGGAAGTCATTATTGATGAGGAAATTAGTAAGGTTATGGTTGGACATAGCAACGCACTCAAGGATTATTTAACTTTAAAAGAGAATATTCTGATGGATGGCTCTTTTGATATTAAAGATACCAATATATTTCTTGAATCATTAAACTTAAAAAATAAATTAGAGTTAAAAATAGGTAGTTTGTCTTTTGGTCAGAGAAAAAAAGCTAGTCTCTTAAAAGTATTTAATAATAATTCAGATCTTATTATTCTTGATGAGCCTTGCGTTGGCTTAGATGCAAAAACGCAAATCTATTTAATAGAATTTTTAAAAAAAGAATTAGCCAAGGGTAAAACAATAGTCTATTCATCACATATTGATATGAACTTAGATTCAATTGAGGTGTATTTGTAATGAAAGGATTATTGCATATCGAGCTATTTAAGCTTTTTAAAAAAATAAGATCATGGTTAGGGCCTGTATTAATATTTACTCTTATAATTATTGCCTATCCATTAACTGTTGAATATTCTACAAGTGAATTAGCCAAGTCGTTTTATTCTATTCTTTGGTTAGGATCCTTAATGACCATTATGTTTTCTACAGAAGATATTTTTCTAGAAGATTATTTAGACGGTACTATGGATCAATACATTGTTAATAATATTTCGCTGCCACTAATAGTTTTCATAAAGATTTTTGTTTATTGGTTGTTGATTGGAGTTCCAATTGGAATTTTAAGCTTTATTTTCGCAATAGCTTTTACTAGTAATTTTGAAAGCTCTCTCTTAATAGGCGTAATTTCTCTTGTAGTTAATTATATCTATTTTGCTGTATTTAGTTTTGGTAATTCATTGAGCTTAAATAAAGGCTCTCTTTTAAGCTCTTTAGTATGTCTTCCTCTTGTATTACCAATTTTAATTACTCTTGGTAAATTCATAACAGCATTAGAATATGCTCTTAATTTTTATAGTTACATTATTTTATTATTAGGCGTGCTTTCAATTATAATAACTATAATTCCTTTTTTAATATCTTTTATTTTAAAAGCTCATTTAGATTAGACAAAGTGTTTAAAAAATTTTTTCATCAATTTGCTTCCCCAAAAACATTTTATTTTGTTTCGCAAAAAATTTTCCCTTATCTTTTCTGGCTATCAATTACGTCTTTAATAATTGGTTTAATTTGGGGGATTCTTTATGCGCCAGTTGATAAAGTACAAGGGAATTCCTACAGGATTATATACATGCATGTACCTGCATCTTTTGCTGCTCAAAGCTTATATATGATGATCGCTGTAGCAAGTTTTATTTTTTTAATATGGAAAGTAAAGTTAGCAGCATATGTTGTTAAATCTGTGTCACTAATTGGGGCCAGTGTTACTTTTTTAGCCTTAATTTCTGGTTCTATATGGGGAATACCAACCTGGGGTACATGGTGGCAATGGGATGCAAGGATAACCTCAACATTGATATTATTTATTATGTATCTAGGCTTAATTTCTCTTCATAATTCATTTAATAATTTAGATAAAGCAGATAAGTTTATATCGGTGTTAGCTTTAGTTGGTTTTATAAATATTCCAATTATCAAAATGTCTGTAAATTGGTGGAGCACACTTCATCAGCCTGCATCTATAACTTTATCATCAAAACCATCTATAGACTTGGCTATGCTTTATCCTTTAATGATATGTATATTTTCATTTTTAGGTTTAATTATTGCTATTGTACTTAGAGCAATTCAATATGAAATTTTACTCAGAGAAAAAAATAAGAAATGGATTCAATCAATATGATGAACGTGCAATTTGAATCACTTAGAAGTCTTTTCTACATGAATGGTCATGGGATTTATGTATGGGTTGTACTTATTATTTTTTTAATGGTGATAATTGGGCTATTCCTGTTTTATAAAATTAAAATTAATAATTTTAAAAAAGAAAATAATGAAATTAATTAGAAGAAAGAGATTAAAAAAAGTTTTATTAATTTTGCTTGGTGCAAGTTTAGGAATATTTTTAATTCTTTATTCACTTAACAATAAACTTGATTATTTTTACACAGCCTCAGATTTTAAAAGCGCAAATTTCTCAGAGAATAGAAGGGTTAAACTAGGAGGAATGGTTCTTGATGGCTCTGTTAAAAGAAATAAAGATGGAATAATTTTTACTGTCACTGATTATAAAGAAACGGTTGATGTGTATTATGCTGGAATCGTTCCTGATTTATTTAAAGAGGGTAGCGGTGTTGTTGCACTTGGCTATGTTGAAAAGAATATTTTGGTTGCAGATCAAGTTCTTGCAAAACATGATGAAAACTATATGCCACCTCAACTAGATTAGTATGTTAATTAATCTTTCACACTATATGAGCATCCTTTCAGGAGCATCCTTCCTGCTTTGTGCATGTCTGAGCTTTCTATTTATTAAGCAAGCAGATGCATCTAAAAGCTTAATAAAAAATATTTTCTCAAATAGTTGTTATTTATTATTTATATCTTTTGGTATATACGTTTACTTAGCCATTTCAGATGATTTTAGCGTAGAGTATATTGCCAATCATTCAAATAGTAATTTACCTGTGTTTTATAAAATTTCATCTATTTGGAGTGCACATGAAGGCTCTATGTTTGTTTGGATTTTATTCTTAGCAATTTGGGGATACTTCTTTAATTTGCATAAACCATCTAATGATCAAATTAAGATGACTTCAATCGGCATAATTAGTTTAATACTTTTTGGGTTTATGGTTTTTCTATTATTAACCTCTAGTCCTTTTACTCAAATCCTTCCATTAGCACCTGAAAATGGTGCAGATATAAACCCAGTTTTACAAGACCCAGCATTAGCAATGCATCCACCAACACTATATTTAGGATATGTTGGTTTTGTCATACCTTTTGCATATTCCATTTCTTTTTTAATACATGAAGAATATTCATATAGTTGGGAAAGAGCTATAAGATCTTGGTCGGTTATTGCTTGGTCTTTTTTAACTATAGGAATTGCTTTAGGAAGTTGGTGGGCATACTATGAATTAGGTTGGGGAGGCTATTGGTTCTGGGATCCAGTTGAGAATGTTGCATTAATGCCTTGGTTAGCAGCAACTGCATTTATCCACTCATTAAAAGTTTCAGCTGACACAAGAGCTCATAGATCTTGGACAATACTTTTGGCATTACTAGTTTTTTCTTTAAGCTTATTTGGAGCATTTATAGTTAGGTCTGGAATCATTGACAGCGTTCACTCATTTGCTAATGATCCAGAAAGAGGATTATATCTTTTAGCATTTTGTTCAATTATTGTTCTGTCTTCATTATTTATTTATGCAAATAAATATGAAAAACTATCATCAAAAAAATCTACTCTCATATCAAAACAATCATTTATCTCAATAAATAATATTTTATTTATCACTTTAATTTTTTCGACTATGTTAGGGGTACTTTACCCTCTGATTTTTGAGTATTTATATAATGAAAAGATAAGTGTCGGTGCGCCTTTTTATAATTCAATATATATACCGATCACTATTATTGCAGCAGTGTTTCTTGTTTTTTCAATAGAAATAAATTGGAATGGCTCTCTTAGTAAAATTAAACTTCTTCATCCACTTAGCTTTTCAATAATTTTTGCATTTGTCATAACACTTTATCTATATCAAGAGTTTGAGATTAAAAATATTTTATTGCTTATTAGTTTATTTGTTGGCTATTTAATCATCATTAGATATTTATTTGTATTATTTATGAGTAAATACATCAATATAGCCAGTTTTTGTGCTCATTTTGGATTGGGTGTTTTAATTGTTGCAATATCTTTAAACTCGCTTTTAAGTTCTGAAAGAGTCTTAAACTTAAATATCAATGAAACTAAAACATATAAAGGTATTAATATAACATTGGAACAAATCAAAGTTCTTAATGGCTCTAATTATGATTCTATTAAGGGATTTTTAAAAGTAAATGATGGCGCTAATCAATATATACTTGAGCCAGAAAAAAGAAGATATTTTGTTAGAGGACAAATTACAACTGAAACAGATATAAAAGTAACCCCAATAAAAGATATATATGTCACATTAGGCGATCAATTAGACGATGGATCATGGATAGTAAATATACAATTAAATTATTTTATTAGATACATATGGGCATCAATGATTATGATGGCGCTTGCCTCTTTATTTATTATTAGTAATACCAGGAGGCAATCGTGAAAAATATTTTTAAATTATTTATTATTCTAGTACCAGCTACATTTTTTATATTTTTTTATTTTTATTTATCTGAAGAAAAAATATATCCTGGCTTCCAAACAGACGAATTTGCTTTCCCAAGCTTTTATCTTGAGACTTTAGATGATGAAAAAATTTTTCTTAATGAGCAAGATCTGCCTTCTACTGGCTTATTAAATGTCTGGGCAAGTTGGTGCATAACATGTTTAGTGGAACATCCTTTTTTAATGAATTTGAAAGGAAAAGATATAAAAATTATTGGTCTAAACTATAAAGATGAAAGGTTTAATGCGCAAAATTGGCTTAATAAATATGGAGATCCTTATTCTGAGGTTTTATATGATCCAAAAGGTTCTTTAGCACTTGATTTAGGTGTTACTGGCGCTCCTGAGACATTTTTAATTCATAATGGAAAAATTATAGCTCACTACTCTGGCGAGGTTAATGAAAGAGTGTGGACAGAAACTTTCTTGCCCATTATCAATAAGAACAACATTAAAAATTTATGAAAAAATTTTTACTAATATATTTATTTCCAATTTTATTATTTGCTTCTTCATATTACGGGTTAACAACCTATGAAGATGAGGAGAGATTTAACAACCTCATCAAAGAAATACGATGTCCTAAGTGTACAAGCGGTTCTTTAGCAAGTTCAAATGCTCCAGTCAGCGAAGATTTAAAATTTAAAATAGCTGAGCTTATCAATGAAAAAAAATCAGATGAAGAAATTAAAACATTTGTATCTCAAAGATATGGAAATCAATCTCTGTATGATCCTGGGCTAAGTAACGAAACCTATATATTATGGTTTGCGCCTTTTATATTTTTATTGATAGCAAGTATAGTTTTTATAATGAGATCAAAAAGATGATATTGCCATATATAGCAATTACTATTTTGTTTCTATTGCCGATTATTGCTTTTCTTTTTAAGCAAGTAACTAATTTAAAAGGAGTGGTTATAGGCGTAACAGTTTTTATTACTTCTATAGTTCTTCTAGCTTATTTCAGCTCATTTTCTTTTATTGGAAATTATCAAATTAGCTCCTTAAATAACAAAATAATACAAAAGATATTAAATAATAATGAAATAGAAGACGATTTATTTTCAGAATTTGATCTTTTGGTTCCTCTGGAGGATCAAAAAATTTGGCTTGTAAAATATTTAAATAAATCAATTTCTGATAAAAAAATTAAGTCAGCTGAATCACTTATTGCTTTTTCAGAACCTTTTTTTCAAACCAATGAAGAAAAGTTAGTCTTTTACAATTTTTATACAATGTTAAGAGATTTAAAATTTCCAATTTCTAAAGAAGTAGCTTTAATGGTTGATTTGTCTTCTTTAGGTTCTTTGGAATGTTCAATACTGGAATCTGAAATTGAAGTCTATATAAATAATGGGCCTGAGATACCTATTGCTTCAAAAAAATCATCAGATCTTGATAAAATATTATTAGATTCCAGTCATTCGCTTATTCCCGGTTTTGATTTATCTTCTGCCTATCTTAACAATGAGGAAATGCTATTAGAGGCTAAAATACTATGTGAGAATGGTGTTAGTTATAGCTTTGAATCTACTTTTTTCTTTATCATTTCATCACCAATAAATGACTACAAAATTGAGACAAATCAATGGTCTACAGTGACACAATAGTTTAATATGTAGTTTAAAATTTATAATTAAATATGCAGCTTAAACACATAAAACTTTCAGGTTTTAAGAGCTTCGTGGATTCCACGAAAATTACTTTTCCAACAAATCTAGTTGGAGTTGTAGGCCCAAATGGTTGTGGTAAATCTAATGTTATAGATGCAGTTAAATGGGTTTTAGGCGAGCTTTCAGCAAAGAATCTTAGGGGTGATTCTATGGTTGATGTTATCTTTAATGGCTCAGATAAAAGAAAAGCTTCGGGGCAATGTACCGTAGAGTTATTATTTGATAATTCAATGGGAAAAATCGGGGGCGAATACGCATCATTTAATGAAATCTCTATTAAAAGATCTATGACTAGAGATGGCATATCAGATTATTTTATAAATAATACAAAATGTAGGCGAAAGGATGTTCAGGATATTTTTTTGGGAACAGGCCTAGGCCCTAATTCGTATGCAATTATTGAGCAAGGTATGGTAAGTAACCTTGTTGGTGCAAAACCAGAGGAATTAAGAGTTCATATAGAGGAAGCTGCGGGTGTATCAAAATATCGTGAAAGAAGAAAAGAAACAGAAAGCAGAATTAAAAGAACCAAAGAGAATCTTTCAAGAGTAAAAGATATTAGAGACGAGATTGCAAGACTAATAAGGCGTCTTGAGGGTCAAGCAAAAGCAGCTGAAAAATACCAATTTCTTAAAAAACAAGAAAATGAGACAGAGATCGATATTTCTGTGCTTTTCTTATTAGAGGCGCAAGAAAAAAGAGATGAATTGCAAAAAATAATTGATAAATACAACAGAGATTACAAAATTAAAGAAGCTGAAACTCAAGCTAAGCAGGCCCAAATTGATGAGTTTAGAACACAGAATGAATCAGTTATAAACTCCTATGAAGAAGCTCAGAAAAAATACTACACAATTGGTGCTGAAATCGCGAGACTTGAACAGAATATTCATAATGCAAAGTCTTCTGAAGATAGTCTGAAAGAGGAATTAGATAGAGTAGAGGCATTGCACCAAAAAACAATTGAAAAAAATTCTAATTTTGAAAACTTAACTCCAAAAGAAAAAGCACTTCACATTCTTGATGAAATTATTTCATCAATACCTAATGACACAATAAAGACTAAGACTATTGAGCTAAAAGAGCTACTTTTAGAGATTTTTGATATTGCATCTGCTCAAACTAAATCAATTCAAGATGATTACATACTTCGTAAATCAAGGTTAACTAATGACATAAATAGCTCACAAAAAATTCAAGAAAAAAATTCACTTGAATTAAAAGCGTTAATTGAAGATAGCGCTCTATCTGAAACAGAATTAAATAAAATTAGACAACAACAATCAAAAGTTGATGCAGAAGTTAGAGAGCTTGAGCGAGATCGATCAATGGCTGAGCTAGATTTAAGAACTATTGCTGAGAAAATATCAAATAATAGAGTTGAGCTAAAATCACATCAGATTAAATATGAAACCGCACAGTCTAAGCTTAATGATGCTGGAATAAATATTGAAGAATTAGATTTATCTAAATATGAAAATCTAAAAATTAGTGAGCTTGAAGACTTACTAAATGAAATACAGGTAAAAATTGTAAGACTTGGTGCAATTAATTTAGCGGCTCCTGAAGAAATAGCAGAAGAATCAAAAAGAAAAGATGATCTTGATGAGCAGTATCAAGATCTTGAAGAAGCTCTTGCTAAACTTTCTGATGCTATTAAAAAAATTGATCAGGAAACTAAAATAATTTTTAAAGAAAGTTTTGATTCTGTCAATGCTAAAGTTAAAGAGGTATTCCCTAAATTATTTGGAGGAGGTTTTGCTGAATTAACATTGACCGATCCAGATCCGCTTAATGCAGGCGTTGTTTTAATGGCTAGACCTCCTGGAAAAAAGAATGCAACAATATCGCAATTATCTGGTGGTGAAAAAGCATTAACTGCACTTGCATTAGTTTTTGCTTTATTTGAATTAAACCCAGCACCTTTTTGTATGTTAGATGAGGTAGATGCACCATTAGATGATTTAAATACTATGAGATTCATAGACATGGTTGATGAAATGTCAAAAAATGTTCAATTTATATTTATTACACATAACAAGGTTTCAATGGAAAAAAGCGATCACCTGATGGGCGTCACTATGCAAGAAGCTGGGGTTTCAAGAATGGTTTCTGTTGATGTTAGCCAAGCTTTAGAAATGGCTGAGGCATGATGATAGATGCTAATATTGAAATATATCTTATTGGTATATCTGTACTAGCTTTCTTAGTACTTACTTTCTTTTTTGTTAAGAAAATTTCAAGCAATAGAGATCTTCATGTAAAAATAGAACCCTCCATTGATAGCAATATTTCAGATTCTAAGCATTCAAAAGCGGAACAAACTTCTTTTGAATTCGATAATTCAAGCAATGATCTCCCAGATCAGGAGTTAGTAGTTTTTAACTTAATATCTATCGATAAATCTTTCTTTGATATGGATCAATTGTTTGGATTTATGAATAACATAGATGCTAAGTTTAATAATGGTTTTTTTTCGGTCTTAAGTTCTGGTAATGAGGAATATAGAATTGCTAACGCTTTAAATCCTGGGTTACTCAACGAGGAAACAAAAACATTTGCAATAATAGTTGCTGCAGATCTTGTAACTGTTGATGATCCTATTCTAACTTTAAAATCTATGGTTGATCTTTCTTACTTATTTGCTGATAAATTTCATGCAAATATTTGCGACCAAGAAAGGACCCCCATTACAAAACAAATGATTTCTCATCTTGAAAATAAAGCCCAGGAGATTGCTCGAATTAAAAGCTTAGAAAGTTATAATTAGTGTATGAGCAAACTAATAACTGATTATGAAGAGCTAAAAGATCAGATTAGATATCATGATCATAGATATTATTCTCTTGATGATCCTGAAATAAGTGATAGAGAATATGATGTACTTCTAAAAAATCTAGAGGAGTTTGAAAAAAATAACCCTAATCTGATATCTAAAGACTCACCCACTCAAAGGATTGGTAGCGCCCCAGTAGCACAATTTAATACAGTTGAGCATTTAAAACCAATGCTATCGCTTGCAAATGTATTCACCAAAGATGAATTGGAGGATTTTTATACCAGAGTTAATAAAAGACTTTTAACTGATTACGGGTATGAAATTATATGTGAGCCTAAAATGGATGGAGCTGCTGTTTCAATTATTTATGAAAAAGGACATCTAGTTTCAGCTTTAACTAGAGGCGATGGCTTTCTAGGTGAGGATATAACTTCAAATATTCAAACAATTAAATCCATCCCATTGAAATTACTTTCTAGTGATTTCACTATTCCTGACTATCTAGAGGTTAGAGGTGAAATATTTATTTCAAAAAAGGATTTTGAAAAATTAAATGAAGACGCAAAAAGAAATAATGAAAAAATTTTTGCTAATCCCAGAAATGCGGCATCCGGAAGCTTAAGACAGTTAGACCCTAAAATTACTGCAGCAAGGCCTTTATCATTTATCGCGCATGGAATTGGAGAAATTCAAGGATTAGAAATAGAGTCAGTAAAAGAATTTTTTGAAGCAATATCTAAAATGGGGATACCTGTATCAAAATTGAATAAAATCTCATATTCAATTGATGATTGTTTAAAGTATTACAACAAAATATTAGAGACAAGAGACCAAATACCTTTTGATATTGATGGTGTTGTTTACAAAATTAATAATCTTGAATTTCAAAATAAACTTGGAAAAGTATCAAGATCACCAAGATGGGCAATTGCTCATAAATTTCCTGCAGAAGAGGCGACAACTGAGATTTTAGAAGTTTCTTTTCAAGTAGGGCGAACGGGGGTTATTACTCCTGTTGCTAGACTAAAGCCTGTAAAGGTTGGGGGTGTAATTGTAAGCAATTGTACCTTGCACAATATTGATGAAATCAACAGATTAGATGTAAAAATTAATGATACAGTCATTATCAGAAGGGCTGGAGACGTGATCCCACAAATAATTAAAGTTATTGAATCAAAAAGACATAATCCTATTGATATAGAAATTCCTAGGGCTTGCCCAGCGTGTGGAGCCAATGTCATTAAAGAAAATGCATCAGATTGGGATGTTTTTGATGGAGATAAGAAAATTAAATCATTGGGCAGCAAACAAGAGGCAGAATTTTTTACTGAAAATCATGTTAATAAAGATTTAATACTTAAGGAAGTAAAAAATGATGGAGCTTTTTTGAGATGCTCCGCAGAATATAAATGTGATGAAATTCTTAAAGGCTCGATAATACATTTTGTTTCAAGAAAAGCTTTAGATATAGAAGGACTTGGTCAAGAAATTATATCTAAATTCATTGCAATGGGTTATTTAAAAACAGCTGCCGATATTTTTAAATTACATAAATATAAAAAAGAATTGTATGAACTTGAAGGATTTGGTGAAAAATCAATTAACAACCTAATTAAATCTATTGAAATTTCTAAAAATATTGATTTACATAAGTTTATATATTCACTTGGCATTCCTGATGTTGGAGAATCAACTTCTAGATCATTAGCAAGCAACTTTAAGGAATTTAAAAAGATACAAGATGCATCTTTTGCCGATTTGATATCTATTGAGGATATAGGCCCTAAAGTGGCATCAAATATAATTAATTTTTTTAAAAATGATTTTGTATGCCTATTTATAGATGATTTATTAGGTAATGTAAAAATTAATAAAATTAAATCTCCTACATTGGATGAAATGCCACTTTTAAACCTTAATATAGTTCTTACTGGTAAGTTACAAAAATATTCTAGAGATGAAATTAAAGAAAATCTTCTTCTGAATGGCGCTAAAGTCTCTTCTAGCGTTTCAAAAAACACATCCCTTGTTATAGCCGGAGATAACGCAGGATCAAAGTTGAACAAAGCAACTGAATTAGGTATAAAGGTTTTATCAGAAGATGAATACATTGAGCTATTAAATGATCCAAAGAAATTTACTTAAAACAATTGCTATTATATTTGCAGTTTCATCATGTGCGGTTACGCCTCCTGAAAATCCAGATAATATATGCTCAATCTTTAAGGAAAAAAGAAGTTGGTATAAGGCCGCAGTAAAGACTGAAAAGAGATGGAAATTACCTCCATATGTTTTAATGTCATTTATATATCAAGAATCAAGTTTTCAATCGGATGCTAAACCTGAAAGAGAAAAGCTTTTAGGCTTTATTCCATGGAAAAGACCCTCATCTGCTAAAGGGTTTTCTCAGGCTCTTACGCTTACTTGGGAAGATTATAAAGATGAGACTGGTAACTCAAGAGCTAATAGAAAAAACTTTGCAGACTCTGCTGATTTTATAGGCTGGTATGCAAGTAAAGGTTATTATCAAGGTTTTGAGAGGACAGATGCTCGTTCATTATATCTGGCTTATCACGAAGGATATGGCGGTTTTAAAAAGAAAACTTATAGAAAGAAACAATGGCTCATTAAAGTTGCTGATCGGGTACAGGCAAGATCAACAAATTATCAGCAACAATATTGGGGCTGCGCAAAAGATCTTGAAAAGAAAAGGTTTAAAATTTTTGGTTAAATAATATTTATACTAAAACCAAGTTTTGAAATTTCATCTTCAAAGCCTTTACCAGCAATTACTGATTTAGAGCTATTTTGTATTAAATACGTATTAGCTACTCTTTTAATATCTTCTAAAGTACAACTAAGTACATTATTTTTAAAACGTAATCTATCTTCATCAGTTTTACCATCCAGCATATTCGTAAAATCCATTGCAGATTCTCCATTTGGAGATAAGGGCTTATCAATGCTTGATACAATACCTAAAATACCTTCTTCTAATTGTTCTTTTGATACTGAGCCAGACAAAACCCAATCAATTGAATTTTTGAATTCAGCAAACGTTTCTGAGCACTTTGGATCTCTGTAAGAAAAGAACTTAAAGCATTTTGAAACCGTATCATTCATTGCTCCTGAGCCATAGGCTCCTCCTTTCTCTCTAATCGCAGTATGCAAATAGCCATTTCTAAGAACTACTCCTAGCACTGCCAATGCTGCTGAATCCTTATGATTTGATCCCACTGATGGGAAAGTTTCAGCACAAAAGGAAACCTGAGAACCTGTAATCCATGCATTATTTATATTTGATGCTATGGAAAGGTTTAATATTTCTGTTTCTATATTTTTAGCTTTGTTTTGAAGAATAATTGAATCAATATCTTTTGAAGTTGCCGCATATTGATACATTGGTTGCTTAACAATTTTTGATTGAATAGATCTCAATATTTCTAAATAATCTTCAAAAGCTTTTTCATCTTTAATGAGCTTATTTGTATTAGTTATAAATTTAATACCTGACAAGACATCATTCGTAGATGCTATTTCACTTATACTGGATGCTGAACTATTCATAGCTAAGTAATGACCATTTTGAACTAATGAGGCATCATTTTGAGAAGCCACAAGGTTTAAAATTTCTTTTAATCTATTTTCGTTATTCATTATTGTCTTATCTATTGTTGAATGGATAAGATCATTCAGTTTAGAAGAGTTCTCTTCAAGACTTTTACCTGAAATTTTCAATGCTAGAGAGTAGCTATCTTTATAAGGTATTAATGTAAATGCTGTAGAAATACCTCCTGATATAGACGACTGCAATTTCTGAAATTCTTCATATGAAAGTTTGCCATTTTCAACTTCGGTTATGCTGTTAGCAAACATCGAGGCAAACTTAAGCTCCTCACTTGATAAATTCATGCATGGATATATCAATGTATTATAAAAAATACCATTTGAACCAATTTCATAAAAGTAATTATTTTCTTTTGTAAGAGCAGGTTTTTTAATCTTTATCTCTTTTGAGACATCATCTTTTGTTACTTTTGGTAATATCTCAGGATCATCTACCTGTTCTTGTCTTTGTTTAAGTGATTTTGCTAGATTTACAATCTTATTTTTTTCTACTTCAGTAAGTGTGCTAAGTCTATCTTTAAGATTTTTATTAATCTTTGCTTCACTTTTTGCATTTAAACCTTCCTCTGGAACAAGAGTATATGTAAGTCTATGGTTGTTTGATATAAGATTCTTATCAATAAGTGATTCTATATATCCTTTCTCTTTAATTCTTTCCCTAATAACTTTAAATGAATCATCTAAATCTAATATTTTAATAGGATCATCGCGGTGAATAAAAGCTGGCAAGCAATGCAGCATAAGCTGAAGACCAAAAGGTTCTCCTCCTGCAATTTCTTTTTGTCTGATCTCAAGCTGATGAAGAGAAGCTTCAATAACATCCATAGAAATACCATTCTCAACTATTTTTTTGAGTTCATCGATTATGGTATTTTCAACATCGATCTCATGATTACTGCTTACACCTTCAAAGCCGCATGCAAATATTATTTCTTTTTGACTAGTTTCAAGGCCAGTCAAAGGTGAGGGTGATTTACCCAGTTGAGAAGTTTCTAAGATTTTTCTAAGTGGCGATGCAGAATTATCTAATAACACACTAGACATTAAATAATTTTCTAGGAGCTCTGTAGGATTATGACTTTCTCCTAGCAACCAACTAATAAGAACATGATGATTTTTTTCATCTCCAGGCAAAGGATTATATTTATCAGAAGCTCTAATAGGAGATTGAATTCTTGATTCATTCTCTACTGAAATTTCCATATCAGATGGATCAAATTTTGATAAGACATTTTCCTCAATATAATTCTGGATATGCTCTGGGTTCATATCACCAAAAGTTAAAAAAATAGCATTAGAGGGATGATAGTGTTTCTTATGAAAATTAACCAAATCATCATGAGTTAGATCAAGAATATCTTCTGGATTTCCTCCGCTATTATGCTTGTATGTTGAAGAACTATATAAATATTTAGACATGCCATGCCAAAGCTGACTTGTAATTGAGCTCATAGCACCTTTCATTTCATTATATACAACACCCTTGATTTCTAATTTATCTTTTTCTTCATTTGCGAACTCTAATCTATGACCTTCCTGGGCAAAATCCAATGCATCGAGATTCGGGAAAAAAGCAGAATCAAGATAAACAGATAATAAATTATTAAAATCTTTTTCATTTTGAGTTGCAAAAGGGTAGGCAGTCCAATCACTTGAGGTAAAAGCGTTCATAAAAGAATTTATAGACCTTCTTATCATCATAAAAAAAGGATCTCTAACAGGATATTTTTTTGATCCACACAAAGCTGTATGCTCAAGTATATGTGCTACTCCTGTTGAATCTTCTGGAACGGTTCTAAATGCAACCATAAAAACTTTTTCATTATTTTTAGATTCAAGATGAAGATGCTGACATCCAAATTTTTCGTGGTTATAGATGTGCGCATTAACATTCAAATTTGTTATTTTCTTTTGATTTTGTAAATTAAACATATGGTATTAAAATATTTTTATGAGGTTTAAAAATGATATATAAAAATTTATTAATTTCTTTACTGCTAGTGTTTATTTATGGATGTAGCACAAGCACAAAATTAAATGTTGAAGTCGATACTTTAAATAACTTTAACATTGATAATTATAACGATTTTTATATAAATATAAATGCTGAAAAAGTTAGCGCTGAAATTAATCCACTTGATCTAGAAAAGGTTAAATTTGCAATTACTAATGCATTGATCGATAGAGGGCTTTCAGAATCTAAACAAGCATCTATAGAATTTAATATCATGATCTCTACAAAAGATGAAATTGAAAGCGATCCTCTTCGATCTAGGTATTCATATTATTATTGGGATCCATATTACAGAAACGATATTAGAACCATTTCTAAGTATTTTCTTAGGATTAATATTAAAGATTTAAAAGAAGACAAAATTGTTTGGACTATAGTGACTGGCTGGAGATCTGGTTCATCCAATAACCCAATAAGTGATGATGGTTTAGCAATTTTGATTGACGAAATTATGACAAATCTTTAAACCTGTTGGGTGAAATAGCTTCCTCAATATTCCTTGTAAAAATAGTCTGTTTGTTTCTTATCATGCAATTAATGTGTTCAGCTAGTGCTGGGGCATAACTTAAACCTCTTGATCCTAAGCCACCAATTAAAAATACATTATTATGATTTTTGTAAGTACCGCAAATTGGTAATTTATTTGGGGTAGTAATCCTATCACCTGACCACCTCTTGATTACTTCATTGCTTGAAATATCAGTGTTTATTAGGGAGTTTAAATTATTTAAAATTTCTTCATCAGAATCTTCTTGATTAATAGTGGGTACATTTTTTTGATGAGAAGAACCAATCCATGTAAAACCATCCTTAACTGGTAATATGTAACCAGAGTGATTTATTGGGATCTTAACTTTTTTAAATCTATTGTTTTTTAATGCTATTAACGAGCCTTTTAATATATTAAGACTCGGAATAAATTTCTTAATCCCAGAGCCAAGTGCCAAAATCAGGTAATCATAGTTATCCTCAGATCCTTTATTAAGAAAATTTATATTTATTTTATTGTGGTCATTTACTTCAAAGGATTCAAAATAAAAGCTTTTTTTATATTCTATATTTTTATGCATTAGATGATGTTTGCATACTTTATTTGGTGAAAGACATCCACCAATATTAAATTTAAGACCAGAATAATCTTGCTCTATACCAGTAAGTTCATGTATCTCATTTTTTGATATTTTATGAGCAATATCATTTCTATTAAATTTCATGAATCTATTTATCCAATCTTTTTTATTTTCATTGCTTGATAAGAAAATAATTCCTTCATTATTAAATTCAGGTATATTTTCAGAATAATAGCTTGCAGCATAAAAGTAAGACTGAAAGACAAAATGTGATCGAGTGTCTGAACCAAGAGCAAGTTTTGGGTACATGGCAGCATTTGGGCTCGATGATGCTCTGCTTTCCTGGCTATCAAATACTGTAACCTTAAAATTATTATTTTTTGCTAGTTTATTAGCTGTTATTGATCCTGATAATCCAGATCCAATTATAGCTATCCTCAAGCTACTATTATTTTTAATATTAGGAAATAATTTTTTTGGGAATATGCCAGTAAGCATATGTCTTTTCTTACCAAACCCTTTAACCTTATTAAATTGAATGCCGAGGTCAGCTAAGCTTTTTTTTACAACCCTAGAGGATGTATAAGTTGAGAAAGAAGCTTCATTTGATGAGAGATGTAATGCATCAATAAAAATTTTTTTTGACCACATTTCGGGGTTTTTTTTTGGATCAAAGCCATCAAAGAACCAAGAATCAATTTTTGTATTTAACAATGTTTTTGCAAGATTTAGTTGCTCGCTAATATCGCCCACAAAAAAAATTAACTTAAGATTCAATTCGAATATATTTATGAAATTTATACCGCTTTTAAGTGGCTGCATATTTTTAATCAATATTTCTGCTTCAGGTTTTATATCTGGATATATTAAAGATAAATTTCTTAGTATCTCTTCATCAATTACAAATTTATCAAATGCTATATAGTTAAGTTCAGTATTTTTATTTACATTATTTGATTTTTTCCATTTCTTTATTGCTATTAAAAAATTTAAGCCAAGACCAAACCCAATTTCACCAATTGTAAAAGATGAGTTAGGTTTTAATTTATCAAATTTTTCTTGAATATTATTTTGATCAAAAAAAACATATTTACTTTCATCAATACCATCTTTTTGGAAAAAAATATCGTCATATTCCCTTGAGCGCACATTATTATTATCGAATGAACAATCATTAGTTTTTACTTTTAATACAGATGTGTCAGATGTATCATTCATGAAGGGGATTATATGAAAATCATTGTTATAAACACCATTTTACTTCTTTTTTTACTTTCATGTTCTGAAAATAATATTGAAAATAATGAACTAGATGAGCAACCTTCTAGCGTCCAGCTATTGATTGAACATACTAAAGAATTTGATAGAAATATATATAGCTACGAAACGCCAGGAGGCAATATACATATTGCAGTAGGCTTTGGAATTGCTAACTCAATTATGGTTGAGGGAGAGGGTGGTAATATCATTATTGATACATCTGATAGCATTCATGAAGCTGAGCTTATATATACTCAATTTAGAAAACTTAACTCAAATCCAATAAGTGCAATTATTTATACGCACAATCATGGTGATCATAATTTTGGCACATCATACTACGTAAATAATCAAGAAAAAAAACCCATGATAATTGCACATGAATCAACTGATTATTATATGCAGAGAATATTGGGTATTTTAAATCCAATTATTAGCAAGAGAAGTACTCGAATGTTTGGAGGTACACTTGATGATAAAGATTTAATCAATGTAGGAATAGGTAAGAGCTTGAATGTTTCAAAGTCTCCCCTTGGATATGTTAAAGCAGATACAACCTTTAAAGATGAATTAAAGTTAAAGATATCTGGAATAAATATTGAACTCTATCATGCGCCTGGCGAGACAAATGATCAGATATTTGTTTGGCTACCCAAGCATAAATCATTGATGCCCGGTGATAATATTTATAAGACTTTCCCTAATCTTTATACAATTCGAGGAACGACTCATAGAGATGTTCAAGGTTGGGTAGATAGCTTGGATCACATGAGAAGTTTTAATCCCCAGTATATTTTTCCAAGCCATACAAAGGTAATAGAAGGTAAAAATGCCATGGATGCATTAACGATATACAGAGATGCTATTCAATATATTCATGATCAAACTATACGCCTAATGAATAAAGGCCTTTTACCTGAAGAAATAGCAAGCGCTATAACATTGCCACCAGAGTTAGCAGCATCACCATTTTTATATGAGTTTTATGGCACCGTTAGATGGTCAGTCAAAAGTATATTTAATGGTTATCTAGGATGGTTTAGTGGGGAGCCTGTAGATTTAGATCCTCTATCAAAAAAGGATAAAGCTAAAAGACTATCTATGTTAGCTGGAGGTGATGAGGAGTTATTTTTAGAATTAGAAGATGCAATTATAAAAAAAGATATGCAGTGGTCTCTAGAGTTAATATCCTATCTAGAATCAATTGATTATAAATCTAATCAATTAAAGAGCTATAAAAAAGAAGCTTTAGAATACATTGGTAAAAGATCATCAAATCCAAATAAAAGAAATTATTTCTTAGTTTCTGCACAAGAAATAGATCTTAAACCTGATGATCAAAGAAATATGTTAACTGCAGAAACTTTAAACGATATGCATGTTGATACTTTTTTTAAGATATTAGCTACAAGATATAATCCGTCATTAAATAATAATGATGGAAACATTGCATGCTTTAATTTATTAAGTAGTCAGAAGAGCATGATTTTTAGAAATCATATTATAGAAATTACTAATACAATTGCCCCAAACTGTAATCTTGAAATAGAAATACCTGAAATTTTATTAAAACAAATTTTAATAGGCTATAAGAGGCCAATAGAAAGCCTGGCAACCGGTCAAATAATTATCAAAAAAGGCAGTAGCACAGACTTTTTAAAGTTATTATCGATATTTAGATAAAACTAAACTAATTTCCAGAAGGAATGTCTTTGAATGCAACTCCTTTATCCGCCCTTGGGTCTTGAGGCAGTCCTAATATTCTTTCAGCGATAATATTTTTTAATATTTCGTCAGTTCCACCAGCAATTCTTAAACCTGGTGCACCTAACCAAGCATTTTGAAAGCTTCTAGATACGCCTTCATCAGACCTAAGCATTCCAGCCATATCCATGGAATCAATACCAAAATTACCAATTGATTGAAGCTTATTAGCACTTACTATCTTAGTAATTGATGCTTCAGGTCCTGGAGTTTCACCTTTTGATAATGCTGACATAGTTCTTAACTTGGTGTTACTTAATCCTTTTGCTTCACAATACCAGTCAGCAATTGAATCTCTCACTGAGCCATCATTAATAAGAGTATCGCCTTCATCATCTTGTTTTTTTGCTAGTTTAAATGCATCTTCTACATCCACACCGTTTGCATCTCCCACAGCAAGTCTCTCATTCATTAAAGTTGTTATGGCTACCTTCCAACCATCACCAATCTCACCAAGTCTTTGTGAGTCTGGTATCACTACATCATTAAAATAAACCTCATTAAAGTTTGAGGTACCTGTAATTTGTTTAATTGGCCTCACTTCAATACCAGGGGATTTCATGTCCAAGAAAAAGAAAGTTAATCCCTTGTGCTTTTCTGCATCTGGATCATGGCGAACAACCAGGATTCCAAAATCAGAATAGTGAGCTCCAGAAGTCCATACTTTTTGACCATTAATTATCCAGTTATCACCATCTTTAACTGCTTTACTTCTTAATCCTGCTACATCTGATCCAGCAGATGGTTCTGAGAATAATTGGCACCATATTTCTTTACCTTCAGCCATTGGAGGTAGGTATCTTTGTTTTTGCTCTTCCGTTGCATATTCCATTAGTACAGGTCCACACATTCCAAGACCAATATCATATACACCTCTTGGTACATCAAATTTTGATTCTTCTTGACCCCAAATTATTCTTTCGATAGGAGATGCATTTATACCCCCATATTCTTTTGGCCAATGAAGCATTGCCCATCCGGCATCATATTTTTTCTTTTGCCATTTTGCGGCTTCAGCTAGATACTCTGTTTCATCGTTAACTCCGGAAATAGCTTTTGATGAGTCTTTTTTTGGAGCATTGGCATCTAACCAATCATGACATTTTTTTCTAAACTCTGCTTCTTTTGTTGTATCTTTAAAGTCCATAATAATATTCCTTTACTAATTAATGTGTATTAGATTTTTCTAAATTATTAACTAATTTATTTTTCCAATTTTTCAGTGAGCCAATATTTACTGATAAAAGTTTCGCTCTTTTGTAATATAAATGACAATCATATTCCCATGTAAAGCCATTACCTCCATGCGTCTGTATATTTTCTTGTGAACATAGGTTAAATGCTTTTGTTGAGCTAACTCTTGCAGTAGCTGCAGCTAATTCAAAATCTGCAGACTCTGAATTTAATGCCCATGCAGCATAATAACAATTAGATCTTGCTAAAGTTAACGCAACATACATGTCTGAAAGTTTATGTTTTATTGCCTGATAGGATCCAATAGGTCTTCCAAAGGCATATCTTTCTTTTGCATAACTAGTAGCCATTTCAAGTGTTGCTTCAGCTCCTCCAACTTGTTCAAATGCAAATAATACAGCAGATTGATTTATGACATGATTGTAATGAGACCATCCATCTGATTGACTACCCACAAGCAATGAAGGGGTATTATTAAATGAAACTGAGTAATGAGCTCTAGTTTCATCAATAGTTTTTTGATGATCAATTGATACACTTTTATCAGATAAATCAACAAGTCTTAACTGAATGCCT
The DNA here is from genome assembly GCA_902559885.1 of uncultured SAR86 cluster bacterium. Lineage (GTDB taxonomy): Bacteria > Pseudomonadota > Gammaproteobacteria > Magnimaribacterales > D2472 > CACEJU01. The sequence continues at coordinate 61,981 of CACEJU010000003.1, read as the reverse complement.
GAACTGTGCTTTGCAACAACAATTAAATGAGTTGCAATTTTTGCATCAGGAATAGCTATTTTTTTTCCTGAAATTTCCCCATTATCAGAAACAGATGTATTTATATTTTCTTTGGTTGGGGCCATAAGATCTTCTGTAACAGCAAATGTACCTATTGCTTCTCCACTTACAAGAGCTGGCAGAAGCTTTTCTTTAATTTCATCATTAGCAAAATTTATTAAAAATTCTGTAAATATATATACAGATGATGAGAAAGGAGTAGGAGCAAGAGATTTTCCTAATTCTTCTGCAATTACACATAACTCTAAATGCGACAAACCCAAACCATCGTATGCCTCAGGAATTCTGATACCAGTCCATCCAAGCTCAACTATTTTTTTCCATAAATCATTATCAAAATGAGCATCATCATTTTCCATAACATTTCTTGCTTTTTTTAGGGCCTCTTCATTAGTAAGAAACTTTTTTGCTTCTTCCTTAAGAAACTTTTGTTCATCAGAAAAATCTAGATTCATATTATTCTCCCTTAAACTAAAATATAATGAACGTATATATTAATATACCAGTAGATTATATTAACAGTTTTTATATATAAATTTTTATAAATAATGTCAGAAATAAGATCAACTAAATCAGACGCTTATTTAAAAAAGAGCTCATCTGGTAATTTTTTTGCTAGTTTTATTTTTTTATTAGTTCTTATAGGTGTTTTTGCTATAGCATATTGGCAATATACAGAAGCTAAGATCGTTGATAAATCTATGTTAGATTTAGATAATCGACTGATGGTACTTGAAGATCAATTAAAACTGGTCGATGAAATTAATAATGACTCATTAACAGGAATATCTGCAAATATTCAATTTCTTGATAAAGAAATAAGAAAACTTTGGGATCTAAGTAATAAACGTAATAAAGTAAATATAGCTGCTCTTCAAAAAAACCAAGATAGCCTGATGGTAGACCTATCAATAGCAACTAAATCAGTTAGCAATATTGACAATGATCTTAAATCTATTAAGTCTGAAATTACATCTCTTAAAAAACTTTCTGATAAGAATTCTATGACATTAGAGAATTTATCTAATTATGAAGAAAAAATAAAACTAATAGAAACTCAGTTATTTTTTATAGAAGATAATATTCAAGCTCTTGAGAATTATAAAAAACAAATCAATCAAGTCTTGCTTGAGATTCAAACAGATCTTATACAAATTTCAGATAATAATACCAAGGCTAATGAGGTTGTTGACAAAGCTGAATAATAATTGTTTTATAGAATAATGAATAAATGGCTACTTCAATTTTTTTTATTGATAGCATTCATTCCTTTAGCAATATTAATAGGCTATGGGTTAATAGTTTTAGCGCCTATATTTTGTTGTTTTCTTGCTATTAATTCATATAGATTTAATAACGATAGAGAGATGTACTTATGGCTAATTATTGGAGTTATTAGCTTTATAATTTCTTTATATATGTTGGGTATTTTATGATACTAATAAGAGCTTTTTTATTTATTATTTCCATTATTGCTATTGCGTACGGCTTATTTATTATTTTAAATCCTGTTACTCCAGTCTCCATGGTAATACCAATACAAGTATCTAGTATTGAAGAGGCTGCTATTGTAAGGAGTTTATCCGGTTTTCATGTAGCCTGCGGCTATTTAACACTTAGGTCTATTTACTCTTCTTCAAAAGTTCAAATCCCATCAATCTTAATATACATAATCTCTTTTATGCTATTTGGTAAAATTTTCGGATTATTTTATGACGGTTTTTCATTGTATTCTTTAGCAACAGCACTATTTGCATTACTATGTTTAATAGCCTTGCGAATCATTCAGATTCATAGAAAAAATCAAATTTCATATGACTTATAATTTTTTAACTATTCTTTACCATTCGATGCTTTTTAAATATATAATCATGCATTCCGGGCATGTGGTGGAACTGGTAGACACGCTAGGCTTAGAACCTAGTGGCGCAAGCCGTGGGGGTTCGATTCCCTCCATGCCTACCAATCTTGTTCGTGGTATCTTAAATGCCTAAAGGGTTTGTCTTATCTGATAAAGTCTTAAATAATAAATTAAACTCACCTGCATATAATTCTAAGTATTCTTATGCTGCTGATAAATCCTTAAATGATTTGGATATTTTCACTAATGGACAACCTTATGATTTTTATAAAGATCTCAGGGAAAATGCTCCTATTTTTTACCATGAATCGATGCCTTTTGATGATGAACCTGGTTATTGGGTTTTGACTAAATATGAAGATATTAAATATGTATCAATGAACCCAAAAATATTTTCTTCACAATATGCTAGCGGTAATTTATTAACTTTTGGCTCAGAAGAAAACAGACACCCAAAATTATTTAAAACTACTATAGATCATATGCTTAATCTTGATGGTGAGATGCACTTAAATCTAAGAAAAGAGCATATGCCTTTTTTTAAACCTAATTTTGTAGCTAATCTGCAGACTAAAGTAGCTATAAAGGTAAAAGAACTTCTTGATAGCGCTGAAAAACTAAATGAATTTAATTTAGTTAAAGAAATTTCTCAACAATTACCAATTTATACTTTGTCTGAGATTTTAGGTATACCAGAAAGTGATAGACAGAAACTAGTTGAGTGGATGGAATTTTTAGAGCTTGCTCAATATTTTACCTTGGAACAAATTAAACAAAAGAATGATGGTATTAGTGATTCGACTCCCGATCCATCACTTGTTGAGATGTTCAACAACATGATTGATGAAATGTTTGATTATGGTAGGCATATACTAGAAGAAAAAAGGAAGAATCCTACAAATGATCTATTGAGTGCAATTGCTAATGCAAAGATAGAGGGTGAGGAGCTATCCCAAGAATTTTTAGATGGTTCATGGCTGCTTATTATATTTGCTGGCAATGATACTACTAGAAATACAATGAGCGGCGGTGTGAAACTATTAGCAGACTTTCCTGACCAAAAAAATCTTCTATTAAGTCATAGCGATCATTTTCAAAATTTCTTGCATGAAACAGTTAGATGCGTATCTCCTGTTATCCATATGAGGAGAACTAGCTTAGTTGAATCTAATATAAGAGGACAAGAAATAGGGCCATTTGAAAAAATTGCTTTATGGTACGGTGCAGCCAATAGAGACCCAGAGATATTTAAAAATCCTGACATTTTTGATATAACAAGAAAAAATGCTGACAAACATCTAGCATTTGGTTTTGGAAGGCATACATGTTTAGGTAAACCTATTGCTTTAATGCAATTAAACGAATTCTTTTCACAATTTTTAGAAAGGTTTCCTAATTATCAATTAAATGGGTCTTGGAAAGTAGCTCCAAATAATTTTGTTCATGCAATACAAGATTTACCCATTAAATTGAAATAGTTTCAATTGGTGCTTTCAAAATCTTTTTTTGTTGCTATAATTCTTCGAAATGAATAACTTAAGTTTACAAAACAGACGGGGAACAGCTTTGTAGCTGGTTCTTGTCGTGTGTAAAAAGACCCAGCTTGCGCTGGGTTTTTTTGTTATAGGAGTAAATAAATGAAACATTTTTTATCGACAGTTGATTGGACTAAAGAGGAATTACAAGATATTTTGGATTATTCGAAATATCTTAAAACAAATAGATTTCAAGATAGTCTTAAGAATAAATCTGTTGGCTTAGTTTTTTTTAATCCCTCTATGAGAACAAAAACAAGTTTTGAACTTGGAGTTCAAGAGTTAGGTGGCTGTGTAGTAGTTTTAAATCCTGGAAAAGATGCATGGCCAATAGAATTTAAATTAAATACAGTTATGGATAAAGAGAATGAGGAACATATCATAGAGGTTGCTCAAGTTTTATCAGAATATTGTGATCTTATAGCAGTCAGATCATTTCCAAAATTTAAAGATATAAATGATGATATCTCTGATTATGTTATTAATAGTTTTGCTAAATACTCAAAAGTGCCTGTTATTAACATGGAAACAATCACGCATCCATGTCAGGAGCTAGCACATATATTAACTCTTCAAGAAGAGTTAGGGTCATTGGAAGGCAAAAACTATCTTCTAACATGGACATATCACCCTAAGCCACTGAATACAGCTGTAGCAAACTCATCTTTACTAATAGCTAGCAAGTTTGGTATGAATATTAAGATGCTTTGTCCAAATAATGAATACTTACTTCATGATAGTTTTATAGGATCTGCAAAAAATAATTGTTCACAAAATAATAAAGACTTTGAGATCACTCATGATATTGAATATGGCTATAAGGGTGCTGATATTGTCTATGCAAAAAGCTGGGGATCAATAAATTACTTTAACAAAGTAGATCAAGAAAAAGAAATTAGGGATCAATATAAGCATTTCATTGTTGATGAAAAAAAAATGAGCTACACAAATAATGCTTTGTTCAGTCATTGCTTGCCATTAAGAAGAAATATAAAAGCAACAGATGCTGTAATGGATTCAGAAAATTGCGTAGCTATTAAAGAGGCTGCAAACAGAATTCATGTCCAAAAATCAATTATGACAAATTTAATTAAATAGGAAAAAATATGAAAAAAATTGTTTTAGCATTTTCAGGAGGATTAGATACTAGTTTTTGTGTTCCATACTTAATTGAAAAGGGATTTGACGTATATACAATCTTTATCAACTCTGGCGGGATTTCACAGAAACAAGAAAAAATAATAGAAAAGAAAGCCTATCAGCTTGGAGCAAAGAAGCATGTTTCTAAGAATGTTGAAAAAGAGCTTTGCAAATCTATTGTTACTCCATTGTTATGGTCTGATTCTGTATACCAAAACAAATATCCAATACTTTGCTCAGATAGATATTTGATTGTGCAAGAGATGGTAAATTTATGTAAAAAATTAAAAACTAATTATATTTCTCATGGATGTACTGGTATGGGAAATGATCAGGTTAGATTTGATTTATCAATACATGCAAATGGCAATTTCAAAATAATTACACCAATTAGAGAAATTCAGAAAGAATATAAAAATATAAGAGATCATGAATTATCTTTTTTAAAGAAGAAGGGATTTAAGGTTCCTAACATAAGTAAGAAATATAGCGTTAATGAGAATTTATTAGGAGTAACCATATCTGGCTCAGAGATTGATTCATTTGATGAGCCATCTGACGAAACATATGTTCTATGCAATCCACCGGAGAAACAGCTAAAAAGAGCAAAAAAAATTGTTATTGAATTTAACAAGGGCAACATCAAGTCTATAAATGGAGTTAATATAAATACATCAGATGCAGTTAAAAATCTAAATAAAATCGGCGGAAAATACGGAATTGGTAGAGAAATTGTTATCAATGACACCATCATTGGGATTAAGGGAAGAATTGTATTTGAAGCCCCTGGTATATCATTATTAAAAATAGCACATCAAGCTTTAGAGGAAGCAGTTCTTACAGCAAAACAGAATGAATTTAAGAAGTTTGTTGGTAATAAATGGGTTGAACTTTTGTATCAAGGTTTTTATTTTGATCCACTTAGAAAAAATCTTGAAACTTTTTTGAAGGATACGCAATCAAAAGTCACTGGAAAGGTTACTTTAGAACTTAATGCTGGAAAAGCCGATGCTGTAAAAATAGATTCAAGACATATATTAAATAGCAAGGATGCAACTTATGCTCAATCAGCTTCATGGTCAATAGAAGAGTCGCAAGGTTTTATAAAGCTTTATGGATTAAGCACAAAAACATGGTCTGAAATTAATAAATAACTATGACTAAAGATCTAAGTAAAAAATCTCTATTCAGGCTATTAGATGGATTTACCAGCGAAAGAGAAATTAAAAAATATCTACAGAGATTCGAATCTGATGATTTTAGGTTTGCGGTTATTAAAGTCGGTGGAGCGATAGTCACTGATGATCTTGAGAATTTGACCGACTCAATTAGCTTTCTTCATGAGGTAGGCCTGTGCCCAATAATAGTTCATGGATGCGGACCAAAACTTACAAGCACATTAAATGAAAAAAATATTGAATTTGAATTTATTGACGGTATTAGAGTTACTAATGAAGATGTTTTAGATGAAGCAATAAAAGCATTCAAAGACACAAATAATCTTATAGTAAATGCGCTAAACAAAAAGAATGTACAAGCGATTGGTTACGCCGATGGTTATTTTGATTGTGAATTATTGGATAAAAAATATGGGTATGTTGGAGAGATCAAAGGATTAAATATTCAAGAAATTAAAAATTCTATAAATAATAATAAGATCCCAGTAATTGCATCATTAGGAGCACTTGGCTCTAATCAAATAGTTAATATTAATGCAGATATTGCTGTCTTAGAACTAGCAAAAATAGTACAACCTGACAAAGTTATTTTTTTAACTGCCACAGGAGGAGTGCTTGATGAAAATAATAAGATCATCTCAAATATTAGTATAAAGGATGATTTTGATAACCTAATAAATAAAGACTGGCTTCATTCGGGTATGAAGTTAAAAATTGAACAGATTAAAATTCTTTTAGAAAATCTTCCGTCAGATAGCTCATGCTCAATCACATCACCTATAGATTTACCCAAAGAATTATTCTCAGATTCTGGTAAAGGAACCCTTGTAAAAAAAGGTCACCAGATTGATACATTTGAGTACGTTTCAGAGGATTACAGCAATACAATCAAATTTATATTAGAAAATTCTTTTAATGGAAAAGTGTCTAATCAATATATGAATTCAATTCATGATAAAAAACTATTTATAAGTTCATGCAAGAGGGCAATTATTTTGCTAGATAATCATAAAAATATCCCATATATGGATAAATTTGCTGTAACACCCAATGCTAGGGGTGAAGGCTTAGGAAACTCTATTTGGAAAAAAATGATTAAAGAGAATTCTAAAGTTTTTTGGAGATCAAGACACGGTAACGATATCAATGGATTCTACAAACAAATTTCTGATGGATTTCATAAAACTGATAAATGGAATATTTTTTGGATAGGTGTCAAAAATTCTGATGAAATAATTGAGTGCATTAATTATGCGGACTCTAAAGAGGTATCGATATCTTATGAATAAAAAATTCTCAATAGTAATATTTGGTGGCAGGGGTTTTGTCGGCAAAGAAATTATTTCATTATTAAACCATCATGATCACATTGAGCTTAAAAAAGTATTTTCATCAACAATGGCTGGTAAAAAAGTTTCTATTTACAATAGAAATATTTCTTTATCATACTCAGAAACATGTTTCGATGACCTAGAAGACATTGATTTAGCAATACTCGCACTTCCTAATAATAAGTCTTTTGAATACATTGATAATCTTAAAAAAATGTATCCAAAGTTGATGCTAATTGATTTAAGCTCAGATCAAAGATTTGATAGCAACTGGTATTACAGAATTCCAGAGATCAGCAAACCATCAAATATAAAATATATAAGCAATCCAGGATGTTATGCATCAGCTATTCAATTTGCAATTGAACCAATTAAAAATTTTATTAAACAAGCAAGTTGCTTTGGTATTTCAGGATATAGTGGTGCTGGTTCAACTCCAAACGAAAGAAATGATCCAAATACTTTAAAGGATAATATATTGCCTTATAGCTTAAACGACCATCTTCATCAAAAAGAAGTAAGACATCATTGCCATGAAAATATTTCTTTTGTACCTCATGTAGGTGATTTTTTTAGGGGCATTAATATAACAAGCCAAATTTATCTTAATAAAGAAATGCAAATAGAAGAAATAATAGAAATTTATAAGATATTTTATAATAATCAAGATCTCATAAAGATTAGTAAAGAAGTTCCCTATATCAGCAATATAGCGGGAAAATCCGAAGTCCATATAGGTGGTTTTTGCATCGACAGTTCAAGCAATTCACTAAGAGTAATTTGCGTTCTTGATAATCTCTTAAAAGGTGCAGCAACTCAAGCAATACAAAACACAAATTACCTTCTAGGTTTAAATGAATTAACAGGAATCAATAATGAATAAAAAATTATGGAAAAATAAAAAGACCTTTACATCTGAAAATATTACAAATTTTTTATCTAAGGATGATGTAAAACTGGATAATGAATTATTTCTTTACGACATTAAAGCTACTAAAGCTCATATAAAAGGCTTAAAAAAAATTAATATTATCAGCCATGCTGAATATACAGATCTAAACAAGCAATTAAACTTATTATCAAAGGATTTTAAAAACAAAAAATTTAAGCTTGATAGCAAATATGAAGACGGGCATTCCGCAATAGAAATATATTTAACCAAACATCTTGGTGACGTTGGAGCTAAGGTTCATACAGGTAGAAGCAGAAATGATCAGGTTCAAGTGGCCTTGAGACTTTATTCCAAGGAGATGTTAAAAAAAATTAATAAAATAAACTTAAAAATTAATGGTGTTTTAATACAAAAAGCAAAGAAAACTTCATCTATAAAAGTTCCTGGATACACTCATATTCAAAAAGCCACTCCATCGACATGGGGTCTATGGTTTGGATCATTTGCTGAATCATTCAATGATAATATTTTAATAATTGATCAGACTATAAAATGGATAAACTCAAATCCCTTGGGTGGTGCAGCAGGCTATGGGGTTAATCTTCCACTTGATAGAGAGCTCTCTGCAAAAGAGCTTGGTTTTGAAAGAATTCAGATTAACAGTCTTTATACACAAAATAGCAGAGGTAAGTATGAATTACAGATTATTTCTGCGTTGAAACAATGTTTGTTAGATATAAGAAAATTTTCGTGGGATCTAAGTATATATCTTTCACAAGAGTTTGATTATTTGGATATAGGAGATGATTTTAAAACAGGCTCATCGATCATGCCAAATAAAAATAATCCTGATGTAGTTGAGATTCTAAGAGCTAATTACTCAATACTTTGTGGTTGTTATAGCGAACTTGAAACATTGCTTTCTTTGCCAAGTGGATATCATAGGGATCTGCAATTATCTAAAAAGTCTTTGATTGAAGCATTCCAGGTATCAGTTCAGACTTTAGATATATTTCTAGCTTTAATTAAGACAATAAAAATTAATAAAATTAAATCTGAATTTGCCATTGATAAAGAAATGATGATGACCAATAAAGTATACGGTCTTGTTTCTACTGGTATACCCTTCAGAGATGCATACCATATGATTAAAAATAAGGAGGTTGATGTTTCAACTAATGATTCATTTGAAAACTTTTCATATGGATCTCCTTTTAATTTGGCTATTGAAGATATTGAAAGTAGATTTATTGAATTAAAAAAATTAATATTAAGCTAAATATAAATTATAAAATGTAAGCCTTATAAATGATTCCAGAAAGATTCAAACTTGTTTTCATGTCTTTCTTGGCGATATTTATTTGCTATATTGACAGGGTAAATATTTCTGTTGCAATCATTCCCATGCAACAGCAGTTTGGCTGGAGTGAAGCTCAAGTCGGCATAGTTTTCTCATCTTTTTATTTTGGTTATATGTTTACCATGATTCTTGGTGGCTATTTAGCAGACAAGTATGGCGGTAAATATGTTTTAGGTTTTGGTGTATTGGCTTGGTCTTTATTTACATTCCTTACCCCGATTTTTGCCTATCAAGGTTTTTTCGCAATTTTTTTAATTAGAGTATTACTTGGATTGGGTGAAGGGGTGGCTTTTCCATCAATACATTCACTTTATGCACGCTGGATTCCATTTACAGAAAGAACAAGAGTAATTGCCATAACTAATAGTGGAATTTCAGTAGGAACAGTTTTTGGTTTTGCTCTAACTACAATAATAATAACTATGTACTCATGGGAAGTTGTTTTTTATTTATTTGGGTTATTAGGAATTATCTGGTCATTTTTTTGGTTTAAAGGTTTTAGCTCAATGCCAAGCGGAAATAAGAAAATATCTGATTATGAATTATCAAAAATTTTAAATGAAGCTCCTTCAAGTGAAAATGCAAAAAAAGTTCCATTCAAAAATCTGATATCTAATTTACCTTTCTTAGCAATAACAGTAGCAACTTTTTGCAATAATTGGGTTCTGTTTACCTTCATATCCTATATGCCCAAATATGTTAACTCTGATATATCTATTGGGGGCCTAGGAATAAGCTTAGAATCTGATACATTTTTAATACTTATTATTTTGCCCGCAGTTATCGGTGTTATTTCTCTTCTTATTGGTGGTTTCATAGTTGATACATTAATAAAACAAGGGCTAAAAGTAATAGTGGCAAGAAAGCTATTTAATTCTATTGGATTTTTTGGTGCTGGAGTTCTTATCTATCTAATACCCTATCAAACCTCAGTTGAGATCACTTTAATATTACTTTGCCTTATTAATTTTTGTATTGGCATGGCTGCAGGTGGTTTTGGTGTTAATCATGCAGATATTGGACCAAATTATACAGGAAACCTTTTTGGTATTGCTGGAAGTATAGGCATGATAGCAGCTGTTTTTAGTCCACTAGCTGCAGGATTTATTTTAGAGAATACTAATTCATGGTTCTTAATTTTTAATATCTCTACAATAGTTTTATTTTTTGGCGGTTTATTTTACTTGTTTTTTTCTAGTGCCAATAAGCAATTTGATTGACTTATAATTTTGATAGACCCTCAAAGTAATCAAACATCTCTTGTTTAGTCCTTTCTCTTGCTGTTGTCCATTCAAAGGTGGTCTCAAGATTTAAAATATTCTTTTTATTATCCATAACCACCACTCTTGGAATTCCCTTTTTTGGCTCAAGTCCAAGCTCATTCATTATATGCATATTAATTTCATATCTCTTAACGTCAATTTTTAAAATTGAGTAGTTTTCATCAAGCATTTTTTTAAAAGTAGGTAATTCAAAAGTTCCAAACAATATCCTGCAATCTCCACACCAATTTGCACCAAAAACTAGCATTGGTTTTTTATTATTATTAATAGCTGACTCAACAAATTTATCTAACGCATTTTTATCAACTAATATGCCTTTGTATGGCATAGGCAGTGGCAATTTTAAATCCTCATTTTCGAGATTATTTGCAAATATCATATTTGAGCTTGAGCAAAATACTAATATTAAAGTTAAAAGTAAGTTTTTCATTATTTATAGTGTGTATAATAATTTGTAATTAATATACTTTACATGAACAAATTATCAATAAATTTATTTCTTTTTATTATATTTATAGTCTATTTTCCAATTGGTATATGGGCAATTTTTGATTCTATATTAATTTCTAAAAATTTTTTATCTACTTCGTTTGCAAATGTTGTTGGTTTTGAAATAATTTCAGATTTAGGTAAATCAGAAATCGCCGGTTTATATGGTGGTATAAATCTTGTACTTGGCGTTATAGCTTTTCTTGCATTTTTTTATGATTCTTTGAAGTTATTTATTATCAAGGTAATGGTTCTAATAACATCTTCAATAGCACTGGGAAGATTCATCTCATCTTTTCTTCCAGAGATGCCTACATTTATCAACAATTATTTTTTATTTGAGGTAGTAGTTGCTATATGGGGAGTGTATTTAATTAGATCTTTAAATAAGTCCGCTTAATCTCAGAACATAAAGAACGTATACAGATATAAAAACAAATCCAAATACTCTGGTAGCAATTATTGGAAAAAACTTTTTCTGATTTAAGATTGCAGTTATTACAAATAATAGACTAAGTATAACTAGAAGCAAGAAATCTCTTGAAAGGATTGCAGAGTCTAATTCTATATTAGAAAAGAATCCAATTATTGGCACTACCAACACTATATTGAGAATATTTGACCCAAGTATATTACCTACAACCATAGCACCTTTTCTTTGAATAAGAGCAGCAATTGTAGCTGCTAATTCAGGCAAGCTAGTACCAATAGCCATTATTGTTAATCCTATTATTAGATCAGGAACCCCAATAATTTTTGCAACTATCTCTGCATTTAAAACACAATAATATGAGCCAACTATGAGACCTAATAATCCTAAGAAAATAAATAAAAAAGCCTTCCCATAAGAATCATCTTTCTCTGTAATTTCATCAATTACATCATCAGAGTTAAACTTAAAGATAAAGTAAATAAAATTAATTAAAATAATTAGCATAACTATGCTTTCTACAACACTAATGCGAAGATCTAGTAAAGAAATTCCAAGCATTAAAAGTGACAATAGGAAAGGCCAAGCTTGATTTAGGTTAGCCTGAGCTGGTTTTGAAATTGCACCTAAACATGCCACACCAAATATTAATGCAATATTTGAAATATTTGAACCTACGACTGTGCCCATAGCAATACTTTCTGATGCATTAAGTATTGATGAGATACCAACAAAAATTTCAGGTGCAGAGGTACCTAATGCAATAATGGTTAATCCAATCGTCATCTCACTAACGCCAAGGCCCTTTGCAAGTGAAGATGAGCTTGAAACAAACTTCTCGGCACTAAAAATTAATATAACTAGTGAAATTAGAAAATAAAATAAATGCAAGAAGAGGTCCATTTCTTATTTTATCCCATTGTAAGATTTTTTATAAATTAGATTTGTAAAAATTATCCTATAACCATAATATAATCAATACATAAAAAGGGGAATTCGATGAATATAAATAATTTATTTGATGTTAGCGGTAAAGTTGTAATTGTAACTGGTGGATCCAGAGGTATTGGTGAAATGATCACAGCTGGTTATTTAGCAAATGGAGCAAAGGTCTATATAACTGCTAGAAAAGAAGCTCCTCTAATTTTAAAAGCAAAAGAACTTAGTGAACAGTATAATGCTGAGTGCATAGCTTTGCCATGTGATCTCAGCACAATATCGGGTATCAATAATTTTTATGATCAAATATCTGATAAAGAAGACTATATAGATATTTTAGTAAATAATGCTGGTGCAGCATGGGGCGAACCATATGAGTCATTCTCAGAAGGTGGTTGGGATAAAGTTATGAATATAAACGTAAAAAGTTTATTTTTTATGACTCAAAAATTTACAAATCTTTTAAAAGCAAATGCTTCAATAGATGATCCATCAAGAGTAATTAATATTGCCTCAATAGATGGAATGGGAATTTCTGCCTCTGAAACCTATTCATATAGTTCTTCTAAGGCAGCCGTTATTCATTTAACCAGACATTTATCAAGAAAATTAGTAGGTGAAAATATAAACGTAAATGCTATTGCTCCAGGTCCATACCCAAGTCAGATGTTAGGAGCTGCTCTTAATCATGACTATACTGCCGCAGCAGCTGCTAATCCAAGAAAGAGAGTTGGAACCCCTGAAGACATAGCTGGTTTAGCAATATTTTTATCATCTAGAGCAGGAGCATACACTGTTGGAGAAACTATTACCTCAGATGGAGGTATTGTGAAGACAGCTGGACATAATCTATCTATCGAATAATATTTATTTCATGGCTTTTTTATATGCCTGGATAATATGATCTTTCATCCATTCATGGCCACCATCGCCTTCATCGCTTTTATGCCAGAACAAAAAATATTCCATTTTTGGTACTTCTTCTACAGGGATTTCAATAAATTTAAGGTTGTGTGAAACAGCAAAGCTATGTGTAGCAAAAAGCACTAAGTCTGTTGAGGTAATTATCTTAGGTGCAATTAAAAAGTGTTGGCATCTAAGGGCTATCTCTCTTTTATAACCAACTTTTTCAAGCTCAATATCCATTAGATGTAAACCTCTTTTTCTTGATGAGATCTGAATATGTTTTTGTTCAATAATATCCTCTAAAGTAATTTTTTTCTTTTTGGTCAACGGGTGCCCATCTCTGTGCGCTAAGACAAAATGATCTTCAAAAACCTTACATGAATTAATTTCTTCAGATTGCGGAATAATAGGATCTACAACAAAATCTAAATTATTAGTAGCCAGGGCATGGACTTGATCCTTACGAGGGAAGTTATAACTACCAATTGATATTTTAGGAGCCTCCATATCAATAATCTTAGTTAAATATGGAAGTATTCTAGTCTCAGATACATCGCCTAAATGTAATTTAAAATTTCTTGTTGTCTCAGCAGGGATAAAGCTATCAGGCTCATTAATTGAATTTTGCATTAATGCAATTGCTTGCTGAATATCTTTAATAATATTTTCAGTTTTTTGTGTTGGCACCATACCAGAACCAGTTCTAATAAAAAGATCATCATTGAAATTTTCACGTAATCTGGAAAGAGCATTACTCACCGCAGGTTGGGTTATCCCTACAACCTGGGCTGCTTTAGTTAGGCTACCTTCGGTGTATATGGCATTAAGAATTACTAATAAATTTAAATCAAAAGAACTTATTTTCATGTTGTGTGCATTTCTTCCATGTTGCTTTTGCTTTTTTTAAAGCAATGTGTGAATATAATTGAAATATAATTTAACTGTTAAATTACATTATTCACACTATTTATAATAGTAACAAATAATTACTTATAAGGGGAGTACCAATGTTTCCAGAACTTAGACCTGAAGCTATAGACTTGATTGAAAGAGTCACAACATTTATCAACGAAGATTGTAAACCTATGGAAAAAGTTTTCGAAGATCAAATTCAAGTTGGTGAAGATAGATGGAACTCATATCCTTCTGTCATTGATGATTTAAAAGAAAAAGCTAGATCAAAAGGACTTTGGAATCTATTTTTACCTGAAAGTGAATTTGGAGCAGGTCTTTCTAACTATGAATATGCTCATCTTGCTGAGCAAATGGGTAAATGCCATATTGCATCTGAAGCGATGAATTGTAGTGCTCCAGATACAGGTAATATGGAGGTTATTGCAAGATATGGAAATGAACAACATCAAGTAGATTGGCTTCAGCCACTTCTTGATGGAAAAATCAGATCTGCTTTTGGAATGACTGAGCCGGGTGTTGCTTCATCAGATGCTACAAATATGAGAGCTACTGCAGTTTTAGATGGTGATGAATACGTAATCAATGGAGAGAAATGGTGGACATCTGGAGCCGGAGATCCAAGGTGTAAAATTATAATTTTTATGTGTGTTACAAACCCTGATAATGCTAAACATCAAAGACACTCAATGATATTAGTCCCAATGGAATCAGAAGGAGTAGAGGTTCAAAAAATGATGCATGTATTTGGTTATGATGATGCACCTCATGGTCATGCACATATTAAGTTCAATAATGTTAGAGTTCCTAAAGAAAACTTATTACTTGGTGAAGGTCGAGGTTTCGAAATAGCTCAAGGAAGATTAGGTCCAGGGCGTATCCATCATTGTATGAGAGCTATCGGTTCAGCTGAAAGAGCATTAGAGCTAATGTGTAAAAGGGGTTTAGATCCTACTAAAAAACCATTTGGTAAAAATATAGCATCTCTTGGTGCCAATTTTGATTATATTGCCGAATCAAGAATTGAAATTAATGCTGCAAGATTTTTAACTTTAGATGCTGCAGTTAAAATGGATACTGTTGGCAATAAGATTGCTGCAAGTGAAATTGCTCAAATTAAAGTATACGCACCAAATGTTGCACTCAAAGTTATTGATAGAGCAATCCAAATACATGGCGGAGAGGGTGTTTCGCAATTGACGCCCCTAGCTAGTATGTATGCTCACATGAGAACATTGAGACTTGCAGATGGTCCAGATGAAGTACATAGAAGAGCCGTTGCAAGACATGAGTTAGGAAAATATGTTGTTAATGATTCTAATGAAGTAGAATCATCTAATGTTTCTAGATCATAAAATATTTTGACTGCTCAAGATAGAGCTTTAATTTTTTATGATACTGAAACAACTGGTATCAATAAGGATTTTTCGCAAATAATTCAATGTGGGTCAATTAAAACTAACCTAAAGTTAAATACTCTTGCATCACAAAATATTTCAAGCTCTCCATTGCCATGGATAATACCTCAGCCCAAGGCCTTCCTTACTAATAAGAAAACACACTTATTTAATATTAATAATTCTCATTACCAGATGATTAAAGATATCCACTTACAATGGAGAGAATGGACTCAAGATATTGAAGGAATATTTATTTCTTACAATGGTCATAGTTTTGATGATGAGCTTTTGAGAAGACAGTTCTTTTCTAATCTATTTGAGCCATACATTACGAATACAAATGGTAATAGCAGATTGGATTTGATGTTAATGATGCATAATATTGCTACGTTTTTTCAAAGCTCTTTTGAATTTCCATTATTTAATGATGATGGAAGAATTAGTTACAAATTGGAGGATATTGCAAAATTTCATGGAATAAGAACAGATGATGCGCATGATGCAGAGGCTGACTGCAAATTAATGATAGAGGTTTGTAAAATACTTTCTGATAAAAGCCCTGAAATCTTTAACTCATTTTTAAAAATTTCATCTAAACAAGGAGTAATGGAATTACTTAGATCAAGTGGATTTTTAGCTCTTGGCGAAATTTTCCGTAGACATGTATTTTCATACCCAGTAGTCTTCTGTGGTTCAGATAAAAATAGACCCAATGATATAGCTTTGTTTGATTTAAGTTATGACCCTGATGATATTATTGATTTAGATTTTATTGAGATAAATAAAATTATTCAGTCTGGAGGAAGAGATACACCTATAAAAAAATATAAAATTAACAAAACGATACCTATATGCCATAGCAATCTAATAGAAAATAAGAATATTTTTGATATAAGTTTTGATGAACTAAATAAAAGAGCTCTTAAAATACAAAACAATCAAGATTTTATTGATAAAGTTTCTCAGGCCTTAAGCGACAGGATGGTCTCATTTAAGGATCCAGAGCATGTTGAAGGGAGTATTTATTCGGGTGGATTTGCATCATTTAAAGATAAAGACTTAATGCAGCAATTCCATCTCTTAATTGACGATCCTGATAATTTAATAAAAATATCTAGAAATTTTGAAGACGATAGATATAGAATTTTTGCCGAAAGAATTATTTCGTATCTATACCCAAGTCAAACTCCAGAGGATATCCAAAATAGATACAAAGAACTAATAGACGAAAGATTGTCTAGCGATGGTCCATGGGGCTCCCTTAAAAAAGCAATTGATGAAACCGAATTATTGCTTGAAGATAATGATGATTCTGAAAAACAGGAAATTTTAAATTCAACACTTAAATACTTAAAATCAATAAGGATTTCCTAAATGAAAAGGAGGGCAATTACCCTCCTTTTTAGAAGCTAGCAATTCAATATAGGGGGAGAGGAGTGCTAGCTGAAACGCCATTATCCATATTTATAATAGATTATCAATAATATTTATAATATTTTTTTAGAAAATTGGTGCGTCCAGTTAGATTCGAACTAACGACCCCCTGCGTGTCGAGCAGGTACTCTAACCAACTGAGCTATGGACGCACTTTTAGATGCGACCAATTTTACACAATTATTTTGATTTATAAACTCTTATTGATAAGTATAAAAGCGAAAGCATTAGAAAAAAAATGAATCTACCATCTATAAATATAGATGGTTGCATAGGTGACGCTATGGTTCTTTCAAGTCCACCAATTTTATAAGCATGTCTATTTTGAAATTCTGGATTTATTATTATCTCCATCATGTCTCTTCTACTTCTATATCTTATTAAACCAATTTCATCCCATGACCTAGCATCTTGCATTCCAATAACTTCAATGCTTGGGCCTACAACACTTCCAAAAATAACTGGATGAGAAGCTCTAGTGAACATTTCTTTAAACATAAAACTTGTATAGTAATCTACTAGCTCTTTTCCATTCTTAGCACCTTCAGTCTTTTCTAGTAGCGGAGGATTATTGCTATAACCAAGGAGATTAACCATGATAAATTGCTTACCATCATCGTTACTTAAAAATTTTTTGAGTACATTAAGACTTTCTTCATTGTTTGAAGATTGTTTCAAGCTTTCTATATAATTTTCAACTTCTAGATCAGTGAGTGGTTTATTTAAGTTGGTATACCATGCAAAAAAAACAATATATATAGAAGAGAATATTAATAACAGACTGTGCTTCATCATTTTATAGTAGCAGATTATAATAAATTATGACCGATGATATTTTAGATTTAAAAAAGCATATTCGCACTGTTAATGATTTTCCAATAGAAGGTATAAAATTTAGAGATATTACCAGTTTAATTGAAACACCTTTGGCATTTAAAAAAACGTGTGACGAATTTATAAAGCTTTCAAAGGCTTTCAATGCAACATCTGTTGCTAGTATTGAGAGTAGAGGATTTATTTTTGCAGGTTCAATATCAAAAGATCTGCTGCTTCCCTTTGTGCTGGCAAGAAAGCCTGGAAAACTACCTAACGAAACTTTTATAAAAGATTTTGATCTAGAATATGGCAGTACCAGTATAGAAATTCAGAAAAATACTAAATTAAACTCTGATGATAGAGTTGTTATAGTCGATGACTTGATTGCAACTGGAGGAACTGCTTTAGCATGCGCTGATCTAATTGTGGATAATTTTGGAGTAAAAAAAGAAAATATTTTAATCTTAGCTGTAATTGACTTAGTGGAATTAGGTGGCACGCAAAAAATTATCGATCAAGGATATAAAACTAGATCATTAGTTTATTATTAAAATACATTCTTTTTTATATATAATTATTCAATGCAATTTAAATATTTACCCCTATTAATTTTTATATCTATTTCAACACAGCTAATTAATGCTGATTCTTTTCCAGCTGATGAATGGGAAGTGATATCACCCTCTGATGTTGGTGTTAATAATTCATCTGTAGAATCATTAATTTCAATAGCTTTTGATGATTCTGCAACTCAAGCTGTAGTAATTATTAAAAATGGAAAAATTATTGGTGAGAGGTATGCAGATGGCTTTAATAAAAATAGTCATGGAACCTCATGGTCTATGGCAAAAAGCTATTATGCTGCATTGATTGGAATCTCTCTTGAAAGAGGTGAAATATCTAGCTTAGATGATCCTGTTAGCATGTATTTAGATTATTTTAATGATTCAAGAAAGGTTATAACAATTA
Source organism: uncultured SAR86 cluster bacterium (assembly GCA_902559885.1). Classification (GTDB taxonomy): domain Bacteria; phylum Pseudomonadota; class Gammaproteobacteria; order Magnimaribacterales; family D2472; genus CACEJU01. The sequence continues at coordinate 43,046 of CACEJU010000003.1, read as the reverse complement.
GAGATATCTTAAATATGTCCTCAGGCTTAAATTATCCAGATCATCAGCATGAAACAATGTTCTTTAAATCTGATCAATTAAAGTATTCAAAAAAAATAAAACTTCAAAAAGAACCTAATACACTTTTCGAATATAACAATGTTAACTCTATGTTAATCGGGGATATTTTATATAAGGTTACAGGAAAAAAAGCTGACACATTGTTAAAGGAAAGAATATTAGACCCTTCAAATACTAAAAATTATAAGCTTTGGAAAGATGAGGCTGGCAATACATTAACTTATTGTTGTATTGATATGTCGGCAAGAGAATATAGTAGATTCGGTCTACTTTTTGCAAGAAATGGTAATTGGAATGGAAATCAAATAATTCCAAAATCATATGTAGATGAGACATTTCAAGTAGTATGGGAGACACCTAATTGGTTTACTGATCACAAGAGATATTATTCTATGCATTGGTGGGTTTCTAATTACACCGAGGAAAGTAAAATTTTTAATGCTAGTGGTAAATTTGGGCAATATATTTTTGTTGATCGAGAGAATGATATTGTTGTAACAAGAATAACTAAATATCCACAAAGAGATTTAGGAGATATTCAAAAATGGGGACCATTAAAAACTTTTTCTTGGTTAGGTGTTAAGACCTCAATAGTAATATCCAGATTTCTTCTTGATACTGGAATAATAAAAGAAGGAAGAAATGTTGTTACTCCAGTAACGCTTGAAGAAGGTGAATCAAGTAAATTTTATAAAAACTATCAAGATTTTATAGAGGGTATAACTGCTTTATCTAATTAATCTTCTTTTGTTTTAGACCATATCTCGAGATAATACCCATCATTACCAATCTTATGATGATATTTTTTAAATACTCTTCCTGATAAATCAACATCACCTTCTTGAAATGGTTTGCCAGTAGTTTGATTTATTCTTTTATGAATGTCTTTAGTTTTATCTACGTCCATACGAATAATATCATTGGTATAGAAATAAGTATTATCAAAATGTCTAACGGTAAACCCATTTTCCAATAATCTGAAAATTTATAATTACCAGGTCCCATTACTACTGTATTACATTGATGCCCAATTGGAGTTAAAAAAGCACAACTTGCACCTACTGCTACCACCATTAAAAAAGGTTCAATTGAGTAGCCTAATTGATTTGCAATACCTACAGATATTGGAGCCATAATCACTGCAGTTGCTGCATTATTGATAATGTCTGTAATCAGCATTGTGGTAACAAGTATTATTAAAAGTATCCAAAATTGATCTAAACCAATTGCCATACCACTTATCGCAGATGATATTGTAGAGCTTAAACCTGTACTCTCAATTGCTACACCTATTGGAATCATAGTTGCCAAAAGAACAACAATAGGCCATTCAATATCACGATAGAAATTAGTATCTATAATTTTTATTCTTGCAAATGCTATGACACAAAGAAAAAATGCTGCTGCAGGAGGCATTACATTGAATGTAACAAGCAGGATAGAGCTTAAAAAGAAAATTATGCCCTTTAAAAGCCTACTTCTACTTGGGATAGTTTGTAATTCTCTTTGAAGTAGCGGCATTAATCCTAGGTATTTTAATTTATTTGCAACTCCTTCCTCCTCAAGGTCTTTCACGCCAAGTAAAAGCACATCACCTGTTCTAAACATTTCTCTGGTTAATCTTGTTCTATATTTTGATCCTTTTCTCCAAAGCCCAAGCAGGTTCATTTCCTCATAAGCTGATTTAAAAAAGAAATCATACTTCCTGCCTATTAATCTTGAACCCGGCGTAATCATTACCTCTATCTCATCAAGATCTTCTTCAGTAAAGTGATGAAGTTCTTTTGGAATGGAGAGATTTAGCTTTTCAAGCAATCCAGAAACTGCATCAGGTGGATTTTTGATGACCAATATCTGGTTTTCTTTTATTTTAAAATTATTTTTTACTCTAGAAATTGATCCTGACTCTGAAACTATACCAATAACTTCAGTATCCTCAGTTGCATTCTTTTTAAACCAACTTAAAGTCTTGCCAATACATATGCTTTCTTCATTAACCAAAACTTCAAATAAATAACCATCTAGATTAATTAAAGATGAGCCAGTATCTGCGTCTTTTCTTAAAGGTATGAAATTTTTACCAACAAAAACAATAAACAATATTGAAACTATTGTTACTAGCAAACCCACATAAGAAAAATCAAAAAAACCAAATCCTGTATTTGTTATTGTAGATTTATATTCTGAGATAATGATATTAGGCGGCGTACCAATTACAGTATTCATGCCTCCTAAAATACATGCAAAAGCAAGAGGCATTAGATGTCGAGAAGACCTCCAACCCATTTTCTGACAAATATTTAAAGTTATTGGAAGTAAGATTGCTAATGCTCCAATATTATTAATAAATGACGAAAGAATAGCTGCAACTAACATCAAGGTAATTAAAAATTGAAACTCGGTGAACTTCCTTACGCCTACAAGCTTATTTACTAAGCCGGTCATACCTGAATTTTTTAAGCCAGTACTAATTACCAAAACTAGAGCAACCGTAAGTACTGCTGGATGAGAAAAGCCATCAAATGCATTTCCTGCTGGAATAATGCCTATTATTACTAAGATAATTAAAGCAGTTGATGAAACAGCATCATATCTAAATTTACCCCATATAAATACACCCAATAATGCTATAAGAGAAATCAATAAAATATATTGATCATTCATGATTTATTTTTCTGGAAGGGATTCTACATATAAAGAGGTAGAAGGATATGCAAACTCTGTTTCATTAGATTCTACTATATCCATAATATTAAAAATGAGATTTTCTTTAATTTGATTAAAATCCGCAAATCCAACGGGTTCACAGAATGCAACAATCATTACATCAATAGAGCTTGCACCAAGCTCAACAACTTTTACCACTGGTTGCAAATCATCATTAATAATGAAGTCACTTGAATTAGAAATATAGTCCTTAACATCCTGACATATTTTTTCTAATTGAGGTTTAGTTGTTGAATACAAAAGATTAATACGCCAATTAATCCTTCTGTTTTTCATTTCACCATGATTAATAATTTTAACGTCTGATAATTGAGCGTTAGGAATTATCATTGGTGCGGTATCAAATGTTCTAATAACCGTAGACCTAAAACCTATAGTTTCTACTATACCGTGGAGCTGACCAGGAACTTCAATCCTATCTCCAGGCTGGAATCTATTTTCACCAATAACTAAAATACCGGCAATAAGATTCTTAAAAAAGTCTTGAGCTCCTAATGCAACTGCTACAGAGAACAAACCTAAGCCAGCAACTAAAGGTCCTATTTGAATTCCAAAAATATCTAAAATAATAGCTATACCAATAATCCATACTATTGCTCTAGATGCTCTTTCAAGCCACATTTGCATAGAAGGGGTAAGCCATGAACTTGTTGCCAGTGCTTGAAAAATAGGTTTTACACTATTAGCAAGAGCACTAAATAAAGTAAAGATGATAGATGCTTTAACTAAATTTGTTGCTATTTCTAATACAATCCCCTGAAGTGGAAGAATAAGAGTACAAACATATAAAGCAATTGTAATAGGGATATATCCTAAGGGTTTTTTAAGAGACTCTAAAATCTGATCATCAAGCGTTGATTCTGATTTTTCAGATAGCTTGGTTAAAAAACTTATTACTACATTTATAACAAAACCCCTTAATAAAAGTGCAACTATTATAGTAAATATAGATGAGATTATTGGACCAAGACTTATCCCAAAAAGACCCGAATTCCATACATCAGACAAAAGATTTAAAAATTCATTCATATTATTGACTCTCTTTTAATTTATCTTTAATAAAATATGGTAAATAAATTAAATAAAAAAGACTAACTGCAATTGGTATTACAACAAGTATATGAAAGGGAGGATCTGGAAAGAAATCCAGCAAACTAGCTCCATTAGGTTTAGCCATGAGATACCAATAATTTGTTATAAGCTGCTCTGAGGCTGATCCAGGAGGGATCTCACCTAAAATAAAGTTTGCAAGATATATTGCTGGCAATAAAACAAATAGCGTTAAAAATGTTACCTGATGAGTCTCCCTTAAAGTTGGTCTTGTATTTAAAGCAATAACAGCATAAAAAACTCCAATTAAAATTAATCCATGCCCAATAAAGAAAAAGTAATATTCGGTATCAAGACTAGTTTCAACATCAGGAGTAATTAAAGCCATCGTAGCCCCTCCAATACCCCAATAAAATGCAATATTAAAAAGAATTTTTGGACCCCCAAGCAAGAAAAATGCAATTAAAAGCTCTGAAAAATCACACATGTGAAGTGGCAAAGCCTCCTTCCAATGATATGGAACCTCTAGCATAAATAGATCTTTATAAGGTGATAAAACAGAATGTATAAGGAGTACTATGGCAATTAGTTTACCAATGAATTCTTTCTTATTATCTGCATATTTATTAACGAACTTCGGAAGAAATATCATAAAAGAAAAAATCATTGCCAAAGTGGTGAGATGAACACCATCAAACAAAACAAACTCTCTAACACCCATTTTTAGTACCAATAAGTTATTTAGATTCAGATGATAACAAATTTAATTAAATATACTAAAGATAATCAAAAATTATTTTCTCAGTTAGAATTGCCGGAAGAACTCGAGGTTCGCTCATGGATGGTTCCCAATAAATATATAATGGCACACCAGTTCTGCCATATTTTTTAAGACTTTCGAGTATTTCAGGACTTTTATTTGTCCAATCAGCTTTTAAATAAGTAATATCTTGTGATTTGAAATAATTTTGAACTTTTAGAGAAGATAGCGCTATTTTTTCATTTGCCTGACAAGTAATACACCATGCCGCTGTGTAATTAATAAAAAAGGATTTATTGTTAGACAATAAATCATCTTCTATTGTTTGATTCCATAAAACATAATCATTAGATTTAGACTGATCAGAGCTTATTTTAGTAATCTCATTATTAATATTTATAGTTTGAGCAAATATTGATATAAGAACTATCAGTATAGATACTAATTTGATAATTTGATTATTTGTTTTAGAGGTTAACCAAAAAAGAATTCCAATCAAAAACCATATAAATATCAATTCAATTAAGCTATTAGTGCTCACTTGAAGAGAGAATACCCAAAGTAACCATATTGCTGTAGCGAACATAGGAAAGGCCATAAATTCCTTAAATACATTCATCCAATTGCCTGGTTTTGGTAATTTTTGAATTAATGATGGCTTTAAAGCTAAAAGGATGTATGGAAAAGCAAATCCTATACTTAAACTTAAGAAAATAGGGTACGTAGATGAACTAGATTCTAATAATGCATAGCCAATAGCAGCACCCATAAATGGGGCTGTACATGGTGAAGCAACAATAACAGCTAAAACTCCTGTAGAAAAACTTGAAAATAAAGAGGAATTATTTGTTGAGCTTTCCAATCTGGTTAATGAAAGACCCAAATTTATATCTAAAAGAAGTACAAAACCAATAATTATCATTAGTGACGACAAAATTGAAACTACATATGGTGATTGGAGTTGAAATCCCCAACCTATCATTTCACCCGTTGATCTAAGATATGTTACCAATGCTGCAATAGCTAAAAAAGAAATTACGACACCTATTGAAAAAATTAGAGAATGAGAAATTATCTTTGATTTAGATTCTCCACCCATCTTTACCATGCTTAATACTTTTAGAGAAATTACAGGAAAAACACATGGCATTAGATTAAGAATTAGACCACCAATAAATGCAAATAAAAGCATTTTCAAAATACTGTTAGATACTTGAGTTTCTAAAATTTTAGGACTTGATTTTACTTTGTAATAACCGTCATTAATTTTTAATAAACCAGTTAGCAAGGTTTGACTATTAATATTTGATATCTCATCAATATTAATTTCTAGTAGATAATTCTTACCATCATAGCTAAGTTTTTGCTTGGCAGCGTAGTTAAAAATATTTTTATTTTCTGGAAAAAAATAAACATCAGATATTTCATCAATACCTGAAAATTTCATCTCTAAAGTATTGTTTTTATTATTAATAAAAGTTAGAACAGGGTACGTTATGTCGGGAATAGTTTTTAACCATTCAGTAGTTTCATCTGATGCTTTAAATTCATCATATTTTTGCGAAAATACCGCAGATTCTGGTATACAAACATCTTCACAAATTAATAAATTAACTTCAAAATCAAATACAGTATCTTCATCAATGAGATGCGTACTCTCGATCTCAATTGGAAATAATACCTCTTCCTTATATCCATAAGTCATTAATGGTTCATAAGGTATTAGTTGCGGTGGAGGAAAGTAAATTTTTTTAATATTTACCTTTTCAGGAGATAAAATTTTAACAATAATTGGCCCACCGGCATCACCAGGATTTTTCCAATATGTATGCCAACCATCATCAAGATCTACTTTGATTCCAATAAAATTTTTATCTGTTTGTTCGGATATCTTATGTATTGAGACTATTGAATGACCGGTATCAATTTGACTATAGATACTTAGTGAATAAAAAGCTAAAAGTAAGTATAGGTATCTAAGATTTTTGATTGGCATAATATATTTTTATAAAAGGGTGCAGTGCACCCTTCATTAACTTAATTGCCTAGTATTTTTTTTGGAGATTTAATCTCTATTTTTCTAGGCTTCTTTTCTTCAGGTACAATTTTTTCAAGATTTATTGAAAGCAAGCCATTTGCTAATTCTGCTCCCTGGACAATTATATCTTCAGCTAGCGTAAATTGCTGTTTAAATGCTCTCTGAGCAATACCTTGGTATACAACCTTTTCATCTCCATTAATTAATTCAGTATTTGGTCCATCATAACTAACTGTTAATGTACCATCAGCTAAATCAATATTAATATCTTTCTTAGTTAGCCCTGCAACTGCTAACTCAATTGAAAAGTAATTACCATCTCTTGTTATATTATAAGGTGGGTAAGTTGAACTTCTAGTTGAAGATTCTGATAACCTATTTAACCTATCAAACAAAGTTTCAAATCCAAGCACTCTAGTTGTGAAGAATGGATCAGTAAAATTTATATTCATAATTAGTCCTCCTTTAAGCGACTATAAATGCATCCTTTCGGCATGCTGTTAATATATGTGAACCCTTTTTGGCATCCACAATATTTATATAGTGGTTAGTTAAAAACTTTCAAGTATTTAAATGTTTTATGAACTATGGGATATAAAAATAGTCTAAAATTATGTAATGCATAAGATCTATCAATTTATTTTAATTTCTTTATTAGTTTCTTGTTCCGGAATACCTGAAGGTAGCTTAAGTAAAAAAAATGAAATAGTTATTGCTCCAGACCAAGAATGGATTTTGGTAACACGATCAAGCAATTTTCCATATGTTGGTGAGCCATTATATATGTATTCTTCAGATGCTTTAAACACATATAGAGCTCGAGAATATAATGAATGGGATGTTTTTGCTTTAGTTGATTCACGTAACCTTAAAAGAATTAAAAAAGATTCTAAGATCAAAATTGTAGAGATGGTTCACAATAACAAAATTGTGAAAGTTAAATCTGCAGATCATAAAAAAGAACTTTACATAATTAAAGAAGACTTAATAAGAAAATTTGAACTTATAGAGGAGATAAATTCATGAAAAAAATATACACATTCAGTTTAATAATTTTATTATCAAGTTGTGTTAATACCTCTTTGCAGCCAAACGTTGTCTCAAGGCAAGATGCACAAAAACAACAGTACGTTCAAGAAGGGGTAATTGTCGATATTATAAATGTCACTATTGAAGGTAATAGACAGCTAGGAGCAACTGCTGGTGCTTTAATTGGTGGAGCAGCAGGGAAGAATGTTACAGATTCAGAAACTGAATCTAATATAGCTGCAGTGGTCGGAAGTATAGTCGGCAGCAGGGTTGGTTCTGAAATTGGCAATGCTGTATCGCAAAAAGATGGAGTCGAGCTTGTAATTGAGCTTAAATCTGGAAGAACTTTATCAATAATTCAAGAAAAATCTGAATTCAACTATGCCATAAATCAAAATGTAAGAATTATTAGAAGAAATGGCAAGTCAAGAGTCATTCCAGTCCTATAAAGCATGAATGGTAGACCAAGATAAATTTACAGATGCATACAACAAAAGTCTTGACTTCCTTTCATATAGAGAGCACTCAGAGCTTGAGCTAAAAAATAAACTCTTAAAAAAAAGCTTTGAGGGCTCATTGGTTCATGAAGTAATAGACAAACTTGTAGCTAAAAATTTAGTTAATGATGAAAGATTTGCTGACGCTTACGTTAGCTCCCGAAAAAGGAAGGGCTTTGGCCCCAAAAAAATATTTTTTGAGTTACAGCAAAGAGGAATTCAAGAAAAGATTTCAGATAAAGCAATTTTTAATGATTCCAATGATTGGCAAATAGTAGCCCAAGAAGTCTTTTCAAAAAAGTTTAGGAATGGTGTATCTTCAGAATTTAAAGAAAAGTCGAAACAACAGAATTTTATGATTGGTAGGGGCTTTAGATTTCAAGAAATTGAATCAATTTTTAATTAGCACATGTTATGATTCTCATCTATGTCTTATCAAGTGCTAGCAAGAAAATACAGACCAAACTCATTTGAAGAAGTTGTTGGTCAAGAGCATGTCATTCAAGCTTTAAGTAATGGAATTACGACTAAAAGAATTCATCAGGCTTATATATTTTCTGGAACAAGAGGAGTTGGAAAAACAACTCTGGCTAGGATTTTGGCAAGATGCCTAAACTGTGATTCATTCTCTGAGCCAACAAGCACATCCTGCAATGATTGTAATATATGTAATGAGATCCGAGATGGAAGACATATAGATTTCCTCGAAGTTGATGCAGCTTCCAGAACAGGTGTAGACCATATGCGTGAACTGCTTGATTCAGTTCAATATAAGCCAACATCTGGAAGATATAAGATATATCTTATTGATGAGGTGCATATGCTATCAACACAAAGCTTTAATGCTTTATTGAAAACATTAGAGGAACCCCCATCTCATGTTGTATTTATTTTTGCTACAACAAACCCTGAAAAAATACCTAAAACAGTTCAATCCCGATGTTTACAACTTAATCTTAAAACAATAAGAGGTTCTAAATTAATAAATCACTTTAAATATATACTTGATACTGAGAAGATAAAATATGATTTAGAAGCTTTGAATATAATTGAAGAAGCTGCAAACGGATCAATTCGTGATGGTCTTACATTGCTTGATCAGGCTTTAGCTCATGGTGATGGAGAGCTTTTATATAACAATGTAAAAGATCTGCTTGGTACCATTGATAAATCATTTCTATATGAACTACTTGAAGCGGTATTTAATAATGAAGGTAATTCAGCCTTTGATACGCTTGCAAAAATAGAAGAGCTCTCTCCTGAGTATGAAGAAATCTTGAAGAGTTTAATTTCTGTATTGCACGAAATATCCATCCATCAGGTATTAGGCAAAAGTGATAATGAAAAAATAATAGCTCTATCTGATTTGGTTGATGAAGAGTTCACTCAACTTCAATATGAAATTGCAGTTAATGCACTTTCAAAATTTAATGTTCATCCAAATCCAAAAGAATGCCTAGAAATATGTATTTTGAGGATGCTTACTTTTAACCCTCTTAAAGCAAATAACTCTAATTCAGAAAAAAAAAACTTAAATGAAAGTGCTAAAACTCCGATTCCAAAGAAAGTCCAACCGATAAAAGCATCAATTAATAACAAAAAACCAGATACTGATAAAACAGATGCTCCTAATGGAGAAAAAAATACTGATAATTCAAGTAATGAAAATCATTTAAGTTCAGATAAATGGAATGAACTACTTTTAAATATGAACCTCACACCTTTTTTAAAAAATTATTATTTTAATCTCGAGTTTGTAAAGCAGGAAAAGGATAAGATTTATCTAATAGGAGATGATGCGTTCATAAAAATACCTAATAATATTGCCGAAGAATTTTTAATAATTTTAGAAAAAACTACAAGTATCAAATATAAAATTCTTATTGAGCAAGGTATGGCTAAAAATACTCCAGCTTTTTTAGAAGAAAAAAAATATAATCAAATAAGAACTTCTTCAATTGAAAAAATCTCTAAAGATAGTTCTGTACAGAATTTTCTAAAGAAATTTAATAGCTCCATTGATGAGGCATCAATAAAACCCAAAGGCTTGAATAATGAGAAATGATTTACTGTATCAGTTAATTGAGGTATTAACTATTTTGCCCGGGATAGGAAAAAAATCTGCACAAAGAATGGCTCTTTATCTAATAGATAAAAATAAGGATGGTGCGAAATTAATGGCCAATAGCATTTTAGAAGCAGTTGAAAATATAAAAAGATGTCAAAGGTGCAGAATGCTTACTTCTGAAGATTTTTGTAATATTTGTTCTGATAAAAATAGAGATAAAAAATCAATATGTGTTGTTGAGCATATATCAGATGTTCTAGCAATTGAATCAACGGGAGGTTATCGGGGGACATATTTTGTTCTTTTGGGAAGACTATCCCCGATGGATGGTATTGGACCTGATGAATTAGGTATAAAAGATTTGATTAAGATAATACACAATGAAGATACAGAGGAGGTAATATTAGCAACAAGCTCAACAGTTGAGGGCGATGCTACCGCTCTTTATATTAAAGAAAATATTAAAAATGTTACTGTATCTAGAATTTCATATGGCATTCCAATAGGTGGGGAATTAGAATATGTTGATGGAAATACAATTGCTAGAGCGATTACAGGAAGGAGAAGCTTAGATGACAATTAAATCTGATAAATGGATTAAAAAAATGTCTTTAGAATCAAGTATGATAAATCCATTTTCTGAAAATCAAATAAGAAAAGATTCTGATGGAAATAAATTAATCTCATATGGTGTTTCGAGTTTTGGTTATGACGTAAGATGCGCTAATGAATTCAAGGTTTTTACAAACATTAATTCAGCCATTGTGGATCCCAAAAAATTTGATGATAAGAGTTTTGTAAATATTGAGTCTGATATATGTGTTATTCCGCCAAACTCATTTGCTTTAGCCAGAACTATTGAATATTTTAAAATACCAAGAAATGTCTTAACTATATGTCTTGGAAAATCAACGTATGCAAGATGTGGAATCATCGTTAATGTAACTCCTCTAGAACCAGAATGGGAAGGGCATGTAACATTAGAATTTTCAAACACCACAAACTTACCTGCAAAAATATATGCTGGAGAGGGTGTTGCTCAAATGATATTTCTAGAATCAGATGAGGAGTGTGAGGTTAGTTATGCTGATAGATCTGGTAAATATCAAGGTCAAACAGGCGTCACGTTACCCAAGACTTAATAGCTCAATCAATTGAAGTTCCTGCTCTCTTTTTTCAGAACTTTCTTGAACTTGAATAAACATATAACCAAGATCCTTTGATACAAAATATAAAGTCACTTTGTCACTATCAGAGTCAAGCTTTATTCTTTTTACAACCATGCAGTCATAAAGCTCATCTTTAAATTCAATGGTTTTTACTCCATCAACAATATATTGATAACTTTCTAGCGCGCCATTTTCTAGATCGATCAAGTTAAGAGAAAAATTATTAACATTATTAGCTATATTAAGTTTTAGTTGAATTTGACTATTAAGAGGATCTAATATTTGGATATTCTTATCTACTTCAACTATCCAATTATCCCTTCCCTTAGAAGAGATTGTATTATTTTCATGATTAAAAACTAATTCTTGATCTCTGTTAACAAACTTTGGCTTAATTCTGACTTTATATGAATCAGAAATAACCTTACCATCAATAACTCTAAATTTACTTTCAAAAAACATACTCGCTAATAAGTTTTTTGCTTTAAAAGATAGGCTGCCTAATCCCTCGTTAATATCTAGTGCTCTAGTACCAGCAATTGTTATTTCTTCTGAAATAAACTCATATTCTGCTGAATAATTTTTTACCTCAGCATTAATTGTGAGGCTTAAAAGCAAGACAGGAATTAATTTATATATCATATTTTTTATAGATTATATTTTTATCATTTAGTTCAATATCATCACTATATAATATTTTATTTTCATCTAATGTTATTAAGTTATTACATATTAATTTAATAATATATGGGAATAGATCATGCTCAATCTTATGAATCCTTTCTATAACCTTATCAATATCATCATGAGCATTAATAGAAATTTCTCCCTGTGCTATTAATGGCCCTTCATCCAAGCCATCATCGACATAATGAATAGATACACCATGAATAATATCTTTATTTTCTAAAACTTTTGCATGGGTGTTTAAACCTGGATATTTTGGAAGAAGTGATGGATGAATATTAATAATTTTACCTATAAGTTTAGAGGTAATAATTGGTGATAAAATTCTCATAAAACCAGCAAGCACAACCAAATCAGGATTATATTTTTCTATTTCGTAGATTAATTTTTGATCAAAATCTTCTCTTGAATCAAAATTGTTATGGTTAATAACTTGGGTGTTAATATAAGACTCTTTGGCTCTTATCAGACCATACGCATCCTCATTATTTGATATCACGCATTCTATGGAAGCATTAATGTTATTAAGTTTAATTTGATCAATTATTGCTTGTAGATTTGATCCACTACCTGAGATTAAAACAATAATTTTCTTCATTAAATTAAATATATATGAGGTCTTCTTTATTAGTTTTTTTTGATATGCCACCAATAAGATAAGAATTAAAACCCTCATTACCTATAGCGTGTCTTAGTTGATCTGATTCATCTTTTGAAACTATAAATACATAGCCAATACCGCAATTAAATATTTTATACATATCAGTCATATTTATATTTCCTGCATCTTTTATCCAATTAAAAATTTTAGGAAAATCCCATTCATCTTTATATATTTCTACCTGCAAGACATCAGGAACTATTCTTGGAATATTTTCTGTAATTCCACCACCAGTAATATGCGCCATACCTTTTATATTAAAATCGTCTAGAATCTTTTTAGTTAAGGATGTATACAAAATGGTAGGAGCTAATAAATCTTTAGCTAGTTCACTTTTTTTATTATCCATTAAAGTACTTTCATTTAAAATTTTTCTAATAAGAGAGTAGCCATTTGAATGTGGCCCACTAGACTCAACTCCAATGATCACATCACCATCTTCAATGCTTGATCCATTAATAACCTTACTTTCCTCAACACAACCTACAGAGAAACCAGCTAAATCAAAGTTATTGCCAATATAATGATCTGGCATTTCAGCTGTTTCACCTCCTAGAAGGGCACAGTCACTTGCTTTGCATGCAGAAGCAATACTTTTAATAACAACGGCCGTATCATTTATATTTAATTTTGAACTAGCAAAATAATCTAAAAAGAACATGGGAGAAGCTCCGCATGTAATGAGATCATTTACGCACATGGCGACCAAATCCTGACCTATGTTATCTAATTTATTATATTCTTGTGCAAGAGAAACTTTTGTACCAACACCATCTGTGCATGCCACCAATATAGGGTTTTTTAGACCAGTTGGTAGCTTATACATGCCTGCAAAACCACCAATACCGCCTAAAACAGAACTATTAGCAGTAGATTGAACATCAGCTTTTATTTTATGTATTAAATCATTACCAGCATCTATATCAACACCAGCTAATTTATATGGATCACTGTGTATATTATCTTTTGTCATTTAAAATATCCTTGTGGAAATTATTTTTAAAAAAGCTCTAAAATCTAAGTTAATATTTTTAGCAATATTTTTATGCATACCATCCTACACAAAAGAATATAAAGATCTTTTTAACGTATATTATCCTATAGACTCGACATCTAATATACAAAAAACTTTAAATGAATCATTTAATGTGATGGTTTTTAGATTAAGTGGCTCATCAAGCCCTTCGAATATATGGAAGATCATAAATGCCGGAAATCCAAGAGAAAAATATATTCTTTCATACACATCAAAAAGAATTGATAACAAGAGTTATCTAGTTACTAATTTCAATCAAGAGTTATTTATACAAACTTTTTTAGAACTTGATATTCCTTTGGTTGGGTATTCTAGGCCATCAATTTTGCTATTATTAAATATCCAAGATGGTATTAATGAGGGATATTTTTTATCTAGCAACAATATTATCTCTAATGATTTAAACAATGCATTACTAGATTTAATTAAGAAGATCGAATTATATAGAGGGGTTTTTGTAGATTTACCAGAACTAGATTTGATCGACATGCAAAAACAAAAGGAAAAAAATTTTTTAATGCAGGCAAATGATTCTGTAGCTAATAAATATGATTATGATGAGCTAATTAATATTGAGCTTGTTAATACAGGTATAAATGCATGGGAAGTTTCTGGTGATATCAGCAAATCCGCAGCTAGCAACATAACCGAAGGGTTATTAGGCTCTGTTGAATCTTTATTAAAAGATAAAATTGATAAGCTTTTAGCCCAAAGAACGCTTAAAAGTTCATCAACATCTATCGTAAATATTTCAATTATTGGCATAAACACTTTTGAAGATTACAAAGAAGTTAAAAATAGTTTAAATAAATCCTTTATTACAAAAGATATCTCTTTATCTAGTTATAATAATAATGAAGTTAAGTTTAAGGTTGAGATATATGGCACAGAGGAAGATTTCAAAAGTGATTTTTCTTCATTGTTAGCTTTTAATTTTTTAGAAGGGTCTGATGAATATATTAAATATAGGTATATAAATGATTAAGTATTTTGCATTTATACCAAATTTATTGTCTATCATCAGAATAGGTTTAGTTTATCCAATACTAAATAATATTTATTTATTGAACTACAAAGTGAGTTTAATAATATTTGTTGTTGCATCCATAACAGATGCATTAGATGGATATTTAGCAAGAAAATTAAACTGGCAATCAGAACTAGGAAAGATCCTTGATCCAGTCGCAGACAAGCTTCTGCTTTCTGGAGCGATATTCGTTCTATGGTTAAGCGATTTGATTCCATTCTATGTGTTTTTTATATTAATAGCGCGTGACGTCATTATTTTATTAGGTGCTGCATTCCAAATGACTCTTACTGACTCTAAGGCACCTTATCCAAATTTCCTTGGAAAATTTACTACAATTATGTTGATTGTATATATTGTAGTAAAGCTTTTAGTAGGTTTTTTAAATCAAGAATCAAATCTAGTGATTTTAGAAATTTTTATTACAAGTATAGCTACCATTAGTTTGGCAGTTTATGCATTCACATGGATTAAACATGTTAGAAGTTTAAATGAATAATCCCCAGCAGCTTACATTTCCATGGTCAGCAAAACCTAAATTAATTTTTAGAGATTTTTACACAAACAAAGAAAACTTAAATTTAGTTAATAATCTTAAAGATCAAGAAGCCGGAGATATTATCATTCAAGCTAGTTCAAATATAGGTAAATCACATCTTCTTCAATCAGTATGTAATTTCTATAATGAGATTGGAAAAACATCATTTTATCTACCAATAAAAAAAGCACTTGATTATGATCCAAGCGTATTAGATTCCATTAATAAAATTGATTTAATTTGTATTGATGATATTGATTTTATAGCTAAAAATGACGAGTGGGAAAGGGCAATTTTTAATTTAATTAACCAATGCCAACAATCAACTTCAAGAATTATATTTTCAGTATCAGGCTCTATAGATATAGCAGGATTCAATCTACCAGATCTTCTTTCCAGGTTAAATAAATTGCTAAAATATAATGTTGCAAATTTAGATGACAGGGATATTGAGGCAGCTATTGACCTAATTATTGAACACAACTCCATTAATATTGGTGATAAAGAGATTAATTATATTCTTAATCATGCCAAAAGAGACATTGCTCATCTTAAGCATATCTTATTCAAGCTAGACGAATACTCTCTATCCACTAAGAAGAAAATTACCATTCCTCTAATTAAAGAAATTATTTAATTTCATCACAAACAAAACAGTAAACAGCAGTTGTTAAGTCTTTATCTAGATCTATAAATTTATATTTTGAGTCTAAGATATTTATTAAATTTTTATTGATACCAAGATCTATATCTAGATTATCTAAGAATTCAGCTATAAATATTTCAAAAGGATCTAATTCTTTTTTATATGTAATTGCTTGGTAGTCATCTAATTCTAAAATCTGAGCCGCATAGGATATTGCGTCATTAATATCTCCTATTTCATCAACTAACCCTACTTGAAGCGCTTGCTCGCCTGACCAAATTCTACCTTTTGCAATTTTATGAACCTCTTCATAGCTCATATCTCGATTTTCAGACACCTTAGTAACAAATTTTTTATATACTTCATCAACACCCGCTTGAATTGAAGATTTAACATCTTGCGGCATATTCAATCTTGGATCCCATTCACCAGCTTTTGTTGAGCTAATTCCGTCAACTGAAATACCTGCCCAATCATAAATACCTTCAATAGTAGGAATCATTCCATATACACCTATAGATCCAGTAAGTGTTTCATTTTCTGCATAAATTTTTTCAGATCTTGTAGTTACCCACACACCTCCTGATGCAGCAATATCTCCCATTGAAGTTATAATTGGTCTATTAGAGTCTTTAAATTCATCCAATGCATTTGTTATGAGTTCAGAAGCATAAACACTTCCTCCAGGACTATTAACCCTAAGGACCAAGGCTTTAACAGATTTATTCTTAGTAGCTTTCCTGATATTTTCAACAATAGTATCAGATCCAGCTATGTTGAATGCTGCTTCTCCAGTAGTAATTGTTCCCTCAATATTTACTATTGCAATTTTATTATCTGATTCTTCAATTTCATCATCAATTAATCCTAAGTAATCATAAATACCAATTGAATCAGGAAATTCATATTCATTATCATTTTCATTTGGATAATTTTCATAAAACCATTTTCGAAGTGACTCTTCAGTTACTAATTCATCTACTAAATTTAAATCCTTTGCTAATAATGCATTTGAATAAGCATTAGTTTCACCGCTTTGTTCATTAGCTTTTAATTTCAGCAGCTCAAATAAATTATCGCCATAATATTGCATAAATCCTGCATCTAGATTTCTCGCATTTTCCATCATATCAGTCATTGAATTCCATAAAGGGTCTGCAAACTCTCTCCAAGCAAGCTTATCTTCCTCTGACATATCAGTTCTAGTGAAAGGCTCGGGACCAGTTTTAAAATCACCAGCAACAAAAACATGATAGTTAATTCTTAGATTTTCATATAAATCTTTATAGTATTCTCTTTTTCTTGAGAAACCTATGGCACTAACTCCTCCCATAGAATTAAGAAAAACTTTATTTGCCTGTGAGCTTATTAAGTATGATGCATTGTTATACTCCATAGCATAAGCAATAACATTTTTTTCAGATTCGGTAATTTTTCTCACTGCTTCAGCTAGTTTGAAGGCAGAAGAATAGTACATGCCCAGCTCAGAGACATTAATATATACAGCCGATAAATCTTCATCATTTGCTGCTGCATTAAGAACTTTTAGAAGATCTTCAAGCTGGTGTTGTTCAACACTTGAATCATTTAAAATACTTTCAAAGGATGCTGCCTCGGCAGTAGAAGTGTCAACCACGACACCTGTTGGTTTAAACCATAAAACTTTATCTTCTTTATCAATAGTTTGCTCATCTTCAAACATAGCACCAAAACTTCCTACTATTCCTATAGTGATAAATAAAAAAACTATTACAGTAACAATATTCAGAAATATTTTTCTAATTTTTGTTAAAAATGAATCAACTGTGCCCCAAAAAGTTTTAGTCTTGCCCATAAAAATATATCCTATATGAAAGTTAATGTTGTAAAGTTTACTTTACATGTGATGTAAAGTCTACTTTACAGAGGGTTTTTTTCATTTATTATAATTTTTGTAGCATATGCAGTAAGAAGGAACATCACTACAACCAGAATTAGCTCAATAATATCAGGAAAAAATCCTGTCATACCGAATACCCTTAAGCAAACCAGCATGAAGTATACAAGTAAAATAAAACAAAATGATTGGTGTACTTTTGGTTTTGGCTTTTTTAAAAAAAAGTAAAAAAGGATTAAAGGAGAAATCCAAACTAGAAGAGTCTCAATATTTATAAGACCAATAAGCTGTATATATAATTTATTCAGTACCAAAAGAATAATAATAAGTCTATTTAGAAATATATATCTTTGAAAACTAAGCATTTAATTTTTTAATTAGCTTAGCTATTTGTATACCTGATTTAACTGCAATTTCATATTCTTCAGTAGTTAAATCTGCTGACTCATTGTAGCTGTATACATGCGAAGGTCCATACGGGGTTCCCCCAGACTTGGTTTTCGACAATTGATTAATTGAGTAGGGCACTCCTTTAACAATCATCCCGTGATGAAGCATAAATGTAATGATGTTAAAAAGAGTAATTTCTTGCCCACCATGCATAGAACCAGTTGAGGTAAATGCAATACCCGGTTTGTTCTCAAGCTTATTTGCAGACCATAAATCTCCAGTTGAATCTAGAAAATATTTCAAAGATGAAGCCATTGATCCAAATCTTGTTGGACTTCCAAGAGCTAAGCCTGCACAATTTTCTATATCTTCCTTAGAACAATAAACTTCTCCATCTTTTGGCAAAGGATTATCAATAATTTCTGTATTAGCTGATACTTTTGGAACAGTTCTAATTTTTACTTTTATGGACTCTTGCTCTGCACCATCTGCAATAGCATGCGCTAGGTTTTTAACAGAGCCTGATAATGAATAAAATAATATTAAAAGATAATTTTCTTTCATTTGTATATAATTAAAAAAATTCTCTTATGATAATACATTATAAATCACTCTTTATTCTATTAGCTTTATTAACTATTGGCTGTTCTAACAATGATATTAAGGTTTTCCAGGGCCAGAATACAAATTTAGACAAATTAAATGGTTCATGGGTTGTTATAAATTATTGGGCTGATTGGTGCGCTCCATGTATTAAAGAAATACCAGAACTAGTAGATTTTGCAAATAAAAATAAAGATATAAAAGTATTTGCTTTTAACTATGATCAATTAGAAATAGAAGACTTGAGACCTATTATCAAAAAGTTTGGAGTGGAAGTACCTTCTTTAATAACACATCCTAGAGATATCTGGGGCATTGAAACACCTCCAATTTTACCAGCTACTTATTTTATTAACGAGAAAGGATTGATAGCTGCATCTATATTTAAACCCCAAACAGCTGAGTCATTGCAATTAGTTCTTAATGAACTCCGCGGGATTTAATGCTTTAAAGTTTAAGATAGTTTCTGGATTAATTCTGGTAGAAGTTAAATAAACACTCCAATGAAGGTGAGGCCCCGTTACTCTTCCAGTACTTCCAACCTCACCAATAACATGACCACTTTTTACCATCTCGCCAACCTCTACGCTTGTCTTATGAAGATGACTATAACTTGTAAAAAGACCCATCCCATGATCAATGACTATAATATTTCCTGAATAAAAAAAAT
Source organism: uncultured SAR86 cluster bacterium (assembly GCA_902559885.1). Classification (GTDB taxonomy): domain Bacteria; phylum Pseudomonadota; class Gammaproteobacteria; order Magnimaribacterales; family D2472; genus CACEJU01. Next base: position 23,514 of record CACEJU010000003.1, on the reverse strand, counting down.
TATCAGTTAAGACAACAACGCCATTAGAAGGAGCAATAATATTAGTTCCCTCAGGTGCAGCTATATCTAATGCTAAATGTGGAGATCTTTTTTCTCCATTAATATATCTTTGTTTACCATATCTACTTGAAATGATTCCATCTACAGGTAATTGAAAATCTAGATTTGTTAATAATTTATCTGAATATTTAGATAGAACTTTTCTTAGCTTAATTGCCTCTTCATTTGCTCTCTTTCTATCCTTTTCATTAAGATTTACTTTTGAAAGATCTTCAATTGTAATTCTTGATTCGCCATAATCTACAAAGTTAATTTTAATATCAAAACCATCAATATTTTTAGTTAAAGCCTTGTCTACAAATGGCACTCCAAATATACAGTAATGTTCATTATTCACTTCATAGTTAATGCTACTAATGCATTGATTGTTATTTTCTATTTTTGTATAAATTATTGAACCAGAATTCGCTGATATTGATGCGAAAGAAAAAGAAGAAAAAAATATGCCAATAATTAAACTAAAAACGATATACATTAGCTTTTATCTATGACTTTTACACTTGCAGAACCAGTTGCGAATCTAGTTGATAATTTTTGACCGGTTTTAATTTCTCTAGAATTTTTAACAATTTTACCGTCTTCTGTTTCCACAATTGAATAACCTCTTTCTAAAATAGACAGCGGATCTAATGCTTTTATATTTGATTCAAGCTTTGTTAGGTAGGATTTGCTAAATTTAAGTTTGCTTAATGTATGAAGTTCTATTTTAGATTTAATATTAAGTAGCATTAGATGCAGTTCTTTTATATTTTTCTTAGGATTAAGTTCATGCAAAAAGCTTGAAAGGTTGTTTAATATCAAGGCTTTTTCTTTGAGGTAATTTTTTTGTGCTTGTAATAATCTTAAATCAATATTATCAATTTTTTGAATTTTTTCTTTTAGATTTGTAAGAGGGTTTTTTAATTCAGCTTTTTTTGTATTAACAATATATTTTTTGTTCGTTATCAATGAGGATATATTGTCATGTAAATCATTTTTAAAAGTTTGAAGTTTTTCATTTAGATTATAGTAACCATTTGATGCAATTTCTGCAGCAGCAGTTGGAGTAGGGGCTCTTAAATCAGAAACAAAATCACAGATTGTAAAATCTATTTCATGACCTACACCAGATATAATCGGTATTTGAGTTTTAGAAATTTCTCTTGCAAGAAATTCATCATTAAAACACCACAAATCTTCAATTGATCCGCCGCCTCTAACAATTAATATTAGATCTACTAGTGATTTTTTAGATACATCATTGTATTTATGAATTCTATCTAATGCATCAATAATAGTGGTTGAAGCAATATCTCCTTGAACTATTGCCTCACTTAGAGAAATTTTCATACTAGGGGCTCGTCTCTTAATGCTTGTTAAAACATCTTGCCATGCTGCTGTTGAGCCTGAAGTAATGATAGCGACATGTTTAGGAATATTTGGAATTTCTAATTTCTTAGTTTCATCAAACAAGCCTTCTTCAGCAAGTTTATTTTTTAGCTGCTCAAACTTTAACATTAAGTTTCCAGTACCAGATGGTTCCATTGAAGATGCAATCAACTGAAAATCACCTCTTGGTGCGTAGAGGCTTACATTTCCAGTAACGATGCACTTATCACCATTTTTTGGACTGAAGTTCAATCTCATATTAGCATTCTTAAACATAGCGCATCTGATAGCAGCATCACTATCTTTTAATGTAAAGTACATGTGCCCAGAGGAGGGTATTGAAAGATTCGATATTTCTCCTTCAACTTTAATATTGCTATAGGATTTCTCTAAGAGATATTTAGCAGACCTGTTCAGCTCCCCTACAGAGATTATTTGATTGTTTTGATTTAGAATATCGTTCACTTATAAATACAAATGTTAGTTAAACTTAAAAATATTAATAGCTTCATTGTACTATCGACTGGTGCAATGTTAATTGGTTTTGCTCCAATTTTTGTAAAATGGAGTTCTTTAAGCCCATCTTGGATACTTTTCTACAGAATGTTATTAGCATTACCAATGTTAATTGCCTTAAATCTTATACTAAACAAGAAATTTTTTTTTAAATTTCGAAACTCTCGAAGCTTGTCTATGTGTGCCTTAGCATCATTAGGATTTACAATTGATTTGATAATTTGGCATTGGAGCATGAACGTAACCTCGGTTTCAAATGCAACCATTATCGTTAATTCAGCACCTATATTTGTGGCAATTCTTGCGTATATATTTTACAAGGAAGAATTTAGCTCAAAATTTATACCTTCATTTTTAATTACTTATGGTGGCATAGTTGGCTTAATTTATTTTTCAAATAGTTACGAAGCTGGAAAATTACATGGTGATTTAGTAGTTATTATAGCTGCTATCAGCTATGCAGTTTATCTTCTAATATTATCTAGGCTTGGTGAAGAAGACCCGTTTACAGTAATCTTTTATACAACATTATTTTGTTGTTTATACTCAATACCAATTGGCTTAATAGAATCAGGGATCCAAATACCAGAAGATTCATATGATTGGATAAATTTCTTATTGTTAGCATTCTTATGTCAATTTGGAGGTCAGTTTTTAATCACTATTGGTATAGGAAAAATCTCAAGCTCAATGGGAGCAATTGGTTTATTAATGCAACCAGTTACAGCAACCATACTCGCAGCATATTTTTTTAATGAGTTATTAAACATTATGCAGATTATCTTTATATTTATTGCTTTATTGGGTATCTATTTAGCAAGAACATCAATTAAAGAATAGTCATAAGAAAATAGTTGCAATAAAATACTACCCGTTTAAAATTACGATTCTTGTGATAATAGTATTACAAGAAAGATGGGTGATTAGCTCAGTTTGGTAGAGCATCTCGTTTACACCGAGAGGGTCGGCAGTTCGAGCCTGTCATCACCCACCAATAATGCTTGATGTTTTATTATTTGCATATAAGATTTAAGCATTTAAAAGTGGTCCGGTAGTTAAACGGTTATAATTCCGCCCTGTCACGGCGGCGTTCGGGGTTCGATTCCCCGTCGGACCGCCATTATGATTATGAATATTGTAATTCTAAGTCTTTTAATTCTTTCTTATTCTTTAATATTAGGGATCATATTTGCTCAAGTTTTGCTTACTGCTCCAGTTGTTTTTAAGGTTCTAGATGATCAAAATGCATCAAGTTTTTTAAGAAAAATTTTTCCTAGATATTATTTTTTATTATTTTTAATTTCATTAATAGCTCTCTTAATATCTTATTTATTTTTTGAGATTTTATTTGTATATTTTGCTTTGACTTCAGTTGCTCTATCTTTTATAGGTTTCTCAATAATCCCATTCACAAATTTTGCCAAAGATAGGGGATGGGAAAATTTATTTAAGTGGTTGCATAATTTGAGTGTGCTTAACACCATAGGAATTTTGATTGTTGCAATTGCTCAAATTGTAAGAGCTATTAATTTATAACTTGAAAAATTAGCTTATATTATTATTTATAGGTAAGGGGTAATAGCAAATGACTAAAACAAGAACAAGAACTTTTAAAACTGAAACAAAACAACTGCTTCAGTTAATGATTCATTCTTTGTATTCAAATAAAGAAATTTTTTTAAGGGAATTAGTCTCAAACGCATCAGATGCGCTTGATAAGTTAAGATTTAAAAAAGTAGAAGACTCAAGCATTAAGTCTAACAATCCTGAAATTTCAATTCATATAAATACAGAAGAAAATAAAATTACTATCTCAGATTCAGGTATTGGAATGACCGAAGAAGAAATAGTCGAAAACATCGGGACCATAGCAAGATCTGGAACTGCAAACTTTTTAAGCAATATATCTGGTGATGCAAAAAAAGATTCACAATTGATTGGTCAATTTGGGGTTGGCTTTTATTCTGTTTTTATGGTTGCCTCAAAGGTTCAAGTTATATCAAAATCCGTTTTCGATAATAGCGAAAATGGAATAATGTGGGAAAGCTCTGGAGACGATAAATATAAACTCCAAGAGGTTAACAAAGAAGCTCACGGCACAGATATAATTATTTATCTTAACGAAGATAATGCTGAATTTAATAATTTAACTAGAATACGTTTTATATTGGAAAAGTATTCTCAGTATATTAATTTCCCTATTTTTATATCTGATAATACCAATGATAAAACTCGTATTAATGAATCTGATGCAATTTGGTTAAAATCAAAACGTTCTGTAAAAGAAGATGAATATAAAGATTTCTATAAATTTCTAACTTATGATCAGAATGATCCTTTGCTTTGGGTTCATAATAAAGTTGAGGGTAAGAGTGAATACACAAACCTCTTATATATCCCATCCAAGCCTCCATTTGATTTGTGGAATAGAGAATCTCCAAGAGGGATTAAACTCTACATCCAAAGAGTTTTTATAATGGATGATGCATCGCATTTTCTTCCTTTATATCTAAGATTTGTAAGAGGTGTATTGGATTCAAGTGATTTGCCTTTAAACGTTTCAAGAGAAATACTTCAAGATGACCCATATGTCGAAGGTATAAAAAAAGCATTAACTAAAAGAGTACTCGATGAATTAGCTAAGTTAAAATCTAAAGATTTTGCGGCATATGAAAGTTTTTGGAAAGAATATGGATTAGTTTTAAAAGAAGGTCCTGCTGAGGATTTTGAAAATAAAGACACTATTGCAAGCTTAATGCTATTCTCATCTACATATAATCCTGATAATGCAATCAATCAAACTTTAGATGACTATATTGATAGGATGCAGTCAGATCAGGATAAGATTTACTATATAGTTGCTGATACTTATGAGGCAGCAAAAAATTCTCCGCATTTAGAAGGTCTAAAATCTAAAAATACTGAGGTGCTTCTTTTAACTGATAGAATTGATGAATGGTTAATGGCAAGTCTTGGCTCATACAAAGATAAAGAAATTATAAATGTTACTAAGGATAATATTTTAGATAATGAAAAGCCTAAGAAAGTCTCAGACTCTGATAAAGATACCCTAGATAAAATTAAGTCTTACTTAGGTGATAGAGTTTCAGATGTGATTGCCAGCTCAAGGTTGACTGATTCAGCATCATGCTTAGTCTTATCAAAAAATGATCCCGGTGCTCAACTTAAAAAAATCTTAGAAGCAGCAGGGCAGGATGTTCAAGACACTTCTCCTATATTTGAAATAAATACCAAGCATAAGCTTTATAAAAAATTACTTGATCTTAAAGGTAAACAATTCAATGCATTTATTGATTTTTTATATGACTATGCCGTGATTGCTGAAGGAGGCTCTCCAAAAGATCCTGCTAAATACTTAAGGCAACTTGATAAATATTTGTCATAGTTATGAGTTCATTAAAAATTTCAGTTTTAGGCGGTGGCAGCTTTGGAACTGTTTTAGCAAATCTTGCGGCTTCAAATGGTTATAATGTATCTTTATGGGTCAGAGACGCTGATCAAGCTTTAAGAATTAATTCAGAGGGTGCAAATACCTCATATCATCCTGAATTACAATTGTCTGAAAATATTTTTGCCTCAGATAATTTGCAAGACGTTGTATCTGAATCATCTATTATCTTCATAGCAACACCAAGTATTATTTTTGAAACTATTGTTCAAAGAATTAGGCCATATATAGAACCCAATATGCATGTGGTTTCCTGCACAAAAGGTATTAAGCCAGAACCTTTCAGAACTATGACTGATATTATTAAATTAAATTTAGATAGTACCTCGTCCATAGGAGTGCTAAGTGGGCCCAATTTAGCTAGAGAGATAGCTGAAAATAAAGCCGCAGGTACTGTGATAGCAAGCAAATCATCTGAATTAATCAATTTATCAAAAGAGGCTTTTTCATCTAATACATTTAAAGTTTATTCCAGTAATGATATTGAAGGTGTTGAGTTAGCTGGAGCTTTAAAAAATATATACGCAATTGTATGTGGCATGGCTGAAGCTATTGATGTTGGTGAAAATGGATTGGGTTTAATATTAACAAGAAGTATGGCAGAGATGAGTAGATTTGCAGTTGCAAAAGGTGCTAACCCTGTAACTTTTTTAGGTCTAGCTGGTATGGGCGATTTGGTAGCAACATGCACATCAAACCTTTCAAGAAACTTTCAATTAGGATTTAATCTTGGAAAGGGAATGAGTTTAAATGATGCTAAAAATGCTGTTGGACAAGTAGCTGAAGGAATTAGAACGCTTGAAGTCGTGAAGCAAGAATCAGATAGATTAAAGATAAAAATGCCATTAGTCGACTCTTTATTCAATATTATTTATAAAAATGAAGATGTTTCATCATTAATATCGGATTTAGTTAAAAATCCATCTGAGATTGATGTAGAATTTGCATATAAGGAATAAAAATATGACTGAAATTAATAAAGATGAAATTTTAAAACCAAGCAAGTGGGCCAGATTTATATTTATGTTTGGTTATGCATTTGTTCTAAATTTGCTTTTGCCAATATATATTGGTCTAGCTTTTATACAATTTTTATTTTTTCTTATAACCTCTAAACCTAATACATCAATTCAGAAGTTCAACTCATCAATGGTAGAGTTTTTTAGTGATACATTAAGATTTTTGCTATTTGGTACAGATGAAAAACCTTTTCCTTTTAAAAATGAAGATGAAGAATCTCCAGATAACAAAGGAAATGATGAAGATGATGTGGTTGAAGCTGAGGAAGCAGAAGTAGAAGAAGTTGTATCAGTAGATGATGAATCTGATACTACTGAAATCAAAGACTAATTATTTTTTTGCTGCCTCAAGCGTTTGCAAGATCAAAGTATTTATTGTCATTGGACCAACACCTCCTGGAACAGGAGTATAAGCTGAAGCAATATCATCTATTCCTTCAAGATCGATATCACCACATTTTTCAGGATGATATCCAGCATCTATAACTATTGCACCTTTTTTAATCCACGATTTTTTAATAAATTTAGGAATTCCAACAGCTCCAACAACTAGATCTGCTTTATTAATAATATTTTCTAAATCATTAGTTCTAGAGTGGCATATAGTAACCGTTGCGTTCATATTTAAAAGCATCATTGCCATTGGCTTTCCTAAAATTGGGCTTCTTCCAACAACAACAGCATTTAAGCCTTCTATATTTAGTTCATAGTGTTTTATTAACCTTATTATTCCTGCAGGTGTACATGAGCCAAAAGCAGACTCTCCCATTGACATTTTTCCGTAACCAAGACAGGTAACTCCATCAACATCTTTTTTAATATCGATCTTGTCAAAGCATTTTCTTTCATCTATTTGTTTTGGTACTGGATGCTGTAACAATATTCCATGGACCATATCATCTTCATTTAATTTTTGAATTACATTAAGCAATTCTTCAGTAGAGGTTGATTCTGGTAATTCAATTGCCATTGATTTCATGCCAACTCTATTACAGGTGTTTTGTTTCATTTTGACATAGGTTTCTGATGCAGGATCATGACCAACTAATATAGTTGCTAACTGAGGAACAACATTGTGAGTTTTTAGTTTATTCACCTCTTCTTTAATATGTTCTTCAGTCTTAATTGCTAATGATTTTCCATTTAAGATAGTTGCTTTCATACGCTAATTATCTCATTGTTAAATTATTATGCCTATTAAGATTGCTTATTTTTACAAGAAACTTTAATATTTGCACCGACGGGGTATAGCGCAGTCTGGTAGCGCACTCGCTTTGGGAGCGAGTGGTCGTAAGTTCGAATCTTACTACCCCGACCAGCGCCTGTAGCTCAGCTGGATAGAGCAACTGCCTTCTAAGCAGTGGGTCAGGAGTTCGAATCTCTTCAGGCGCGCCATTTTTTATATAATAAAGCTATGATTAAAGTTGCAGCCTTATACAAATTCTCTCAAATTGCTGATCCGCAAGCCCTAAGTATTGATATAAAAACTTTTCTTTCAACAAATAATATTTATGGAACTATTCTTGTTGGCGAGGAGGGTTTGAATGGAACTATCTCTGGTAAAGAAAATAATATTGATAATGTTATTATTTTTTTAAAAAAAATTGCAGGCTTTAAAGATCTTGATATCAAATATTCATACTCAGACAAAAATCCTTTTGTTCGCTTAAAAATAAAATTAAAAAAAGAAATAGTTACGATTGGAGACACTAGTGTAAATCCAAATATCAACTCTGGTACATATGTCGATCCTAAAGACTGGAATGACTTAATATCTGATAAAGATGTTCTATTGGTTGATACAAGAAATGACTATGAGGTTTCAATTGGGTCTTTTAAAAATGCAATTAACCCAGAAACAAAAACCTTTAGAGAGTTTCCTAAATGGGTATCTGATTTAGACGTGTCAGAAGAAAAAAAGAAATCAATGAAAGTAGCAATGTACTGCACTGGCGGAATAAGATGTGAAAAGGCATCTGCTTACATGAAATCTTCAGGCTTTGAGAATGTATACCATTTAAAAGGTGGGATTTTAAAATACTTTGAAGAGATTGATCATTCAAGAAGTTTATGGAATGGTGAATGTTTTGTATTTGATGACAGGGTTGCAGTTAAACATGATCTTAGCGAAGGTTCTTATGATATGTGTCATGGATGTAGAATGCCGATAACAGATTATGATAAGCAGTCTACTGAGTATGAAAGAGGTGTTTCATGCCCTAATTGTTTCCATGTAAAAACCGATGAGCAAAAATCTAGATATAAGAGCAGACAAAAGCAAGTTGATCTTGCAAAATCAAGAAATCAGAAACATATAGGACAGAGACAGAAAGCTACTTAATGGATTATCCTGTTTTATACTCATTTAAAAGATGTCCATATGCCATCAGAACCAGAATATCTTTAATACTATCTAAAACTAAGTGCGAGCTTAGAGAAGTATTGCTTAAAGATAAACCAGAATCAATGCTTAATGCTTCACCTAAAGGCACAGTACCTGTTTTAATTAAAAATAATGGAGCTGTAATCGATGAGAGTATAGATATTATTAATTGGTTGATTTCGAGAAATAATTTTTTTGGGCCAAATGAATATGATAATTTTATTGAGGAGATGATAAAGCTCTTTGATAATGAGTTTAAATTTCATCTAGATAGGTACAAGTACTCTACAAGATACAACAAAGATGAAGAATTATTTCATAGAAACAAATGCGCTGAAATTCTAAACAATTTAGAAGAAAAGATAATTTCAAATCCATGGCTACTTGGATCAACTGTTTCGAAGCTTGATGTTTGTATATTGCCATTTATAAGACAATTTAGAATCGCAAATGAAGAATGGTTTGATAATAATGAGAAATTTAAAAAAATTAATAAAACTTTAAAGTATTTTTTAGAATGGGAGGTATTTCAAATAGCAATGAAGAAATATCCACAATGGAAAGAAGGGGATAAAGAAACTATTTTTCCTTCTTAAAGCCCTATGTAATCGTATGTCATAGCAATTTTATCAATAGCAAGCTTAAAAGCAGCAGTTCTAAAATCTAATTTATTATTGATTGCTACATCTTTAACTTGTTGAAAACCATCAATCATCATGTCATCTAAGCCCGATCTCACTAAATCTATCTCATTAATACCTTCATGGAAATCTTGCTTGTATTTTTTGTGCATTTCTTTACCAGTCATGGATTCAATTGCTTCAATTAGTTGATTGAATTGGAGAATATTTTTTCTTTTTTCCAATCTGCCAAATCTAATATGTCGAATATTTTTTACCCACTCAAAATAGCTTACTGCAACACCACCCGCATTTGCTAAAACATCAGGAATAATAAATATATTTTTTCTTTTTAAAATTGAATCTGCTTTATAAGTAATTGGCCCATTAGCAGCCTCAACAATCAATTTTGCTTTAATTAAGTTCGCATTAGATTTAGTTATAACTCCCTCTCTTGCAGCCGGTATCAATATGTCACATTCTTTATTTAGAATTAAGGATCCATCTTTTATGTATTTAGAATTTGGAAAGCCATTCAAAGTTCCTTTTTTATCAAAAAATTTTTTCGCTTTTTCGATATCAATACCATCTTTTGAAATTATTCCGCCGTTGTATTCTGCTATTCCAACTAGTTTTACTTTATCTTCGGTTGTTAGAAATTTAGCAAGATGATAGCCAACATTACCAATTCCTTGAACTATCATAGTTTTATTATTTAAATTTTTATCGAGTTGAAGTTTTGAATATAGATCCTCATTTCTGAAAAACTCTCTTACAATAAATTGTATACCTCTACCAGTTGCTTCTTCTCTGCCTATTAAGCCATTCTTATTAATAGGTTTTCCTGTAACACAAGCCACAGCATTTATATCTGTAGGATTAATCTTTCTGTACTCATCTGCAATCCATGCCATCTCTAGTGATGAAGTACCTATATCTGGAGCTGGAACATTCTGTGACGGACTAATTAGATCTCTTTTAATTAACTCCTGAGCAAATCGTCTTGTAATTTTTTCAATTTCATTTCTTGTCCAATCTTTTGGGTTTATTTTTAGGCCACCCTTTGAGCCTCCAAAAGGTACATTTATAATCGCACTTTTATAAGTCATTAATGCTGCTAGAGCTTCTACCTCATCAGCGTTTGTTGCCATGTCATATCGTATTCCACCCTTTGCAGGTTCCATATGCTCTGAATGAACAGATCTCCATCCTTCAAAGGTATGAATTTCACCTCTCAGTCTTACTCCAAATCTAACTGTATAGGTTGAATTACATACAACAATTTTCTTTGCTAAACCCGGACTTATATCAGAATACTTAAGTGCTTTCTCAACAAATCTATTAGTATCTTCTAAAAAATTTATCAAAATTTATTCCCCCTAAAATAGATTATATTAATTTTTATTCTATAATGTCACGTTTCTTGGCGGGCGTAGCTCAGTTGGTTAGAGCGCTGGATTGTGGCTCCGGAGGTCGTGGGTTCGAAACCCATCGCTCGCCCCAATAAATAAAGGTATATATGACTAGTAAGTTAAAAAAATTAAAAGATTTAGAAAGGCAGTTAAATGTAATAATTCCTCTCGATGATTACAATTTAAAGTTTGAAAATAAAATTAACAACATAAAATCAAAGGCTAAACTCGATGGCTTTAGAAAGGGTAAAGTCCCAAATGATGTGCTCAAGCAAAAATATGGAAACGCAGTTCATGGAGATGTATTAAATGAATTAATTCAAGAATCATACCCAATGGCATTAACTGAAAATAAATTACGTCCTGCTTCTTCACCTAAAATTACAATAGAAAACGAAGATCCTTCTAAACCTATAACATATTCAGCGGTTTTTGAAGTTTTTCCTGATATAAAGATTAAATTTAGTAGATGGAAAAATTATGATAAGTATTCAATTAAGGTTAATGATGATGATCTTAATCAAGCTATTGACGACATTAAAAAAAGATATGGTACATGGTCCGATAAAGAGGGTGTGGCCGAAGACGGAGATCAAGTAACTATAGACTTCAAAGGTAAAATTGAAGGAGAAGAATTTGAAGGAAATTCTGCAAATGATTTTAAGCTTATTTTAGGAAGTAAATCTATGATTCCAGGGTTTGAAGATTCTATTATTGGAAAAGATATTTCTAAATTTGAAATTAATTCTACATTTCCAGATGATTACTTTAAAAAAGATCTTGCCGGTAAAGCATCTACATTTGAAATTAATTTAACAAAAATTGAAAAACAAGAGCCAGCTAAGCTTGATAAAGACTTGTTTGAAAAGTTAGATATTAAGACAGAAACCGAAGATGGTTTTAAAGAGGAAATCAATAAGCGAATGACTAAAGAAGTTGAGCTTCAAGAAAAAGATTTAACAAAAGAATCAATTTATAAAACTTTACTAGAGATGAATAAATTTCTGGCACCCCAAGCAACCATTAATGAGCAAGCTGATCTAATGAGAAAAGATGCTCTTATGAGAATGGGCCGCTCAGTTGAAGAAGCTCCAGATGATTTGTTTCCAACTTCAGATTTTATTGAGAATGCTGAGAAGAGAGTTAAATTAGATTTATTATTCGCTGAGCTTGTTAAACATTATGATTTGAAGGTTGAGAAAGAAGACCTTGATAATTTGATTGATGAAGAAGCAAAAAAATATAAGGATGCAGATCAATTTAAAGGATGGATTGAAAGCCAGCCACAACAGTTAGATCAGTTCAGGATGATAGCATTAGAAAAATTACTTATTGAAAAATTAGAAATTGATCTTAAATCTAAAGATAAGGTGGTAGAATTTTCAGAACTAGCTAATATTAAATAATTATGGAAAACATTCAATCTGCATTAATACCTATGGTGATAGAACAAACACCAAGAGGTGAAAGGTCTTTTGACATTTATTCAAGGTTACTAAAAGAAAGAGTAATTTTTTTAACTGGACCGATAGATGATCATATCTCAAATTTAGTTGTCGCACAGTTATTGTTTTTAGAATCCGAAAATCCAGAAAAAGATATATCTATTTATATAAACTCGCCAGGCGGAAGCATTTCAGCTGGATTAGCTATTTACGATACCATGCAATTCATTTCATCATCAGTATCAACAATGTGTATCGGCCAAGCAGCAAGCATGGGTGCCTTGTTACTTGCAGGTGGCGACAAAGGTAAAAGATTTGCATTGCCTAATTCAAGGGTAATGATTCATCAGCCCCTAGGTGGATTTCAAGGGCAAGCCTCTGATTTTGAAATACATGCAAAAGAAATTCTTTATATGAAAAAAATTGTTAATGAAATTCTTGCAAAACATACTGGTCAAACTGTGAAGAAAATTGAAAAAGATACTGATAGAGATAATTTTTTGAATGCAGAAGAGGCAGTAAAATACGGATTAGTTGATAAAATTATTGATAAAAGAGATATAAAAGATGTCAAATGAATCAAATGATAAGTTAAATTGTTCATTTTGTGGGAAGGTTCAAGATGATGTTAAAAAACTTATAGCCGGACCAAGTGTATATATTTGTAATGAATGCGTAGATTTGTGCAATGACATTATTGATGAAGAGACAAAATCACAGGAAGAAGATTCATCATTAGAAAATTTATTATCTCCAGCTGAAATTTTTTCACAGCTTGATGAATACGTTATTGGTCAAGATAAGGCTAAAAAAGTCCTATCTGTTGCGGTATACAATCACTACAAAAGATTAAGAAATGAAAAGTCATCCTCTGATGTTGAATTGCAAAAGAGTAATGTTTTACTTTTAGGTCCAACTGGGAGCGGCAAGACTCTTTTGGCTCAAACGCTTGCCAAAATTTTAAATGTTCCTTTTACTATTGCCGATGCAACCACCCTAACTGAAGCGGGTTATGTTGGTGAAGATGTAGAAAATATAATCCAAAAGTTACTTCAAAAAGCTGATTATGATACTGAGAGAGCCGAGCTTGGAATTGTTTATATTGATGAAATTGATAAAATTGCTAGAAAGTCTGACAACCCATCTATTACTAGAGATGTATCTGGAGAAGGGGTTCAACAGGCTTTATTAAAGCTTATCGAAGGAACAGTTGCCTCTATTCCACCTCAAGGAGGAAGAAAACACCCTCAACAAGAATTTATTCAAGTTGATACATCAAATATTTTATTTATATGTGGAGGAGCTTTCTCTGGTCTAGATAAAATAATTTCTCAAAGAAACTCAAAAGCTGGCATTGGTTTTGGTGCTGAGGTTGAAAGTAAGTCAGAAAAGAACAATGTTATAAATTATATAGATGAGCTTGAACCTGAAGATTTAGTTAAATTTGGCTTGATACCTGAATTTGTTGGAAGGCTTCCTGTCATTTCTACATTACATGAACTTGATGAAGAGGCATTAGTAAGAATCCTAAAAGAGCCAAGGAATGCATTAGTTAATCAGTATAAACATTTGTTTGAGATTGATGATGTTGAGCTTGTTTTTAGAGATGAGGCTTTAATAGAAATTGCAAAAAAGGCTATTAAAAGAAAAACTGGTGCTAGAGGTTTAAGATCAATAATGGAAGAATTATTAATGGAACCAATGTATGAATTACCAGACGAAAATCTTGAAAAGATCATTATTGATGAAAATTCTGTAATTAGTAATTCTGATCCAATTAAATTACTCAAATCCTCAAAAAATAAATCTGCTTTAAATAATTGATTTTTTACAAATCATCCCTACTTAAAGTTTATGAGTGATTTAAAAATTGATTTACCTTTAATACCCCTAAGAGATGTTGTTGTTTTCCCTGGAATTGTAACTACATTATTTGTTGGAAGAACCAAGTCTGTTGAGGCGTTGAATTCTGCAATGTCTTCAAATAAAAAACTTGTACTAGTTAGTCAAATTGATCCTTCAATTGAAGATCCAGAGTTTGAGGATATATATAAGTTTGGATCAATAAGCAACTTACTTCAGTTAATAAAATTGCCTGATGGAACTATGAAAGTATTAGTTGAAGGTCAAAAAAGATGCTCTATTGAAAAAGTAGTTGCAGATGATGAGTATCTTTTAGCTAGAGTTCAACCTTTTGAGGATATTGCAATTGATCAATCCTCTGAGGACAACATAGTCAACTTGATAAAATCCAAATTTGAAGATTACATTAAGGTAACAAAAAGAATACCTCCTGAAATAGTTTCTACTGTAGATTCATTAGATGATATATCTAGACTAATAGATACAATCACAGGACACCTTCCTTTAGAAACATCTAAGAAACAAGAAATATTAGAAATATTAGATCTAAACAAAAGAGCTGAAAAATTATTAACCTTTCTCGAATCACATTTAGACGTAGTGGATGTTGAAAAGAAGATTAGAGGCAGAGTTAAAAAGCAAATGGAAAAATCTCAAAGAGAGTATTACCTAAATGAACAGATTAAGGCTGCACAAAAGGAGCTAGGTGAAATAAGTGATGAGGGTGATGAATTTGATGTTTTAGATAAGAAAATTGAAAAATCTGGTATGCCTAAAGAAGCTTTAGAAAAAGCTAAAAGTGAGCTTAATAAGTTTAAACAAATGGCACCATCATCTGCAGAAGCATCAGTTGTTAGATCTTATTTGGATTATCTAATTGGTGTTCCATGGAAGAAAAGATCAAAAGTTAAATCTAACATTAATGAATCACTTCAAATACTAGAAGATGATCATTATGGTCTTGAGGAAGTAAAAGAGAGAATTATTGAGTATTTGGCTGTTCAAAAAAGGGTAAAAAACATGAAAGCCCCAGTTTTGTGTTTAGTTGGACCTCCTGGAGTAGGTAAAACATCTCTAGGTGAGTCTATTGCTAGAGCAACCAACAGAAAGTTTGTAAGGATGTCGTTAGGTGGCGTCAGAGATGAGTCAGAAATAAGAGGTCACAGAAGAACATACATTGGATCAATGCCAGGTAAAATTATTCAAAAACTTTCAAAAGTTGGAGTTAAAAATCCATTATTTCTTTTAGACGAGATAGATAAAATTGGAATGGATCATAGGGGTGATCCTGCTTCGGCATTATTAGAAGTTTTAGACCCAGAGCAAAACAATACTTTTAGTGATCATTATTTAGAGGTTGACTATGATTTATCAGAAATAATGTTTGTATGCACCGCTAATAGTCTGAATATCCCTTCACCCCTATTAGATAGAATGGAAATTATAAGAATACCTGGATATACAGAAGACGAAAAAATGAATATCGCCGATAAATACCTACTCCCAAAACAACTAGAGAGAAATGGTTTAAAGGATAAAGAGATTTCATTAAATAAAAATGTTTTACTTGATTTAATTAGATATTACACAAGAGAGGCTGGTGTTAGAGGTTTAGAAAGACAAATTGCTAAGATTTTAAGGAAAGTTGTTAAAGATAGATTACTATCAAAAACACCTTTATCTAAAATTACTAAAGTAACCCCATCAAATCTAGAAAAATATTCTGGAGTAAGAAAATTTAAATTTGGAATAGCTGAAAAAGAAAATGCAGTTGGGCAAGTTACAGGTCTAGCATGGACTCAAGTTGGAGGAGAGCTTTTAACAATTGAATCTTCATATGTGGAAGGCAAAGGTAATATTATTAAAACAGGCTCACTTGGCGATGTAATGCAAGAATCAATTCAAGCAGCTTTAACGGTTGTTAGATCAAGAGCTAGATCACTTGGAATAAAAACAGATTTCTACGAAAAAAATGACATCCATATTCATGTCCCTGAAGGAGCTACACCCAAAGATGGTCCTAGTGCAGGTGGCGCAATGGCTATTGCATTAATATCTGTTCTAACAAATATACCTGTAAGGGCAGACACTGCTATGACAGGTGAGATTACATTGAGAGGACAAATTCTCAAAATCGGTGGTTTAAAAGAAAAGTTATTAGCTGCCAAAAGAGGTGGAATTAAAAATGTAATTATCCCAAAAGAGAATGAACCTGATCTTCAAGAGATTCCAAAACAAATAACTAGTTCTCTTAACATAATTCCTGTTGAATGGATTGATGAAATTATTTCAATTGCTTTAGAGAGTGAACCAACTCCTAAATTGAATACACCTAAATCCAAAACCTCAAAAAAGTCTGCGAAATCTCTTCAAAATTAACAATTATTAATTTTGTTGAAAAACCTTATATTGCTTGACTTTTAGCGGTAAAAAGCTTTTCATAGTAGGGTATTTATTAAAAATTTACATTGAGGAGTATTTAATATGAATAAATCTGATTTGATCGATAGCGTTGCTGCTTCAGCAGACCTTTCAAAAGCTTCAGCAGGTAGAGCTGTTGATGCAGTATTAGATGGTATTGGGGGAGCATTAGGAACTGGAGATTCAGTTTCTCTTGTTGGATTTGGAACTTTTTCTGTAAGACACAGAGCTGCTAGAGAGGGTAGAAATCCTCAAACTGGTGAGGCTATGCATATTGCGGCTACTAAAGTGCCAGGTTTTAAAGCAGGTAAAGCTTTAAAAGATAAAGTTAAAGCAGGTTAATTTTAAAATCTGTTAAAAAGGGTGCTATCGCACCCTTTTTTTTATTTATAATGGAGTAATTATGTTAGATGGTGTTAGAAATAATCTTCTAAGAGGCTGGCCTCTTATAATAATAATATCTGTATGTGCGTTACCTTTTGTATTTTTAGGAACTGGATCTCTAGGAACAGTATTTGGCTCTAATTACGGCTCTGTAAATGGTGAGCAAGTTGAAGAAATTGATATCCAAGTAGCGCAAAATAGAGTTATTCAAAATTATAGAGATATATTTGGAGATGATTTTGATTTTGGTATTTTGCCTCAAGATCAGCAAGCTCAAGCCATTAATAATGAAATCATTAGACAAAAAGTATTACTCGCAGAAGTTAGAAGTCTTGGCTTAATTAACAAAGAAGAGATAAATAGTGCAAAAAAAGAAATTATTAGAAACCAAGATTTTTATGTGGATGGTAATTTTGATGAAGGACGATTTGAGGCATTTGTGAATGCAAATGGTTTTACAAAAGATGCTTTTATTGAAATGCTAACCAGAATTGAGGCAACAAACAAATACACACAAAGCATTACTTCAAATTTTACAACTGATGAAGAGGTTAAAGATTTTATAAAACTTATTGAAAAAACAGTTGATGTTACCTTTATTAAAGTTTCATATGAAGATATATTAAATTCAGTATCAAGTTCACTAGAAGAACAAACTGATTATTACCTTAATAATAAAGATTCATTCCTTTCAGATGAAAAGCGCTCATTAAAATTCTTCAAACTAAGCAATATTGATTTTATAGATTCAATTAATATTCCCGAAGACTATTATGAGCAAGCTTATGAAGCGTATGTTCAAGAGGTCAATAACTCAAAACAAAAAAGAATTTCTCATATCATGATAGATAAAATTAATTATGATGATGAATCTGAGGCTCTATCAGCAATTAACGCTATTAATGAAAAATTAATTAATGGAGATAATTTTGAAGAACTTGCCAAAGAATACAGTGAAGATCTGTTAACAAAGGACTCTGGCGGAGACTTGGATTATTTTTCACCTGATCTTTTTCCTGATGAGTTTGCAAATGAGGTTGATAATCTATCATTAAACCAAATTAGTTCAGTTATTAATTTAGAAACGAGTATACATATTCTTAAAGTTACTGAAATTTACCAAGATGAATTATTATCTTTTGATGAAAAAAGGCTAGCCTTAGAAGAGGATCTTATCGAAGCTGAATCATCAGCAATCCTTAACGAAGAGTATTTTAAAATATTAGATCTTATTGATTCAAATTCAAATTTTATTGATATTCAAGATCAATATAATTCTGAGATATTTAATATTGAACCAGTATCTTATGCGAACTTCTCTAATACAGATCTTTTAGCTTATAAAGATGATATTTTTAGTGCAGGTAATGAGATAAATGTGATATCAAATAATGAAGAATTAATTGTTTATTTTATTGATGAGATATATGAGCCTACAGAACTAACTTTCACAGATGTTCAAGAAGAAGTTAACAATATCCTAAATAATGAAAAGGCCCTTGGAATTAGAGAAAATATTTTGTTAGATCTAGAATCTTTGAGCAAAGAAAATTTTATTGAATTTTCTGAAAAGCATAATTACTTGAGTGTCGAAAATTTTGTTAATGTAAAAAGTAATGCATCAATATTGCCAAGAGAAGTTGTGAATGAATTATTTGTTAAAGAATTAAATTCAACAAGCCTCATAGCAACTGCTAATGACTATTACTACATAACAATTGATGAAATAGAATTACCAAGTGATGAAATTGTTGCTGAATTATTGGAAGAGTATAAGTCATTATCTCTAGACCAAGTTAACAATAAAATATTTGCTATCATCAATGACGAGCTTTATTCTAATTTAAGAAACGATTTAAGAATTGGAGTTAATTAGATGAAATACACAAAGTTTTATATTTTTAGTCTCATATTTTTGATTGGCTGCAGTTCATCTGAAGCACCGGTTGATTCAGCAGTAGAATCTAAGATATTTCATTATGGAAATGGTACTGAACCTCAAGGCTTGGATCCACATATTGTGACAGGTGTGCCGGAACATCATCTATTATTAGCACTATGTGAGGGCTTAACTAGCTCAAATCCTAAAGGCGGAGAGAGTTTGCCAGGATCTGCTGCTTCATGGGATATTAGTGAAGATGGTAAGGTTTATACATTTTATTTACAAGAAAATGGTAAATGGTCTAATGGTGATATTGTTACCGCAGATGATTATGTCTGGTCATGGCAAAGAATCTTAACTCCTAGCCTGGGATCTCAATACCCTGACATGCTTTATTACGTTGTGAATGCTGAAGAATTTCATACTGGCTCATTAAACGATTTCTCAAAAGTGGGCGTTAAAGCTATAGATGATTTAACCCTTCAAGTTACCCTTAAAGAACCTACACCATTTTTTTTAGGGCTTCTTAGCCATTACAGTACTTGGGCTGTTCATAAAGAAACAGTGCTTAAGCATGGGACAATAGATGATAGAAATGGTCAATGGACTCGCCCTGGTAATTTTGTGTGTAATGGACCGTTTAATCTAAAATCATGGGAATTAAATAAAAAAATTATTGTTGAAAAAAATCCATTATATTGGGATTCAGATATGGTTGAATTAAATGAGATGCATTTTTATCCAATATCTGTTGAAATGACTGAAGAAAGAATGTTTAGAGCGGGTCAGCTTCATGTAACTTCAACCTTTCCATCATCTAAATGTACACCTGACATAAAAGAAACAAATCCAAATATTCAAATTCACCCATACATGGGAACATACTTTTATAGATTTAATACTAAAAATGAAGCCTTGTCTGATGTAAGAGTAAGAAAGGCATTGGCATACTCTATAGATAGAGAGAAGATAGTAGAGACTGTTACTAAATGTGGACAAATTCCAGCATATTCATTTACACCACCAGGATCTAATGGATTCTTTCCAGATACTAAAATTCCATATGATGTTGAGTTAGCAAAAGAACTCTTAAAAGAAGCTGGCTATGAATCCGGTACAGATTTTCCTAAGTTAGAGATTTTGTTCAATACAAGTGAAGGTCATAGAAAAGTTGCCTTAGCTGTTCAACAAATGTGGCAGCAAAATCTTGGTATAAATGTTGAGTTAGTCAATCAAGATTGGAAGGTTTATCTTAGTAGAGAAATGATAGGTGACTTCCAAGTTTCTAGAGCGGGATGGATTGGAGATTATGAAGATCCAAACACTTTCTTAGATACTCTTAGACCAAATAGAGGCAACAATAAGACAGGATGGGAGAATCCAGAGTTTGATAGATTAGTTGCATTAGCAAATGCTACTCTTGATCAAGATGAGAGATACAAAATTTTATTGCAAGCAGAGCGTTTATTGATTGATGAAATGCCAATAGCACCTATCTATACTTATGTTCGTGTTTATCAACTTCACGAGGATGTGAAGGGCTGGCATCCAAATATATTAAGTCATCATCATCCAAAATACATAAGAATTGAGAGAGATTAAACTCAATGCTCGGCATTTTTTTTAGAAGAGTACTTTTAGCAATACCGGTTTTAATTGCTGTTGCAAGTATAACTTTTTTTTTGGTTAGACTAGCTCCTGGTGGGCCTTTTGATGCGGACAAGGCTGTTTCAGAACAAGTGCTTAAAAACCTCAATGAAGCTTATAATTTAAATGCGCCTTTATCAGAGCAGTATTTTGACTATATGTCTGGCATTGTTGTGGGTGATTTTGGTCCTTCATTTAGATTTCCAGGAAGATCAGTAACGGAATTAATAATGACAGGCCTTCCTGTTACATTTGAGTTAGCTATTTACTCAATGCTAATTGCTTTACTAATTGGTATTTTGTCAGGTGTAGTAGCTGCTTTAAAAAGAAATACTTTCTTAGACTATATTCCAATGTCTATAGCTATGATAGGTATTTGTGTTCCAACCTTTTTGTTAGGCCCATTATTGGTTCTTATTTTTGGCATAAATCTTGAACTACTGCCTGTTTCAGGTTGGGGCCAGTTACCTGGAGACAAAATCTTACCTTCCTTAACTTTAGGCTTTGCATATGCTGCCTATATAGCAAGGTTAAGTAGAGGAGGTATGTTAGAAATTCTTAATCAAGATTTTATTAGAACAGCTAGAGCAAAAGGATTGTCTGAAAGTATGGTAGTAACTAAACATGCCATGCAAGGAGGATTATTACCAGTTGTTTCATTTTTAGGGCCGGCAATAGCAGGCTTATTATCCGGATCTTTTGTAATAGAAACAATATTTCAAATACCAGGGCTTGGAAGATTTTATGTTGAAGCAGCTTTTAATAGAGATTACACAATGATATTGGGAACAACAATTTTCTTCTCATTCATGATTGTGATCTTTAACTTATTATCAGATCTTGCCGCCTTATGGTTAAATCCAAGATCAAGGGATACATAATGTCTAATTCATCGTCATTATGGTCAGACGCCTTTAGAAGACTAATAAAAAATAAAGCTGCTGTTGGCGGTGCAATTGTTTTGCTAATTTTGTTCATTCTTGCTGCTTTAGCTCCTTGGATAGCTCCGTATCCATATGCCTATCAAAATTTAGATTTAGGAGCATCACCACCATCTGCTGAGCATCTGCTAGGAACTGATATTCTTGGACGAGATTTATATTCAAGAATTCTTTACGGCGCAAGAATATCGTTACTTGTCGGGTTTGTAGCTACTACTGTTGCTTTATTTATTGGTGTTACTTGGGGTTTAATCGCTGGTTATTTTGGAGGAAAAATAGACACAGTAATGATGAGAATAGTAGATGTGCTGTATGGAATACCTTTTATTATTTTTATTATTTTATTGATGGTTGTTTTTGGTAGAAATCTTTGGTTGTTGTTTATTGCCATTGGTGCAGTTGAGTGGTTAACAATGGCAAGAATAGTGAGAGGCCAAGTTTTAAGTTTAAAGAATCAAGAATTTATTTTAGCTGCCCAAGCAATGGGTGTTAGTAATTTTTCCATGTTTAAAAGGCATTTATTGCCAAATATTCTTGGACCTATTGCTGTATATGCAACACTGACCATTCCACAAGTAATGCTTTTAGAAAGTTTTCTTAGTTTTCTAGGTCTAGGAATCCAACCACCTATGTCAAGTTGGGGAACTCTTATTAAAGATGGGGTTGAATCAATGGAAGAGTATAGCTGGCTGCTAATATATCCAGGTTTGACATTTACAATTACATTATTTGCTCTAAATTTTTTTGGTGATGGTCTTAGAGATGCATTGGACCCAAAAACATCTGACAATTAAAAAGCTCTAATTGAAACCTTTATTATTTGACCAGGTATAAGGTTAAATTCATCAAGCTCATTAATTTTAAGAATACTTTCTACATTTACATCAAATATATTAGCGATTTTATAAAGGTTGTCGCCTTGTTTAACACTGTAAAGTATTGTTCTTTTTTTAGAATCTATATTTCTATAAATATTTTTGTTTCCAATAGAAAGTTGCTGGCCTAATTGAAGAAATTTATTAGGATCTAGATTATTCATCTCAATAATATCATCAACACTAATATTATATTTTCTTGAAATTGACCATATTGAATCTCCTTCTGAAACTATATGCATTTCAAAAGGAACAAAATACTCATTATCATTTTTTGATACAGGAATAAGTAAATTTGAGCCTGGTTTTAATAAATTAGATTGAAGATAATTTACTTGCTTAATGATTGAAACCTCAGTGTCATACTTTCTTGCAAGAGACCATAGATTGTCACCATTAACAATCTCATGAGTAAGCCAGTTAATATCATTTGTTTTTTTAAATTCATTGTTATTAGAATTAAAGAACTCAGCTTTTTCAATTGGAAGATAAAAAATTGATTCATAGCTAGGAGGAGATGCCCATTTAGTATATCCAGCATTAAGTTTATATATTAGCTCTGGTTTTATATTAAGGTGATCGCTTAAAGCCAATATTTCTATTTGGCCTGGAATGACCACTTTTGCAACAACTTGCTCCATATAAATTTCAGGCAGAGTAACATTGTATTTTTCGCTATTAAAAATAATTTCATTAATTGCAATAAATTTTGGAATGTAATTTTGAGTTTCTTTTGATAGTTTTATACTCCAATAATCAGATGGTTTATTTTTTCTTTTATTTCTTTTAATTTGTTTATCTATGTAAGAGGGCCCAGCGTTATAAGCAGCTAAAGTTAGGTACATATCTTCATCAAATCTTTGATATAAGATATCAAGATAACTAATAGCAGCTTTTGTGGATTTAAATGGATCATGTCTTTCCTCTATCCACCATGTTTTATTTAAGTCAAGAGACTCTCCAGTCCTTGGCATAAATTGCCAAAGACCTACAGCACCAGATGCAGATATTGAGAATGGATCATAATTACTTTCAATGAAGGGTATAAATGCAAACTCAAGAGGAAGATCTTTTCTCTTTAATTCTTGAACAACATAAAAAATATAATACTCTGATCTTTCTAAGTATTTTTCAAATAAATAGGTATTTTTAGTATATTCGTATATGTATTTTTGAGCTGTATTGTTAATTTTATAATTTCTATTTTTT
>CACEJU010000002.1 GCA_902559885.1 uncultured SAR86 cluster bacterium | reverse complement strand
AGGTCTTGAACAGGATGATTCGCACCATGATGACCAAATTTCATTTTGTAGGTGCTAGCATTTGCTGCTAGAGACAGTAGTTGATGCCCTAAACAAATTCCAAAAATAGGTATTTTGAGCTCAAGGAGTTTTCGAATATTCTCAATGGCATATGTGCATGGCTCTGGATCTCCTGGACCATTTGATAGAAATACTCCATCTGGATTATGCTGCATGATTTCATCGAATGATGACTCAGCATTTACAACTTGAATCTCTCCAAAACTTTCTGATAATAATCTTAGAATATTCTTCTTAATACCAAAATCAATGGCTACGATCTTATATTTAGATTCATTTTTAACGTAATCTGGCCAAATTCCCTCATTCCATTTATATGAATTGGTTGTAGAAACTACTTTTGCTAAATCCAGTCCCTTTAATCCAGAAAACTCTTTTGCTTTATTTATAGCTTCCTCATTTGAAAGCTTTTCCTTGCTTGCAATACAGGCCTTCAAAGAACCCTTTTCTCTCAATAACGAGGTCAGGCTTCTCGTATCAATACCGGCTATACCCATCTTATTATTTTTTTTAAGAAAAGTTTCTAAATTTGTGGTTGCTCGCCAGTTTGAAGGCTCATCGCATAATTCATTAATGACAATACCTGATGCATGAATCATATCAGATTCATTATCCTCATTATTTATACCTGTATTTCCTATGTGAGGATGTGTAAAGGTTATTATTTGATCTTTATATGATGGGTCAGTAATGATTTCCTGATAGCCGGTCATGGATGTATTAAATACTATTTCTCCAACTTCTATTGTTTCAATGCCAAAACCATCGCCTTCTAGTATTGTTCCATCTTCAAGAGCTATAATTACACCAAAACTCATGAGTGATCACCCAAAAGATTAAAAAATATAGAAAAATAAGAAGAAATTCTTATAGAATTTTTTGATTTTAATGAGCATAATTTTGTTGCTTGCATTAAAATTGTACTTTATAGATTTTACATTCACGTGTCTATATTAATTTGAAAAAAAAATGAATATTTCAATAAAATCGCCATCAGATATTGCACAAATGAAAATTGCAGGTCAATTAGCTGCTGATGTTTTAGATATGATTACTCCTTTTGTAAAGCCCGGGATATCAACTGGGGAGCTTGATGATATTTGTTATGATTTTATTACCAAAGAGCAGAAAGCTATTCCAGCAAATGTTGGATACAAAGGATATGAAAAAACTATATGTTCGAGCATAAATCAAGTGATCTGTCATGGTATTCCAAGTCCTAATAAAATTTTAAAAGATGGAGATATTCTAAATATTGACGTTACTGTTATTAAGGATGGATGGCATGGTGATACATCTAAAATGTTTTTAGTTGGAAAATGTCAGCCACATAATGAAAGGCTAGTAAAAATTACCCAAGAATGCCTTTATAAGGCTATTGAAATAGTAAAACCAGGTGTAACTCTTGGTGATATTGGACATGTTATTCAAAGTCATGCTGAAAAGAATTATTATTCAGTTGTCGAAGACTATTGTGGTCATGGTATAGGAAAAATTTATCACGAAGAGCCTCAGGTAATGCATTTTGGTAGGCCTAATACTGGGATAGAGCTAAAAGAAGGTATGTGTTTCACGATAGAACCAATGATTAATCAAGGCTCTAAATATACGAAACTCCTTGGTGATGGCTGGACCGTTGAAACAAAAGATGGAAGAAATTCTGCCCAGTGGGAGCATACTTTAGCCGTTACTAGTTCCGGTGTAGATGTTCTTACAAAAAGATCAGAAGAATCTTTATGAACTTTCAGAAAGATGATTTCTTAAAAGACCTTAAAAATATTAATTCAGAAAAGTTAATAACTGATAATTATTTAATTAAAAATACAAAAAAACTTGATCAAAGTTTATTGGATACATTCAGAAAATATGGCCTTAATACTGACTTCTCATTATTTGCTGTAGGAGGCTATGGAAGAGAAGAAATTTTTCCATCCTCTGACGTTGATATATCTATAATAAAAAATAATAAAAATCCTGATTACAGATCACTAGAAAAATTTATTACAGAATTATGGGATAGCGGCTATAAGCCTGGCTCTTCTGTTAGATCTTTAGCTGATGTAAAAAATCTTTGCTCAAAAGATGCTCAGGAATTTACTTCTTACCTAACAATACGCTCGATAGTATCAAATAAAGATATCAAAAGATCATTGAATACATCTCTAAAAAATCTATGGAATAAAAAGAAATTCTTTCGTGCAAAAGATCTAGAGCTTTTAAATAGACTTTCTAAATATAATTCAACTGCATTTAACTTAGAGCCTGATCTTAAAGAGTCACCGGGATCAATGCGAGATTTTCAATCTGCTCTATGGATCTTGAGCTATTGTTTTGGATTTAAAAGCAAAAAACAAATACAAAAATCTACTTTTTTTAGAGATGAGTTTATAAATGCAAATAAATCTTATGACTTTATAAAGTCACTTAGATATGCAACTAATCTTTTAACAAACAAAAATAGATTAATTTTTGATGTGCAAGTTGAATTAGCAAAAAATATTTATCCAAAAACAAAAAACACTAAAGTAGCAGTAGAAAAAATGATGCAAAATTATTATCAACATGCGAATACCCTCTCAAATTTTAATAGCATTGTTCATGAATCTTTTCGAGAAAAAACTTTCTTTAGCTTTAAGAGAACATCCGGAAATTTTTATTTTATTAATAATAAAATTGGAATTAAAAAGAAAGATCTTAAGGATAATTTGAGTTTAATTTTCGATATATTTATTGAAACAGGAAAATATAAAAAATACCAATCAATTGATTCATCATCATGGCTTCTTTTAAAAAATTCTACTTATCTAATTGATAAAGATTTTCTTAAAGATAAAGAAAATGCAAAAAAATTCATTCAAATACTAAAATCAAAATATCATCTCTCAACAATTCTAAAAGATATGAAGAATATTGGGATATTACAAAAATATATTCCTGAATTTGGAGAGGTCTTTGGCCAAATGCAATTTGATCTCTTTCATGTTTACACTGTTGATGAGCATACATTAAAAGTTGTTAGAAATATGAGGCAAGTTGCCATTAATGATGAGGATGGTTTCGAGCTAGAATATGAACTTTCAAAAAAATTACCAAAAATTGAACTTTTATATATTTCTGGTTTGTTTCATGATCTAGGAAAAGGTAAAGGTGGAAATCATTCAGAAATTGGTGCTGTACAAAGCTATAAGTTTGCAAAAAGACTTGGTCTATCGAATATAGATGCTGATCTTATATCTTGGCTAGTTTTAAACCATCTAACCATGTCATCAGTATCACAAAAAAAAGATATTGATGATCCAAGAACTATATCTGATTTTGCCAAAAATATACCTTCCTTGTTGCATTTAGACTATTTATATCTTTTAACGATAAATGATGTGAGAGCTACTAACCCAAGTGTATGGAATGGCTGGAAGCATGATTTATTGAAAAATTTATATCTTTTAACAAGATCTCAGATGAGTAAAACTGAACAAGTTCACTCAAAAGAAACATCATTAGAGAGAAAAAATAAATTATTAAATCTTATTCAACCTGAAGATAAAAAATTCATACAAGATTTCTGGTCTGGTTTTGAGGATGCCTATTTTAATAAATTTACTTCTGAAAAATTGTTGAAACATTCCGAAGAAATTATTAGAAATAAAAATAAGGCATTCATTATTAATTGTGAAAAAAAATACGGCAACTTTGTAGAGATTTTTATAAAAGTAGATAATGCTGATGGTCTTTTTTTAAAACTTGTTAAAGTTATATCTCAGTCAGGTCTAGATGTCATAGATGCTAGTATTTTTACGTCAATAGATAACAATCTAGCTCTCAATACATTTATTGCTAAATATAAGTCTAATGATTTTGAGCCTAACTTGGCAGATATTAAAATTTTAACTCAAAAATTAAATAATAATTTTGAGAGTTATAATCCAAATAAAAAAGTACCCTTATCTAAAAAGCTTAATAAAAACTTTTCTGTCCCAGTCAAAATATCTTCAACAGAAGATATTGATAATAAAAAGAATTTAATCACGATTGAGACCTCGGATTCACCGGATCTTTTAGTTAAAATTGCTGAGATTTTTTATAAAAATGGAACATCTATCTATTCGGCTAGAATCAATACACTTGGAAATAAGGTAGAAGATACTTTTGAAATAGAAGATATGACATTGTCTACAATATCTGCAGCAAAAATAAAAAAAATTACGACTGCAATTGAAAAAATCATATAAATACGATCAACACTTGAATATAATAGCGCAATGAAAATTAAAGCATTAGGCATTCCAAGGAAATCATCGTCAGGTAAAATCCTTGATGTTTCTTTTCCGTATATTGAATTTAATGATGAAAAGTTTGGTAATAGAGATATAAATAATGAAAACCTTATCAATTATGAATGGGATAAGAGCGATCTTGATGCCTCAATTAATGATACTGAATCTGCGTATCTAAAACTTCATCTCATATCACATAAATTTTGTAAGCCAAACTCAATAAATTTAGATGGTATTTTTAATGCTCTACCAAATGTAGTTTGGACAAATATTGGTCCAGTTGATATAGATGAGATTGATCAGCTATTAATAAAATCAAAGATAGAAAATCTAAATGTTTACGTTAGATCAATTGATAAGTTTCCTTGCCTTACAGATTATGTGATTCCTAAAAATGTAAGAATTGCAGATGCTTCAAGAGTAAGATTAGGTGCTTATCTCTCTGAAGGAACAACAATAATGCATGAGGGATTTGTTAACTTTAATGCTGGAACTATGGGGTCTGCAATGATAGAAGGAAGAATTTCCGCCGGAGTTATCATTGGCAATGGATCTGATTTAGGTGGTGGCTCAAGCACAATGGGAACTCTATCTGGGGGCAATAATATTAAAATCTCTCTTGGAAAAAATTCATTGATTGGGGCAAATGCTGGGCTTGGCATTCCTTTAGGTGATAATTGTATAGTGGAAGCTGGACTTTATCTCACAGCTGGAACGAAAATTGCTTTACTTAATGAAATGAATGAAATTGATTCTGTATTAAAAGGATTAGAATTGGCAGGCTCATCTAATATTTTGTTTTATAGAGACTCCCAAACTGGAAAAGTTGTAGCTAAAGCAAATAAAAAACCTATACAACTCAATGAGGCACTTCATACAAATGAATAAATTTTTGCAAGAGCTTATAAAAATACCTTCAATATCACCCAAAGACTTAGGTTGTTTTGATCTTATAGAGGATAGACTGCAAAAACATAATTTTGATTGCAAGAGAATCAATTATTTAAATGTTGAAAATCTTTACGCTACTTATGGAGATAAAGGAAAACTATTTTGTTTTCTAGGTCACACTGATGTTGTGCCAACTGGTCCAGAAGAACAATGGACTCATCCACCCTTCTCTGCACATATAGAAGGAAATATGATGTATGGTAGAGGTACAGCCGATATGAAAGGTTCTATAGCTGCATTCCTTGATTCAATTGATGAATTTTTTAAAGAAAAGATAGAGCTTAACTATCGCATAGCTATTTTGCTAACTAGTAATGAGGAAGGAAAAAAGTCTGACGGTTTTATAGATAAGATAGTTGAAGACATGATTGCTAATAATGATGAGATTGATTTTTGTTTAGTTGGGGAGCCTACATCATACAAAACCCTTGGCGATAGCATAAGAATTGGTAGAAGAGGATCCTTAAGTGGAGATTTAGTTGTTCATGGAAAACAAGGACATATTGCATATCCAGAAAATGTAGACAATCCTATATTTTCATCAAGCAATCTTATTGTGGAGTTAAAAAATAAGACTTGGGATAATGGTAATGCAATATTTCAACCTACTAGTTTTCAAATTTCAAATATTCAATCGGGTACTGGTGCTAAAAATGTGGTTCCTGGTCATTTAGATATGTCTTTTAACTTTAGATACTCTCCTGAATCCTCAGCTGAGTCTTTAATTTCTGAGTTTGAAGAAATTATGAGCAAATTAAATATTAAACATGAAATTGTATGGACTAAAAGTGGTGATCCATATCACACCAAACGAAACTTACTTAAAGATGTTGTAAGCAGTTCTGTTAAAAAATTTACTGGTACTGCTCCTGATATGAATGCAAAAGGCGGCACTTCTGATGGGAGATTTATTGCAAAAATGGACACTGAAATAGTTGAATTAGGTCCCTCTAATGAAACTATTCATCAGATAGATGAATGCGTAAATCTTGATGAGTTAGTTGTTTTAAAAAATATATACAAAGATATACTTATTGAGCTAAATCAAAAAATATAAATTACTTGATGCCGTGCATTCTTTTAATCATTAGTGGGCTTATGAGTAAAACGAAAACGCCAATGGTTACAGCAAATATACCAACATTGTAATAAACGTCCATAAATGCAGCCTTTTGATCAATACTAAAAGTATCATTTGCAACATTAATTCCGTCAGCTGATGTGGCTCTAGCTATTAATCCAGCTACAAAATTGCCAGCTGCTGAAGCAAAAAACCATATCCCCATCATTATGCCTACAATTTTTTGTGGTGATAATTTCGTAACTAATGACAACCCGATAGGAGAAATGCATAACTCACCAATGGTATGTAATAGGTATATAAGTATTATCCAAGCAACAGGTGTTAAATTTGGAGATATTGACATTCCAAATACCAATACAAGAAATCCAAAACCCACAAAAAGAAGCGCTATTCCAAACTTAATTGGCCCTGCAGGCTCTAATCCTCTTTTAGCCAAACTAATCCATAACATTGAGAAAAAAGGCGCAAGTATAAAGATAAACATAGCATTTAAGGATTGAAACATTGATGCTGGAACATTCCAACCAAATAAGTTCCTATCCACTCCTCTATCAGTTAAAACATTTAATGATGAGCCTGCCTGCTCAAATAATGCCCAAAATAATAATGAAAATAAAATTAAAAATCCTACAGTTAGAAGTCTATCTCGCTCAATAGGATCAAGTTTAACAAGAGCATAAAAAAGCCAAAACCCAATACATATAACTCCTAAGCCACCTAAAATATTTCCAACAACTTCCTGATTCTGAATTAATATCCATGATGATAAAACCATAAAAATACCGGAAATATAAGCCCATGTTTCATAGGTTATGTTTAGATATTTCTGAAGATGTAAATCACTAGGTGGCTCAGCATTACCATCAAGATATTCTTGGCCCCATAAAAATATTATTAAACCTAATAGCATTCCAATTCCAGCTGCACCAAAACCATATGACCATCCATAAGTTTCTCCTAAATATCCACATAATAATGATGCTGTGAAAGCACCTATGTTGATGCCCATATAAAAAATTGTAAAACCAGCATCCCTTCTTGGGTCATCCTTTTCATATAAAGCGCCAACCATAGTTGAAATATTAGGTTTCAGAAAACCCACTCCAGAAATAATTAATGCTAGTGACAAATAAAAAATCTGAACATTAGTTTCAATAGTCATGCCTAGATGACCCAGAACAAGCAATATTGCTCCGTAAGTCACTGCTTTTCGAGAGCCAAGTATTCTATCAGCAAGCAAACCACCAAAAACTGGCATTATATAAACCAAAGAGGTATATGCAGCATAAATGATATAACTAGTTGCATCGCTAAACTCCCAATGTTTAGTTAAATAAAATATTAAGAGCGCTCTCATTCCATAATATGAAAATCTTTCCCACATCTCGGTTGCGAAACATACAAATAACCCTCTTGGGTGTCCTAAAATATCAGTTGCATTACTCATTTGATTTAAATTAATTAATTTTTTCATTACTATACCAAAATGAATACCAACAAACATCATGTATATCCATTAAGAAGAATTGCTGCCTCAATATATGACTTTTTTTTATTGCTAGGTGTTTGGTTCTTGGTCGGTTCGATTGCTTTATTTCTTAATGATAGAGAAATTTTAAATCCTATTCTGGGTTTAGTTCTTGTTTTAATTAGCTCTTGGGCTTTTTACTCCTTCTTCTGGATTAGAGGTGGAAAGACTTTAGGAATGGCTGTTTGGAATATCCAAATCTTTCATAAAGAAAATAGACCAATTAGCCTAAAAGAAACATCTATTAGGTTTTTTTTAAATTTATTTATTATTAGTTTAGCTGGATTACCATTATTTCAAATTTACTTTTCTAAAGATGGTGAAACAATTGCTGACAAATACTCAAAAACTATTTTAAAGAAAGTTTAAGTTTTATTTAATCTAACTATGCCTGCTATAAAAATAATAAAACCAGGTAGCAAAACTCCATAAATCTGCACAAGGTTATAAGAGATAGAATAACTCATAGTAAAATCTTGAATAAGGTTATAAACGAAGGCACCCGCAACTGATGTAACAATAATATAGCTCGATGTTGAATTTCTTAATGAACCATATACAAATGATCCAAAAAATATACATAGTGCTAAAATTGAAAAAGGCATAAAAATTTTTTCATATAAATTTTTAGATATATGACTAAAAAATAAATCGTCCTTCTTATTGGCAGTAATCCTTTCAAGATTTTTGTACTCTACAAGCTCTACAAGCGTTAAGTTTTGTATGTCTTTATAAGATATCTTTATTAACGAAGGCAGTTTAATAGAAAAATTGGTATCTAAATTGCTGCCATAAATATAATTAATCTTGGAGGAATCAGAAATAAAAACCTCATTTTTTTCATTAATGCTTAATTGATTGACCTTTAAGATATAATTTAGACCGATCTCATCAACATTGATTATAGTTGTATTAAAAAGAATATCGTTTACCTTTTCTTCAAAACTTAAAAAGTTATTATTATCTTCATACCAAATAACTTCATTAGTTGTTGCTTGGTTTGATTTCAGATTACTCTTATCTATATAAGCATTATTTTTTAAATCTAGAAAATACATCTCGTTTAAAAATAACAATATTACTGAAAGAAGTAATGGGGCTAATGCGTTTATAGTAGTAATTTTCAATGGTGAGATTCCACTTGATCGCAGTACATTTAAGTTGCCCTCTTTTTGGGCAAACATAAGGCTTAACATAAAACCTAAAAGACATGCACCCTCTATGAATTCAATACTGCGGCTTGGGGCTGAACTCAGAATATATTTCAAAATTTCAATAAAAGTATATGCTTCTGTTACATCTTCAAGTTCGGAAATAATACTAAAAACACTATCTAATAACAGGAAGAAAAATAATACCGCCATGGTAAGCATGAAAGATCTCTTTAAGATATATGCTAGAAAGATTTTCATCTTTTCAAACTCTTAAGACCAAGATCATTCCATGAATATATTAATAATATAAACAGAAAAATACCGTGCACCCACCATAAGCCAAGCATATAAAATACTTCATTGGTAAGCATGAGCTCTCTTGCAAAGATTAATAAACTTAAATAAAGAATATAAACTAAAATGCCAGGTAGAATTACTGAAAATCTGCCCTTTCTAGGGCTGACCTTTGAAATAAATACCCCCAAAAGAGATAAAATTAATAATGATATTGGTATAGATATATTCCAATTAAAGCTTATATTTTTATCTTTGTTATTTTCAAAATCATAAATTTTTTGCAAGGTTAAAACAGCAGGTTTTTCGTAACTGTTTTTAATGTTTGTATTAAGATTTTTAAATTTAGATGTTATAACCCCGCCATCCTCTGCAATACTAAATAATACTCCATCTATAACTTGGATCTGAATCCTTTCATTGCCCTCATCAAAATTAATAGCATCACCTTGAATTAATTGACTCTGTTTATTATTTTCAATAAATAATATAGCGTCTTGGAATGAAAAATTATTAGATTTATCTTTAATTTTTAAAAAGCCATTTTGAGGAATAATCATCAATTCATTTGGTTTGATATTTTTTAATTCATCTTCAAAGGTATTTTTACTTAAATAGCTTTCTGATAATTCTTTAGAGTATGGGGCTATAAAAAAGCTTATACATGCTGTAAGAAAGAATAATATGAACAATTGTGGTATGAGAAATTTAATTAGCTTTATGGAAGAATGCCCTGATGCTAAAAAACCAAAAATTTCTTTATCAGCATATAAACGACTCACAGATAAAATAACTCCAAGAAATAAAGATAAAGGAATAAGCAAATTTATAAAATCAGGCAATCTTAAAACTAGAACTTTTATAATAATATTTGGATCAATGTTACCCATTGATGCTTCTTCAAAATAACCAATTAAACGCGATCCAACAACAAGTACTAAAAATATACCAAGTATGCTTAATGTATTTTTCAATACATCAAAATTAAAATAGCTATAAAGAATATTTTTTTTATACATGCTTAAACAAGTATGATGCATTACAATATTCATCTTATCAATTAATACATTAATGGAGATTAATAATGTCACATAAAGTTTTAAATAATGTTTTCTTAAAAGATCTTGGAAAAATAGATGTAACTTCTCTTAAAACAGATCTATTGGTTATTCCAGTAAGCACTCATACTAAAAAGAATAATTCATTTAAAACATTAGATAAATTATCGAAGGGCTATTTAAATAAAGTCTGTAACAATCATTTTAAAGATAAAAATGCGCCTATTTTATTGCCAGCAATGCAAGGGATAGCTGCTAAAAACATAATGCTTGTTAAAGATAAAGACTCAGAAGCTCAAACATATAAATGGCTTGATTTTTTTGCATCAATCTCTGCAAAAGGTAATAGCATAAATGCAAAAGATATTGCTTTTTTAGTAACTGGTAACATACCTAAAAATAAAGATATTAATTGGTTCATAGAAACAGCGGCAAGATCGTTTGAAGCTGGAGCATATATATTCTCAGAAACAAAGAATAAAACGGCAAAAAAACCATCATTAAGAAATGTTCATCTTTTGGTTGATGGTTTATCAACTAAAGAATTGACTGCTGCAAAAAAATCAGCTAAGCAAGGATTTGCAATTGGTGAAGGCATGAATGCTGCTAAGTATTTAGGTGACCTTCCTGCAAACCATGCTACTCCAAGAATAATTGAGAGAAAAACCAAGGCTCTTTCTAAAGAATTTCCAAAGTTAAAAGTTAAATCACTCAACGAAAAGGAATTAGCAAAACTAGGGATGGGTTCGTACCTAAGTGTTGCCAAAGGAAGTGATGAGCCTCCAAGAATGATGATTGTTGAATATAAAGGAGGGAAAGCTTCTGATAAACCAATCGCCCTAGTTGGAAAAGGCATTACTTTTGATACTGGGGGTATTTCTTTAAAGCCAAGTCCTGCAATGGATGAAATGAAATGGGATATGTGTGGCGCAGCTTCAGTTTTTGGAATCATGACAACTTTGGCAAGATTAAACGCTGATGTTAATGTGGTTGGTATTCTTGCATGTGCTGAAAATATGCCGTCTGCAAAAGCAACAAAGCCTGGAGATGTGGTTAAATCAATGTCGGGTCAAACTATAGAGATCTTAAATACTGATGCCGAAGGAAGGCTTGTTCTCTGTGATGCACTTACTTATGTTGGAAGATATAAACCTTCATATGTTATAGATATGGCAACACTGACAGGTGCTGTAGTTGTTGCTTTAGGAAGACATGCTAGTGGTGTGATGTCTAATGATCAATTTCTAGCTGATAAAATATTAGAGGCTGGAGAGAATACAGGTGATAGAGCATGGCAACTGCCTTTATGGGATGAATATATGAGTTGCACTAAAACTAATTTTGCTGATCTAGCAAATATTGGTGGTGGAAGAGAAGCTGGAACAATAACAGCAGCAGCTTTCTTGTCTAAATTTACTGAAGATTATAAATGGGCTCATATAGATATAGCTGCATCAGCATGGTACAGCAGTCCAAAGAAAGGCGGAACTGGCAGACCTGTACCATTAATAAGTGAACTGATATTAAGTAAAAAGCTAAAATAATTAAGTTCTGTAAGTATGGATAAAAGATACAATCCTGTTGAAGTTGAGGAAAAGTGGTCTGCAATCTGGGAAAAAAGAAGGCTTAAGAATTCAGGGTCTGATTCAACTTTCTCACAAGTAATACCGCCTCCAAACGTTACAGGTACATTGCATATGGGTCATAGTTTTCAATATGCAATTATGGACTTTTATACAAGATATCATCATATGAATGGTAAAGATGCATATTGGCAAGTTGGTGCTGATCATGCTGGTATTGCAACACAAATGGTTGTTGAAAATAATTTAGCAAAAGAAGACAAATCAAAAGATGATTTAGGTAGAGAAGAATTTCTAAAAGAGGTTTGGGCCTGGAAAGAATATTCTGAAAAAAATATAACCTCTCAAATAAAAAGACTTGGTTGTAGCGTTGACTGGAAAAAATATAGATTTACTTTTGATGATGATTTTAACAAAGCTGTAAATAAAGCATTTGTTGATTTATATAAGAAAGATAAGATATATAGAGGATATAGGCTTGTAAACTGGGATCCATCATTAAAGACTGCTGTCTCAGATTTAGAGGTTTACAGACAGGAAAAAGAAGGAAAACTTTGGTATATCAAGTACCCTCTTCATGGAAAAAATGAATTTTTGACTGTTGCAACAACAAGACCTGAGACTATGTTTGGTGATATGGCTGTTGCTGTTAATCCAAAAGATAAAAAATACAGTCAATATATTGGCGAGTATATAGATCTCCCATTTGTAGGCAGAAAGATACCAATAATTGGTGAAGATTATGTAGATGCTAGTTTTGGATCAGGGTGCCTAAAAATTACACCAGGTCATGATTTCAATGATTATGAGATAGGTAAAAAATTATGTCTTCATGAGGTTGATGGAGTTATAAAAACTTCAAAAAATATTGAAGACTTCGAGCCAATAAGTATTTTTGATGACAACGCTTACTCAAATAACAGCGTTCCTGATAATTTTAAGAATTTAGATCGTTTTAAGGTAAGAAAATTAGTTTTAGAAGAGCTTGAAAAGCTTGGACTATTAGAAAAAGAAGAAAAGCATCAAATTAGCATACCTAGAGGAGAAAGATCAGATATTGTTATTGAGCCTAAGTTAAGCTATCAATGGTATGTCAAAACTAAAGACATGGCTGCAAAAGCAAATGAAGCTGTAAATTCAGGAAAAATAAAATTTCATCCAGAAAATTGGTTAAAAACATATTTTAATTGGATGAATAATATTGAAGATTGGTGTATTAGTAGGCAGATTTGGTGGGGGCATAGAATACCTGCTTGGTATGATGAGGATGGTAATGCCTATGTTGGCCTTAATGAAGAAGATGTCAGGCAAACTTATAATTTGGGTAATTTGCCTTTAAAACAAGATGAGGATGTTCTAGATACATGGTTTTCTTCAAGCTTGTGGCCGTTTGCTTCGCTTGGGTGGCCCGAACAAACAGAAGATCTCAAAAAATATTTTCCTACTTCTCTTCTTATAACTGGCTTTGACATCATTTTCTTTTGGGTTGCAAGAATGATGATGATGAGTATTGAGTTTACTGGAAAAGTGCCGTTTGAAAACGTCTATGTTACTGGATTAATAAGGGATGAAAATGGACAAAAAATGTCAAAATCTAAGGGTAACATAATTGATCCTTTAGATTTAATTTATGGGATAGAGCTTGAGGACTTAGTTAAAAAGAGAACCTCTAATCTTATGCAAGAAAAGATTGCAAATAAGATAGAAAGAAAAACCAGGGGCCAATTTCCTAAAGGCATAGATTCATATGGAACAGATGCTTTAAGAATGACTTTTTACTCTCTTGCAACACATTCAAAGGATATTAGCTTTGAATTTGGAAGACTTAAAGGGTACAGAAATTTCTGTACAAAAGTCTGGAACGCTGCGAGGTTTATTAATAATTACTCAGAATATAATCAAACTTTTATTTCAAAGGATAAATCAGATGAATGGATTTATGCTGAATTCAATAAATCTATAAAGCAAATAAAAAGAAATGTTGAGAGCTACAGATTAGACTATGCAATCAATGAGATATATGAGTTTTTTTGGAATAAATTTTGTGATGTCTATCTTGAAGAATGCAAGAAATCCGGAAATACAGAAAACTTAAGACCTTTGCTTAAAGAAATATTATTAGTACTACATCCTTTCGCACCGTTTCTTACCGAAGAGATTCATACTATTTTATTTGATGACCCTATTCTTTAAGCAGGCTTTAGATACATTTGTATATGATCTATATCATCTTCTAAATATACAGATCCTCGAGGAACAAAACCCAATGCTTGATAAAATTCCATTAATCTATGTTGGGCTGAAATAACTATTTCTGATTCAGGGAAGTTCTTTTGCAAATAATCTATTCCCATCTTTGTAATTAATTCACCATGCCCATTATTCCTTTCTGATTCATCTACTACTATTCTCCCAAGAGAGGAGCCCTTATATTTTATATCTGGAGGAAATGCTCTTAAGTAAACCACAAGAGAATTATCTTTGAACCCCAAAAGATGCATCGCTTCCTGATCAGAATAATCTAAATCTAAATAAGGACAGTTCTGCTCAACAACAAAAACTTTTTGCCTTAAACTTGCAACCGCATAAAGGTCTTCATTTGAAAGTTGATCAAATTTTTTCCAGTTAAAATTAATCTTATTTTGGCTGCTCAATTTATTCTCTCATTAATATTTTTTTAAAATAATAATATATATAATTTTCAAATCTAATATATATTTATTTTATGTCTATTTTTTGTATACTTGCTCATCAATTGGAGTAATTATGTCAAAAATATATGAGTTTACAGTTAAAGATGCAAATCAAAATGATTATCAAATTTCAGATCTAAAAGGTAAAGCATTTATTGTCGTTAATGTGGCAAGCAAGTGCGGTCTCACATATCACTATGAAGGTTTAGAAGACATATACAAAAAATATAAAGACAAAGGTTTAGAGATTTTAGGCTTCCCATGCAATCAATTTGGCGGTCAAGAACCAGGCACTAATGAAGAAATTCAGAGTTTTTGTAGTTTAAAATATGATGTAACATTTCCTATTCTAAATAAAATTGAAGTAAACGGTAGCGATGCAGATCCCTTTTATAAATATCTTAAAGAAACTGCTCCTGGTGTAATGGGTACAAAAAATATCAAATGGAATTTCACAAAATTTCTTATCAATCAAGATGGAGAAATTGTTAAAAGATTTGGTCCAAGGGCTGAGCCTAAAGAAATGCTTGAAGATATTGAAGCTGTCCTAGTCTAATATTTTAGACATTAAAACTGCATTACTATTTTTTTTATCTTTGTAATAGTTCTCTCTGATGCCATCAACTTTAAATTCATTTTTTTTGTAAAAATTTATTGCTTTGTTATTTGCTTCTCTAACCTCAAGAAAAATCTTTTGAATATCCATTGCGTAACATTGGTTAATAAATGCATCCATAAGACTAGAGCCAATTTTTTTTCTCTGAAAATCTTCTCTCACACCAAGATTTAATAGATGGGCTTCATTTTGAATAGATGAAAAAAATAAATAGCCTAGAGTCAAATCTTGAGAATAAATTATGCCTCTATGTTTACTAAAAACTTCTTTGAAGATATTTAAAGTCCAAGGACTCGGATTTATATTCATTTCAATTTGGTAAATTTCAGCAAGATCTTCTGCCTTAACCAATGAAATTGCCATTATTTTTTTAGGATTTTCTCTTTAATTTGATCCCATAGAATTTTTTTTAAGTCTGGATTTTCTATTAACTTGCTGATTGAAGGTGCACAAATAATATTAGTATGATTTAAATGATTTTTACTATCATCCGAAAAATAAATAACATCCTTATTTTGTAAAGTAGCTAGCAAGCTTGTTAATTCATCAAAATTTTCAGATTCAGATATTAAGTTAAATTCACCAGAAGCTTTCTTAGTTGATAAAACAATTGCATTTAGCATTTCAAAATGATCTTTATCCAGTTGATCGATAGATTTATTAAGTAATGTTAGAATAGAGCCGTTTTGGTAAAGGCAATAACTATTTGTTAATTTTTTTTTGGATGAAGGTCTTTTGATATAGCGATCAACTCCAAATTCTTTTAAGATTAGATTTGTTTTTACCTCAGGAGTTAACATAGTTAAAAATATTAACATTATTTAACAAAAAAAATGGATAGTCCGACAAATAAATATAAATCTTTTAAGCCAATTAATATAAAAGATAGAAATTGGCCAAACCAAGTAATATCAGATTCTCCTGATTGGTGTTCTGTTGATTTAAGAGATGGAAATCAAGCTCTGATTGAGCCCATGGGTGCTGAAAGAAAAGATAGAATGTTCAAATTGCTCTGTGATGTTGGATTTAAAGAGATAGAGGTAGGATTTCCATCTGCATCTCAAACTGATTATGATTTTGTAAGAGATTTAATTGACAATAAAAAAATACCATCAGATGTAACCATTCAGGTCCTTACGCAGTCTAGAGAAGAGCTAATAATTAAAACATTTGAGGCTTTAAAAGGAATACCAAAGGCAATTGTTCATTTCTACAACTCAACATCTACACTTCAAAGAAGAGTAGTCTTTAATCAAGATAAAAAAGGCATTAAAGATATTGCTACAAATGGAGCAAAACTTATAAAAAAATTGGCCGCACAAAACCCTGATACTGAATGGAGTTTTGAATACTCTCCAGAAAGTTTTACTGGTACAGAGCTTGAATATGCTTGTGAGGTTTGTGATGAAGTTACAGATATATTAAGAGATTCTAGTAAAAATAAAATTATTATTAATCTTCCTGCTACTGTTGAAATGTCTACTCCAAATATTTATGGGGATCAAATTGAGTGGATGCATAATAATTTAAAAAATAGGGATCAAATTAATTTAAGTTTACATCCTCACAATGATAGAGGTACTGCAGTTGCTGCAGCAGAACTTGGAGTTATGGCTGGAGCTGATAGAGTTGAAGGAACTCTTTTTGGTAATGGAGAAAGAACAGGTAATGTTGATATTGTAACTCTAGCTCTAAATCTTCTCACTCAAGGCGTTGATCCTAAGCTCGATTTCTCACAAATAAATAAAATTATGCGTGAAGTTGAATACTGTAACCAATTACCAGTCCATCCAAGACATCCTTATGCTGGTGACCTTGTTTTTACAGCATTCTCGGGATCACATCAGGATGCTATCAAGAAAGGTTTTGCTGCATTAAATGCATCAAATAGTCCATTATGGGAAGTTCCATATCTTCCAATTGATCCTGCTGATTTGGGAAGATCATACGAAGCAGTAGTTAGAATTAATTCTCAGTCAGGCAAAGGTGGTGTAGCCTTCTTGCTTGAGAGAGATCATGGAGTCTCTTTACCTAGAAGGTTACAGATTACTCTTAGCAAACATGTTCAAAAAATTGCAGATGAAACTGGTAAAGAAATTTCAGCTTCAGAGCTATGGGATGTTTTTGAAAGTAATTTTCTTATACCAATGAATGGATTTGAATATAAGTCACACTCTTCGAAAACAGAGAATTCAGTTAACGAAATTGATCTAAATATTAAAATATTGAACGAGGATATAAATATTCAAGGAGCTGGTAGCGGCCCCATTGATTCTTTTATGAATGCTATTAATCAAAAATTTAACTTCAGTATTAAAGTTTCTGACTATAACCAAAACGCAATTTCATCTGGAGCAGATGCTAAAGCTGCAGCGTTTATAGAACTTGAGCACAAAAATAATACCGTATGGGGAGCGGGCATTAATCCAAATACCACTCAAGCCTCTTTTGAGGCTATAGTTGTCGGACTCAGCAAACTATTGAATTAATCTTTAAAATTTGGCTCTCTTTTTTCAAAAAAAGCAGTAACAGCTTCAATATTTTGGGAACTTCTAACTAATTTGTTTTGGATCTCAGCTTCATTATTAAAAGTATCAAAATATGACTCTGATAGTGAATTTCTCATTAACTCTTTTGTATTTTGTAGCGCTTGAGATGATCTTTTTGCTAGATTTAAAGCCCAGTCGTATGTAGCTTTTTCTAGATTTTCATCATCTACTAATTTATTTGCTATCCCCCACTTAAGACATTCCTCTGCTTCAATTTTTTTTGCTTCAATAGCATACTCATATGCTTTGGCATACCCCATAAATCTTGGTAAAAGCCATGAAAGACCGCCATCAGGAACAAGAGCAATATTACTAAAAACAGACATAATGTATGAATTTTTTGTCATTACTCTAAGATCGCATGACAGAGCTAAAGCAGCTCCTATTCCAGCAGCTGGACCTCTTATTGAAGCAATAACGGGAGGCCTTAAATTTACAATTTTCTCAAATATGGGTTTATAGCCCCTTAATAATGCATCTTTCGTACTTTCCCATGATGCATTTCTTTCTGATAAGTCAGCGCCTGCACAAAAACCCTTACCTTCTCCAGTCAAAATGACTACTTTGGTATTTGAGTTATCTTGAATTTCAGCTAATGCGTTTTGTAAATCCCAAATTAAATCTTCATTAACAGCATTTAATTTATCAGAACGAGTAATTTTAATTATGCTAATACTATTTTCTGTTTTTAGTTCTAAAGTTTTATATTCCACAAGTACTCTCCCACGTCATTTATTTTTTGAGTATAAATTAATATTATTTAAAATTACATTTTAGAAATTATTATTTTTTTATTCCTTTTTGTAATCATACCCCCTGCTTGTTCATTATCTATTCTTGACCATGAAACACATGCTTTATTTGAAGGATTAGACAAAATAAAAGTCTTATAAATTTCATTCATAATAGATAAGTTAGGAGTTGCAAGTTTATTAAGCTCTACAGATGATCTAACTATCTCCATACATAGCTCTTTTGGTAATTCTTTTAATTTTTTTATTTCTATTTCAGAACCAATTAAGTCTTTATATGATTCATTAAGTAATCTATTGAATACAAGTTTTCTGTCAGCTGCTAGCTTGCTTAAACGAGATAGTCTATTCGAATGATTCTGCCATCTGGATTCAATCAATGGAATAATTTCATTCCTAATATAATTTCTATCATATTCGCTATTATTATTAGATTCATCATTTATAAATTCTATATTTTTATCATTTAAATAAGCCATTAAGTCTCTCTTACTTATTTCAAGTAGAGGTCTTATGATGTTTCCTTTTCCCAGTGATCTTTTTCTTCTTGGTCCTTGAAGACCATCAATCCCGGTGCCCCTAAAAATCCTTAATAACAAAGTTTCAGCAACATCATCAGCATGATGAGCTAATAAAAGCTGATCATTTTCAGACAATATATCTTTAAAAACTTTATACCTTTCACCTCTAGCAGCTGCCTCAAATCCCTGGCCTTTCTTTTCTATGGATATTTTTTTTACAATACAGTTAATTCCTAAGTCCTTTGAGGATTGCTTACAAAACTCTTGCCACATATTTGAATTTTGAGAAATAGAGTGATTTACATGTATAGAAGTTACGTCCAGGTTGTATTCTCTTTTGTATGAAGCAAGAATATTTAGAAGAGCAATTGAATCACTTCCACCACTAAGACCAATATAAATTTTCTTGCCAAGATCAATGTCATCAAGGATAAATTTGAAATCTTTCAAAGCTAGGAACCAATACTAATAATTCTAGAATACCTTCTTTTTAGTAGCTCCTTCATTGGCATACTTTGAAATTGCTTTAAAGATTTAAGAATGGATTTCTTTATTTCAGATGACATTAAATCATAATCTCTGTGTGCACCACCTAAAGGCTCTTTTATAATTTCATCAATAATATTTAATTTGAGTAACTCTTTTGAAGAAACCTTCATTGCCTCAGCTGCTTCTGGAGCTTTTTCAGACGATCTCCATATTATTGATGCACATGCCTCTGGAGATGCAACAGAATATGTAGAATACTCAAGCA
Organism: uncultured SAR86 cluster bacterium; assembly: GCA_902559885.1. Lineage (GTDB taxonomy): Bacteria > Pseudomonadota > Gammaproteobacteria > Magnimaribacterales > D2472 > CACEJU01. The sequence continues at coordinate 109,683 of CACEJU010000002.1, read as the reverse complement.
TTGATAAATGATCTCCTACACTTATAGCAAGAGCGCCACCAGAGCCACCCTCTCCTGTAACAATAGCTATAACCGGAGTCTTAATCTCTGATAATAATGCAAGATTTGATGCAATAGCCTCATTTTGACCTCTTTCCTCGCCCTCTATGCCTGGATAAGCCCCAGCAGTATCAATAAAATTAATTATTGGTAGTGAAAATTGTTCAGCAAGCTTCATCAGTCGTTTTGCTTTTCTGTAACCCTCAGGTTGAGGCATACCAAAATTTCTTCTTAATTTTTCTTCAGTATCTCTACCTTTTTCATGCCCAATGACCATAACAGGCGTTTGATCTAAGTAACAAATGCCGCCAACAATCGACTGATCATCGCCAAACTGTCTATCTCCATGCAGTTCATCAAAGTCTGAGAATATTCGTTTTATATAATCTAATGTATGCGGCCTTTCAGGATGCCTTGCAACTTGAACAATTTGCCATATAGATAGCTTATTATAAATTTTTTTTGTAATAGCACTTAACTCTTCCTCTAATTTAACAATTTGAGAATTTATATCTGGGTTTTCTGAGGATGCACTCTGAAGAGCTAATATCTTATCTGCGACTTCTTGAATTGGTTTTTCAAAGTCTAAATACTTTTTAATAGAGTCTGTGCTATTTTTGTTAGCATCAATATTTTGATTATCTGCCATAAGTTAATTATATCTCAATAGAATTAACACCAAAAATATCTGTAAGAAAATTTAAATTTTCTAGATTGGGTGTAAAAGAAAATTCATCTGGCATATCTATAACTGCTTCTGAATCATGAATTATTAATTTTATCTTTATTTTACAGCCATCTTTTATCCAGAAATCTTTTTTTATGTTGCTAATTTCATCAGAGATCTTATTTAAATCCTTATACTTTGACTTTTCCACATTTATTACAATAGATGAAACTTTTTTATTAAAAACATCATCTATTTTTTTAACATTTTTTACACGCATTCTATACATAGGGATGCCGCTATCTTTTGATCTGTAGTCATCTAACTCTACTGAACCAAGAAAAACTAAAATGTCTCCTTCAGAGAAATTATTATCAATCTTTTCTAATGTATCACTTCCTATAATTCCATCCATAGAACCTGTTCCATCATCAAAATTTATAAATGTTAGAAGCTTACCCGATCTATCTTTTATTTGTCTTTTTGAATTTAATAGTCCAACTATTGATGCCTTATTTAAATTTGAGTCTATGTCACTAATTTTATGAGAAGTTAATGAGGATACTTTTTCTTCTATTGCTTTTACTGGATGGCCAGATAAATAGTATCCCAATGATTGCTTTTCTAATTTTAATGTCTCACTTTGCGAAAAATCTTTAGTTTTTAAATATTTCTCATATGGATCAAATTTTTCATTACTTGTTGAAAATAAATCCATTGACTGGCCATTTAATGCGCTGCCTTTAGAAGAATCTTTAAGCATATCCTGAACACACTTAATAGCTACAGTTCTTGATGGAGCAATAGAATCAAATGCTCCTGCATAAGATAAAGCTTCTAATGATTTTTTTCCGCCCATTTTTATGTCAATTTTTCTTGAAAAATCCCAAAGATCTTCAAAAAAATTATTTTTTCTTATATTGATAATATGGTCTATAAATGAGCTAGATGCGCCTTTTATTGCACCAAGACCAAACTCAATATCTTTATTCTTATTAACAACAAATTCTTTGAAGGAGGTTAAGATATTGGGACTAATTACATTGATGCTCATCCTCTCGCATTCTTTTAATAGTGAGAAAATCTTATCTGTATTACCTAGCTCAGTTGAGAGAACTGCTGCCATATAATGCTCAGGGTAATAGTGCTTAAGATAAGCTGTCTGATAAGAGATAAGCGCGTAAGCAGCTGAGTGTGATTTGTTAAAGCCATATCCAGCAAATTTTTCAATAAGATCAAATATTTTATCTGCAAGAGATTTATTAATATTATTTTTTTCACATCCATCTCTGAAAAAAGTTCTTTGCTCTTCCATTTCTTTAACTTTCTTTTTACCCATTGCCCGTCTTAAGATATCTGCTTCTCCAAGAGAAAACCCAGCTAAAACTCTTGCAGCCTCCATCACTTGTTCTTGGTAAAGGATTACACCATAAGTTTCTTTTAAAACTTCTTCTAGCAACTCGTGAGGGTATGTAACAGAGGTCTTGCCATGTTTACGATTAACAAATTCATCATGCATTCCTGAGTCTAGAGGACCTGGCCTATACAACGCCAATAATGCAGTTATTTCTTCAAACTTGGTTGGTTTTAATCTTTTTATTAAGTCCCTCATTCCTGCAGACTCAAGTTGAAAGACTGCCATAGTTTTACCTGATGAAAGCATCTTGAATACATGCTGATCATCTAAAGGAATATTCTCAATATTAAAAGCTTTTTCATAATTCTTTTGACTATTTATTGATTGGATTGCTTTATCTATAACAGTTAAAGTTCTTAGGCCCAGAAAATCAAATTTTACCAGACCAATTTTTTCAACATCATCTTTGTCATATTGAGTCATTACCGACGACGATTGTCTTTCTACATATATTGGGCAGAATTCTGATATTGAACCGGGAGCTATTACTACACCACCTGCATGCTTTCCTACATTTCTAGCAATTCCCTCTAGCTTATATGACATATTAACAATCTCTCTAACCTCATCATCATTTTTAATTGATTGATCAAATATTGGCTGCTCTTGTCTTGCCCTATCTAAGGTCATACCAGGTGCAAATGGGATCATTTTAGCTATCCTATCTCCTAATGCATATGGTTTACCCATAGCCCTACAAACATCTCTTACTACTGCTCTTGCAGCCATAGTTCCAAAAGTTGCTATCTGTGAAACAGCATCACTTCCATATTTATTTGATACATACTCAATGACCTTATCTCTTTTTTCCATACAGAAATCTATATCAAAATCAGGCATCGACAATCTTTCAGGATTAAGAAATCTTTCAAAAAGAAGACCATGCTCAATTGGATCCAATGAAGTAATACCAAGGCAAAAGGCGACTAAAGAGCCTGCACCAGAGCCTCTTCCAGGGCCTACTGGAACATTATTACTTTTGGACCACTTGATAAAGTCATAAACAATTAAGAAATAACTTGAAAAACCCATTTCATTTATTTGAGTTAACTCATAATCTAGCCTCTGCTGATATAAGTCTTTATCAGTTTGGTGAAAATTTTTAATAATTTTTTTTAAATTTTTGTTTGATAGTTCCTTAAGAAAAGTATCAAAATTATAACTTTCTGGTACTGGATATTTTGGTAAAAAATAACCTTCTGTTTTTAAAGAAACATTACATAATTTAGCAATTTCGTTGGCATTATTTACTGCCTCTTCAAGACCTTTAAAAGTTTCAAGCATTTCTATAGGACTTTTAAAATATTGCTCCTCAGAAAAAAATCTATTTCTATTTGGGTCATTTAAAGTAGTTCCTGTGTTTATGCATACTTTAGTTTCATGAACATCATAATCACTTCGGGATGCAAACATAACATCATTTGTTGCAACGAGAGGAATCCCTTTCTCAGTTGAAATTGGAAGGATGTTGTTTATAAACTCATCCTCATCAATTCTGTTAGTTTTTTGTATTTCAATAAAAAAATTATCTTTAAAGTTGCTAGCTAAAGTATCAACTATATTTACGAGTGAATTAATATCTCCCTTTTTTGAGGTTTCATATAGATGACTATTCTTGCCTCCAGATAAAATAATTAAATCATCTTTCATCATGCAAAAATCATTAAAGTTAATTACAGGCTTATTGTTTATATAATTGCGCTGAGATTTTGAAATAATTGACATAAGGTTTTTATGTCCTGAGTTATTCTTTGCTATGCATAAAATTTCATAAGGAAGGTCTTCATCAATCTGTAAATTTAATGAAACACCTGATAAGGGTTTAATACCCTTTGATTCACATTTTGAAAAAAATTTCACAAGTCCAAACATATTTCCAACATCAGTTAATGCGATGCTTGGAATCTTATATTTTTCAGCAGATTCAACTATTTGAGATACCGTAATAAGGCCTTGAGTAATACTATATTCAGATGAAAGTCTCAAATGAGAGAAAGGAGTATCTTGTCTCATAGAACTCCCTTAAATGATCTTCTATGAATGATTGATGGACCAAGTAATTGAAGCGCTTTTTTGTGAGCAATCGTTGGATATCCTTTATTCTCTTTTAGAAAGTAACCTGGATATTTTTTATCGTATTTAATCATCAAATTATCTCTATATACTTTAGCGAGTATTGATGCAGCTGAAATTTCTTTAATTAAGCTATCACCTTTAACTATTGCTTTAGTTTTAAAAGCTGTTTCAGGAACATACAAACCATCTACATAAATAATATCTGGTTTTATGTCCAAATTTTCAATTGCTTTTTTCATCGCTAACAACGATGCATTATGTATATTTATTTTATCTATTACAGATGGAGAAACAACTCCAAAAGAATAATCAGAGTTTAATTTTATTTGATCTGAAAGGTTTAACCTTTTTTTTGATGAAATTTTTTTTGAATCTTTGATGCCATTAATTTTATTTTCATTTAGTATAACTGCCGAGGCAATCACTGGGCCTGCTAAGCAGCCCCTTCCTACCTCATCAACCCCGGCTATAATCAATTTAAAAGAGAAATAATTTGATTGCTTACTCTTTCAAATCCAGAACCTTTTAAAAGTCCTTGAATGTTTAAGCTTTTGTAGTTTATAAAATTAGAATTATGATTGATGTTTGTTATTTCATTCAAGATCTGATTGCTCTTGCATTGATCCTGAATTAATTCTGGAAAAACTTTTTTACCAAGTAACAAATTTGGTAATCCAACCATATCAATTGTTAATAGTCTTGAGATTATTGAATATGAAATAAAGTTTGTTTTGTAACAAATTATTGGAAAAGAATTTAATACTGCTGCTTGAAGAGATGCGGTTCCTGAAGTAACTATTGAGTAGTCAGATAAAGATAAAAAGTCATTTGCGGCATTAACTTCGATAATAGTATTACCCAGATCACCAACATAATTGCTTATTTGCTCTTTTGATTCATGATCAGCGGCAGGTATTAAAAAAAAATAGTCATCATCTATTTTCTTTATATCCTTCATTGCATCTAGATATATTGGCATCATATTTTTTATTTCTGATGGCCTGCTTCCAGGCAAAACAGATATATATTTTTTTGCTGCATTTAGTTCGTATTTCTTGATAACATCATCTTTATGCGCTTCCTTTAAATCCACGAATGGATGGCCTAAATGCATACTTTTATGATTATTTTCCTTATAAAAAGTGTGCTCAAAGTTAAAAAGGCAAATGGTCATATCTATATATTTTTTAATGTTTTTTAATCTACCTTTTCTCCATCCCCATACTGATGGACTAACAAGCTGAATAGTTTTTGTTGAAGCCCTTTTTTTAAAGTACTTATGAATATTTAAATTAAAGTCTGGTGAATCAACTCCTATAAACACATCAATATTCTTTTCTAGAAAATATTTTTTAATAGTTTTTCTTATAAATAAAAGTCTTCTTATTCTTAATATTGGCTCTATCAGACCCATGACTTGCAATTCATTAAAATCAAACTTACTTTTTAGGCCAACTTTTGCAAGCATTGGGCCGCCAATGCCATAAATTTTAATTTTATGATCTTTCTTTATTTGCTCAATAAGTTTTGATCCAATTAAGTCGCCTGAATGTTCACCGGCAATTATGCCAATTTTTATAACTTCAGAATTTTGCACTTACCTGGTTATACCCCTAGTAGAGGCTTTGATAGAATTTATAAAAATTTTTAGATTTTCATCATTTGTTTCTTCATGAAGCATAACAATCTTATTAATAGAATCTTCAAGCTTAAGGCCTTTTCTATATAAGAGTTTATATGCTTTTTTTAACAAAGATGCGGATTCGTCTGAAACACCATTTCTGCTCATCCCAATAGAGTTTAATCCTACTACTTTTGCAGGATGATATGCCGCCTTTACAAAGGCAGGAATATCCATAACTACACCTGTTGACATTCCTAAGAAGGCATAATCCCCCACAGAGCAAAATTGATGTATGAGAGAATAGCCGCCCAGGGTAACATAATTTCCTATAACAACATGACCTGCGAGGCCTGAGTTATTAGCAAAAGTATTGCCGTTTCCGACAACACAATCATGAGCAACATGCACATATGGCATTAATAAATTATTGTCACCTATCACTGTTGTGCTTTTGTCTTGTATTGTCCCTCTGTGAATAGTGACACCCTCTCTAAAAATATTATTACTACCTATTTTTAGAGTTGTTTCCTCACCTTGATACTTTTTATCGGGTGTTGCTTCGCCTATAACGGAGAATTGATAAAATTCATTGTTACTTCCTATTTTTGTTGGGCCTTGAATAACAACATTACTTTTAAGAATTGTGTTCTCTCCAATCTCAACATTTGGACCTATTATGCAATATGGGCCTATCTGAACATTTTCAGAAATAATTGCTGAATCATCTATAACTGCTGTATCGTGAATCAAAATTATATCGATCTGTCTGCGCAAAGCACTACTGCTTCGCAAACTAGCTCTCCTCCAACTTCAGCCCTACAATCAAATTTCCATATACCTCTTTTTTCACTGATTATTGATGCATTAAAATCAACAATATCTCCAGGATTAACTGGTCTTTTAAACCTTACTTTGTCTACTCCAGCAAAATAATAAATTGAACCATCATCAGGTGTTTTCTCCATTGTCATAAAACCAAGAATGCCTGATGCCTGGGCCATTGCTTCAAGAATTAGAACTCCTGGCATTACCGGTTTATTTGGGAAATGTCCTTGAAAAAAAGGTTCATTAATTGAGACATTTTTCTGAGCATGGATTTTTTTTCCTTTTTCAATTGAAACAACCTTGTCAATGAAAAGAAAAGGATATCTATGCGGTAAGTGCTTTAATATAGTATCTATGGATAAATCTGTCATTATTTGCCTCTCTTTTTTATAAAAATAGAAGACCTAGTCCAGTCTTTATATTCTTGGGCCGGCATTATACCAATATAATTTCCAGATTTAGTGATGTTTTTTGTAATTAAAGTATGAGCGCCAACTGTTACATTATCTGCAATATTAAGATGCCCTAAGACGCCTGAAAGCCCGCCCATTTGAAAATTTTTACCTATAACTGATGAACCTGCTATGGCACATGATGCTGCAATTGCAGAGTTAGCACCCAATATTACATTATGGGCAATATGAATATTGTTATCTAATTTAACACCATCATGTATTTCTGTATTTTCTATTGCTCCTCTATCAATAGCACATCCAGCCCCAATTTCTACATTTGAACCAATAATCAATTTTCCAAGTTGTTCAATTTTTTCATACTTGTTGCCATTTGGTGCATATCCAAATCCATCTGAACCTAATACTGTATTGTGATGAATGATTGTATTTTCTTCAATTATAACGTTTTCAGCTAATGAACAATTAGCTTTAATAATTACGTTTGCCCCAATAATGCAGCCTTGTCCAATAAAAACGTTTGGGCCAATGACTGCACTTTCATGAACAAAAGCATCTTCAGCTATTACAGCTGATGGGTGAACATGGAAACCTTTATGAAACCTGTCTTCTTTTTTGAAAAGTTGTGTTACCTTTGCAAAAGCTAAATATGGATCATCGCACACAAGGTAATTACCATAATCAGGTAAATCAATATCACTTGAGATTATTACAGCCAAGGCTTTAGTTTCTTTTAAATATTTAAAATATTTATTATTACTCAAAAAAGTAATTGAGCCTGATTGAGCATTTTGAATTGTAGAAATACTATCGACGATGGCTGAGCCATCGCCGACTAATTTAGAATTTGTATGTTCAGCGAGTTTATTTAGAGAAGTTTTATAATGTGTCACTACTCAGACTGAGCTGCGCCCTCACTAGCTGCAACATCTAACATTGATGATATATCATCAGTTAAATCAAGAGCTTGATCGTGATATAAAAGTACTTCACTTTTAGCTAACAAAACCTTTATTTGTTTAGCCGCAATTAGTTCAGAAATAATTTTCTGAACAACTGGTGTCTTTTCTGCAAATAACTTTTGAGCTGTTTCTTCTCTAGCTGCTTGAAGTTTACCGACTAAGAACTCAAGATCTTTAGTTTGCTCTTGTATGTCTCTTTGTAACTCACCGATTTCAGCTTGTGACAATGTTTCAACATCTTTTTGCAATCTTTCAGCCAATGTTTGTCTTTCGGCTTCAATTGACTGAGCTTCTTCTAAATTTGATGAATAATCAGCATCTTCTTCTAACGCTTTAAAAGCATCTGCAGCTGCTTGAGTAGAAAGGATAGCCGCTCTAACGTCTACAACGGCAACACCATCTGCTGCAAAAACAGGCATAGCAAATAATAAAGTTACTAATAAAAATTTATTTATGATTTTTTTCATATTAACCCCTTATTGGATTTGTATATTTTATATTAAATTACAGAAAAAATACTTATTAAAATACATTTCCTACAGTAAATTGGAATTCCTCTGTTCTCTCGAACCTGCCAGCATTAGTTGGTTTTGATATTGCCAGGCTCATAGGACCAAAACCAGTAATCCATGTAACCCCAACACCATAAGAATATCTTAATTCGCCAACATCAAATTCATAGCAATTAAATTGATACTCTTTACAATTATCAGAAAAAACATTTCCAAAATCAAAGAAGAAAGCTGATCTCATTGACCTTTGATCCTCTATAAACGGCAATCTAAAAATGAGTTGCGAGCTACCCTCAACTTTAATATTACCTCCAATTGGAGCATTACCATATCTTGAATAGGTATTTGCATATGGATTCAAATAAGGCGTATCTAATTCACCGTCTCCATCTGTATCAATAAGATTAGGGCACGTTCCTTCGGCATAATTAAATTCATAACATGGTGCCTGTGTACTTCTCGGGCCTAATGTATTTGATTCAAAACCTCTAAGAGATCTTGGGCCACCAGCATAAAAATTCTGGAAAAATGGAGGCTCTTCAGTATCACCATATGGAGATAAATAACCTAGCTCACCTTGGAAACCAAATACAAGGTTAGCAAAACCTAATGGTTGATAATATCTCTGCTGAAGGCTTAACTTATAATAATTGATATCACTTACTGGAAGTGTTGCAGATAAAGAAACTGCTGTTGAAGCTCCATCTGTTGGGAACATTCCCCTATTCAAAGTTACTCTACTCCATGAAACTGATGAAGTTAGTGTATTAAATGTTGTGCCTTCCTTATTAGTGAAATCCCAAATTTCTCTAGCTGGCAATGTACCCACATCAATATCAGTTTTATCAAAAGTAAAATTAAATCCTAGTCTTTGAGTGTCTGATATTGGATACCCAAACTGAAATCCTAATCCATAAGAATTAGCTAAATAATTAGCAACCTGGTATTCGCCATAGTCAGTTTCCCTATAGTATAGATTTGCACCCAAACTAACTCCATCAATAGTTTGATATGGATTTACATATGAAAAATTATAAGATTCGCTATAAATACTCTTATTTATTCCTATTCCAACAGTATTCCCACTTCCTAAAAAGTTCTGTTGAGAAAGGCTAAAGCCTAATTGAAGACCAAAATCACTATATCCAACATTACCACCTATAGAGCCAGTACTTTCTTCATCAACTGTATAAATAACATCAATTTGATCATCTGTTCCAGCCACTGGTACTGTTTCTACATTGACTTCTTTAAAATATCCAAGTCTTTCCAGTCTTACTTTGCCCGCTTCAATTCTATCATCAGAAGTCCAAGCGCCTTCAAACTGCCTCATTTCTCTTCTTAAAACATGATCTTGAGTAATGTCATTTCCAGTAAATAAGATTTTACGAGTATAAGTTCTTTTACCAGGCTCGACTGTAAATGTTAATTCAACATTTTGATCATCAGTATTAATATCTGGTCTTCCGGCAACTTCTGCAAAAGCATAGCCCTGATTCCCTAAAACTCTTGTAAAAAATTCCTCTATTTGGGTAATTTGCGCTTGAGAATATATTAAACCTTTTTGCGACTCTACTAATGGAAGATATATTTTGTCATCAATAGGTATATCTCCAATTACATTGACATCTTTAATTGTATATTGATCACCCTCTTGAATATTAAAGGTTATAAATATAGATTTTTTATCTCTTGATAAGCTCACTTGAGATGACTCAACAGAAAATTTTAAATACCCTCTATTAAAATAAAAAGCTTCTAAAGTTTCTAAATCACCGGTTAGTTTTTCCTTAGAATATTGATTGTCATTTGATATGAATGAGAAAAAAGATCCTTCTTTAAGCTCAAAACCATCTAAGAGCTCTTCGTCGCTAAAGACTTCATTTCCTAAAATACGAATTTTTTGAATTTTTGCACTTTGACCTTCATCAATTTCTACATTGATTTCAAGCGTATTTCTTGGTTTCTTTATCTCAAGAATATCAACTGATGCTCCATATTTACCATTTGAGGCATATGATCTTACAAGCTCAGATTTAACTTTTTCAAGTGTAGATCTTTTGTATACCTCACCCTCTCTAATACCAACACCATCTAAGCTTTCTAAGAGTTGTTCTGTCTTTAAAGCTTTATTTCCAGATATTTCTATTGCAGATATAGATGGTCTCTCAACAACTGTAATTATTAAAGTATTAGCATCACGACCAATTTGTATATCATCAAATTGCTCTGTTAAAAATAAAGATTTTGTAATGTCTATTGATTTTCTTGGGTTAATTTCATCTCCAACACTAATTGGAATAACATTGAAAATACTACCAGTAGATACTCTCTGAAGGCCTACAATTCTTATATCAGAAACTGTAAATGAATCAAATGCGTGAACATTTGAAGTTATTAAAATAAAAAATAAGATAAAAAATTTTTTCATTATTTATTATAAAAATCTCGAAACATCATTAAATACAGCAAAAATCATTAAGAAAATAACCATAGCCGCCCCAGCTGAATATACAAAATTTTCAACTTTATCACTCAATGGTTTGCCTCGGATTGCTTCAATTCCAAGTAAAGTTAATTGACCGCCATCTAAAACAGGAATGGGCAATAAATTTAAAACACCCAAACTTATACTTAAAAGCGCCATTAAATATATAAATGGTAATAATCCTGCTTGTGCTGTATTTCCGGCCATTTGTGCAATGCCAATTGGACCACTCAAATTTTCTGCACCCATGTTACCGGTAATCATTTTTCCAATAAATTGAAGAGTTTTTATACTTAAGTTATATGTCTCATAGGAACCTTTTGAAATCGCTTGTACCAAAGTTCTCTGCGAGCCAAATTGGATTCCAATAAAACCTCTTGATTGATCGTTTGATATTGATTCACCAATAATTAAATTTTTTGTTAATGATTGGCCGTCTCTAATAAATGAAACTGATGCTGTTTCATTTGGAATTTCTGATACTATTGCTACCAAATCTTGAGCGAATCTAACTGATTTATTATTTATTGCATATATAAGATCACCTTTCATCAGGCCAGCTTCGATAGCAGGGCCATTATTTGCTAGCCCGCCAATAACTGGTTTGCCAAAATAATTAAGCTCTAGGCCAAGTGCTCCTATTGGGTTATTTTGAGATTCTGAAGTTTTAAGAAAGTCTTGAACATATAAAATTTTAGTCATCTCAATAGGAGAGCTGCCCTCCATTCTTTTTATTGTAAATTCTAAATCACCTGTATATCCAGCAAATGATAAAAGCTCTAAACTTAAGTCTTGTGGGCTTGAAACACTTTTGCCATTAAATGCTGTAATTTCATCTAGCTCTTTTAGCTCAGATGAAACTATTGAATTTTCTGGATCGATCTTTGAGATTACTGGTGTTAAATTTGGATCAGGAGTAAAAAAGAAAATTAAGCTAAATATAAAGATTGCTAAGACAAAATTAGCCAGCGGTCCTCCTAGCATAATTAATGCTCTTTGCCATTTTGGTTTTGATTCAAATGTGTTTTTTAGTTGATCTTCTGTAAACTCACTTTTTGTTTCAGGTTCTGCTAAAAACATTTTTTCTGAAATCATTGAGACATAACCACCTAGAGGTACAGCAGATAAAGCAAATTCAGTTCCATGCTTGTCATTTTTTTTATATATGACAGGGCCCATGCCTAAGGAAAATCTTTGAACATGAACATTAAATAATCTTGCAAACATAAAATGACCGTATTCATGAATGGTTACAAGGACGCCGAGCAGAACTAAAAAAGCTCCTATATATATAAATGTTTCTATCATTTCTTAAACTAGTTAGAAGTGGATTCTACCACCTTCTTGGCCATAATGCGTGAGGCTTTATCTATTTCATAAATTTTTTCAATATCTAATTCTTTTGACAGTTGAACATTGTCAAAAGTTCTCAAAATAACATCAAAAATTTCTAAGAACTTAATTTTTGAATTCAAGAAAGCATCAACAGCAACCTCATTTGCAGCATTGAAAACTATACCTGATCCATTTTTTATTTTACAAACCTCTCTTGCAAGATCTTCTATTATCTTTCTATTTTTTGGAAATGCAGAAAATGACAATGAAAGATTATCAAAATCTAGCTCTCTAAAATTAATATTTAATCTATTTTCATCTGATAAAGCATGCGCAATAGGCACTTTCATATCAGGATTGCTCATTTGACAAAGACTTGAACCATCTGAATATGTAACAATTGAATGAACTATGCTTTGAGGATGGATTACTAGATTAATCTTACTTTCATTAATATTAAATAAATAAGATGCCTCTATTAACTCCAAGCATTTATTCACCAAGGTTGCGGAATCAATCGAGATTTTTGCTCCCATGTTCCATGTTGGATGCTTTAAAGCATCTTGTGGTGAAATGTTCTCTAGGTCACTATCTGAGATCCCATTGAAGGGACCTCCAGATGCAGTAATTGTAATATTGTGAATTGCTGAATAATCATCAATGCACTGAAGTATTGCATTGTGCTCGCTATCAATTGGAACTATGTTGGCACCAGTCTTTTTAGATAGAGGGATCAATATATCTCCACCAGCTACAATGGACTCTTTATTTGCAAGCAAGACTTTTTTACCGGTTTGTACGGATAATATTGAGGTTTCAAGACCTGCAAAACCTGAGATAGCAGAAATAATAATATCCACATTATCCGAATTCAGAAACTCAGATAACTCCTCGATATTATTAGAAATTGAGATGGTGTTTGATAGGTTATTTTCTTTTTTAAGCCAAGAATATGATTTTTCATTTGTTGTAAAAATATGTTCTGGATGAAAATTCCCTATTATGTCTTTAGCCCTAGTAGAATTTTTATTAAATGAAATCCCAGATAGAACAAAATGATCTGGATTTTCTTTTATAACATTTAAAGAGCTTTCTCCTATGCTTCCAGTTGCTCCAAATAAAAATATTTTTTTCATTTTAATAAAGTAAAAAAGTTAAAAATATCATTATTGTGATTGCTGCAATATGTGAATCTATTCTATCTAATATGCCGCCATGTCCAGGTAATATACTTCCAGTATCTTTAATATCAGATTTTCTTTTTAGATAACTAAAGAAATAATCTCCTACTATTGCAAAAAATGAACCAATGACAAAAATATATATAAAATTCATGTCATCAAATAGGTAAACAAAAACTGCGCCTAGTATTAAGGCAGCTATAATGCCTGAAAAGAAGCCCTCTAGTGTTTTATTTGGACTAATTTCTTTAAGCAAAGGAGTTTTTCCAATTAGTGATCCCCCAATATATGCAAAAGTATCTGTTAATGCTGAAACAGTAATCAAAAGTAAAATAAATATTGAATTTTTAAATTCAAAGATTTGAGGCAGCATCAAAACAAACAGAATAGAAATTATAAAACTAGTCAAAAGAAATTGAATTAATAATGAGTTTTGAAATGAAATGAACTTAAGTTTCTGAAAATTATTTGAGAACAAAAAAATGCTGAAAATTAACCAAAATAGACTACTTAAGTGAATATATATTCCAAAAATAATATTGCTATTTACAAAATAAAACAAGAAAAGGCTTAAAACTATCAACCAGATGTAACTTGTCTTAATACCTCTGCAACTAATTTTGTTTATTTCAGCAACCTCTCTCATAGCTATGATTGCCAGGAAAATTAATAATATCTCAATTATTGCTGATATATCCAATATAAAGAGTGTAACTATCCCAATAGCTAAAAAGCTAGCTGTAAAAGACCGCTTAAGAAAATTATTTTTATAATCTTTGTCCAAACCTTCTCTCCACTTTTGAAAACTGTTTAATACAATCTTGTAAATCTAATTTAGTAAAATCTGGCCAAAGTTTATCTAAAAAAATAATCTCAGCATAAGCAACTTGATACAATAAAAAATTGCTAATTCTATGATCTCCACCAGTTCTGATTAATAGATCGATATTATTTTCTGGGCATTGTGAAAATTCTAAAATTGACTCTTCGTTTATATCGCTCTCTTCCATCGATCCAGAAATAATGCTTGATGTTATTTGCTTACAGCTTTCAACAATATCTGAACGGCCACCATAACTTAAAGCAATGTTTAATCTCAGATCTTCTTTATATTTTGATGTTTTTTTTTCAGCGTCTAGAATTTTTTCTTTAATATTAGATCCAAATTTACTGTAATTTCCAAAAAAAGATAGCTTAACTTTTTTTTCAACTAGTTCTGGTAATTGTTCATGTATGGCTTCAATTATTAAATTTTTAATTCCTGAAATCTCAGTTTTAGGCCTTGTCCAATTTTCAGTACTAAAAGCAAATAATGTTAAGGAATTAATATGTTGAGATACGCACTCTTCAACAATTTCTCGAACAACCTCAACTCCTCGTTTATGCCCTTTGGTTATCTCAAAGGAATGTGACTTAGCCCAACGACCGTTGCCATCCATGATGATGGCTATATTTTCTGGTTTTTTTGATTGAACACCCAAAGCCATTTGGCTCTAAATCTCTATGAGATCTTCCTCTTTTTTTGAAAGCTCAGAATCTACAATGGATATATACTTATCTGTCTCTTTTTGAATGCTATCTTCTAATCTTCTTAAATCATCTTGAGATATCTCACCTGATGATTCACTATCTTTTGCATTCTGATTAGAATCTCTTCTAATATTCCTAATCGAAATTCTTGCATTCTCAGCTTCTGCTCGAGCTTGCTTTATATATTGTTGTCGAGTTTCTTCAGTTAATACTGGCATGTTTACCCTGATAAGGTCTCCACTTGTACTTGGATTGAGACCAAGATCTGCTCCCATTATAGCTTTTTCTATTTCAGGAATAAGAGACTTATCCCACGGAGAAATTGCTAATGAACGTCCTTCTTCAACTGTAATATTTGATGTTTGGTTGATTGGGGTGAGGTTTCCATAATAGTCAACTTTTACATCATCTAAAATTGATGGATTAGCTCGTCCAGTCCTAATTTTTTTAAAAGCATCAATCAAAGCTGTAATTGATTTTTGCATTCTATTAGATGTATTGTTTATTAAGTCATTCATATTATGAAATTAATGTTCCTAAATTCTTACCTAGGATTATATCTTTTAATCCATCTTTTGTATTAACGTTGAAAACTTTAATTGGCAACCCATGATCTCTAGCAAGAGTTAATGATGTTGCATCCATAACTTTTAAGTTTTTTACAATTGCTTCGTCAAACGTTAATTCAGAATAAAATGTTGCATTAGGATTTGTTAATGGGTCTGAGTCATATACTCCATCAACCCTTGTTGCTTTAAGCATGAGATCAGATTGTGTTTCTATTGCTCTTAAACAACCAGCAGTATCAGTAGTAAAAAAAGGATTGCCTGTACCGGCAGTAAAAATTACAACAAACCCATCATTTAAAAGCTGTATTGCAAGTCGCCTATCATAATGTTCGACAAGACCACTTATTGATATTGCAGACATAACCCTTGTTTTAACACCAGCTCTTTCTAGGGAATCTCTTAATGCAATCCCATTCATAACAGTAGCTAGCATGCCCATATGATCGCCTGCAACTCTGTCCATACCGGCTTTGTTTAGTTTTTCACCTCTAAATAAATTACCTCCACCGATGACAACGCCAATCTGAACACCTAATTCTTTAGAAACCTTTACAGACTGAGCCATCTGATCAAGTATTTTTGGATCTATGCCATGATCATCATCACCAGCAACAGCTTCTCCAGAAAATTTAAGAAGAACTCTGTTGTATTTAGCTTCAGGCATAATTTATTTTAACTGTTCTGCTACCTCATCAGCAAAGTTTTTAGATTCAACCTCTATACCTTCCCCGACTTTTAATCTTATAAATGAAACTATTTTTGCATTATTTTCATTTAATAACTGATCGATAGTTTTATCAGGATCTTTAATAAATGATTGTGAAACTAATGATATTTCAGATAAAAATCTTTTCATTTTTCCATCTATGATCTTATCCATAATTTCTTGAGGCTTACCTGATTCTTCAGCTTGGCTAACATAGATTGCTCTTTCTCTTTCATAAACCTCTTTATCAACATCCTCTGAGGTTAAACATAAAGGGTTTGTAGCTGAAATATGCATTGCTATATCTTTAGCTAATGTTTCATCTCCACCTTCGAGAACTGCCATGGCGGCAAGCTTTGAATCAGAATGAACATATAAGCCAACATTTGCAGAATTAAAGCTTAAGGTTTCAATTTTTCTAACTTGGATATTCTCACCGATAGATTGAACTAGAGTTTTTCTCTTTTCCTCGAGACCTGTCTCCATGAGCGAGTCTATTGAATCAAATTGTTGATTTGAAATTGTTTCTTCAACATCATTTGTAAAATCAATAAAACTACTATCTTTTGCAGCAAAGTCTGTTTCAGTATTAATCTCAACTAAAGAGGCATATGTATCGCAAGCAAATGCCTTTATAACCCCATCAGCAGCTACTCTTCCTGCTTTTTTTTCAGCTTTAAGAGCGCTATTTGATCTTAATAAATCGAAAGCTTTTTCTATGTCACCATCGCATTCAACAAGTGCTTTTTTGCAATCCATCATTGCTACACCTGATTTTTCTCTTAATTCTTTAACTAATGCAGCTGTAATCTCCATTATTTTTCCTCTTCGTTATTTTCTTCATCATTACTAGTATTTTCATCAGCCACATCATCTTGTTCTTGATCACTTTCTTGAGATGACTCAACAGCATCAGCAGCTTTTTCTTCTTCTACTTGTTTAGTATTTTCAATTGAGTCTGATGTTTCAGCAGAAACTTCCTTGCTTTCTTCTGGTGCTTCTTCAGTTACCTCTGCTGTAACTTCTTCTTTTTTAACTTTTTGTATTATAGGAGTTTCTGAATCTTTTGATGGCACAAAACCTGAGGAGGACTCTAAGCCACGAGCGCATGCATCCGATATGACTTTTGTAATGAGTTTAATTGATCTTATTGCGTCATCATTTCCTGGAATTACTGTATCAATTCCATCTGGATCTGAATTTGTATCAACGAGTGCTATTACAGGTATACCCATCTTTCTTGCTTCAAGAACAGCTATTTTTTCATACTTAACGTCTATTACAAATAAAGCATCTGGCAATCCCTTCATTTGTTTTATTCCACCAACAGATGCCTCTAATTTTGCATGCTCTTTATGAATCTCAACAGCCTCTTTCTTTATTAACTTTTCAATTCTTCCTGAAGAAATCATTTCTTCAATATCTAACAACCTTCTTATTGATCCCCTGATAGTTTTCCAATTTGTTAAGGTCCCTCCTAACCATCTTTTGTCTACATAAGGCAGACCAAGTGCAGATGCCTCTTGTTTAATTACCTTGCTTGCAGATCTTTTTGTCCCAACAAATAATATTTTGTTACCTTTCGAACAAATATCTTGGACTTTTGAAGCAGCAGCATTTAAATGCTCTTGCGTTTGCTGCAAATCAATAATACTAATTTGTTTTCTGGTATCAAAAATGTATTTATCCATTTTTGGATTCCAAAATCTTTGTTGATGACCGAAATGAACCCCTGCATGTAAGAGGTCTTTGATTGATACTATGCTCATTTTTTCTCCTTAGGGTTATTGCTCAGATCCGTGTAGAAAAAACTTCTTAAAGCACCCTATTTTCTACCATAGCTAGGATCGTCGTATTTTTAAGTTGTTGTATTCTATAGAAAATTAATATCTTTTAAAAGTTTTTTCCTTTTAATATTTGCATATTAATTAATAGAATTTAGATCATAAAGTCCTGGGGATTTTGTAATAATTTTACCTATTTGCTCTACCGCTCCTGCAGCAAATATTTTTCTAGATAAAGCTTCGTGTTTAAAATTTATAGTTTGTTTTTCGTTAGAAAAAATAATTTCATGAATTCCATAAAACTCTCCCTCTCTAAAAGAATCTATATCTATGCTTTTAATTTTATTATTGCTGTTACTATCAATTATTTTTTTAATTTCAATTGCTGTTCCAGAAGGTGAATCAATTTTATTTTTATGATGAATATCTATTATCTTGCAATCAAATAAATCATTGTTGTCTGAAAGAAAATTTATTAATATTTTTTTAAGCTTATGAATTCCTGTACTAAGATTATAGGAAAGTAAGATTGGAATGTGATCAGAGGCTTTTTTTATTTGATTAAGCTCATTTTTGTTGAAGCCAGTAGTTCCAATAATTATTGGAATATTTAACTCCACTGCTGTTTTAAGTATTTTAATTGTTGATTCTGGTCGAGAGAAATCAATTATAAGGTCCGCTGTCTTAATTGAATCGGATGCTTTAAAATTTTTATCATTCTCTAATAATGAAAAAACCTCAGTACCCATTTTTCCAGTTGCACCATTAATAAAAACCGCTTTCATTTCTAGTCAAGTTTGTCTGAAGCTTTCTTAAATGCATCAGATCCAGGATAGTTTTTATCAAATTTAAGAGATGCAGTGAATTCATTTAAAAGTTTTATTTGCTTTCTATCAAGATTTGATGGAGTTTCCACTATCACTCTGCATAATATATCACCCCTCCTTGAATCTCTTACCGACGATGCGCCCTTTCCTCTAATTCTAAAAACTTTACCAGTTTGAGTTTGTTTTGGTATCTTAAGTGATATTGGGTTATCTAATGTTGGTATCTCTATTGAGCCACCTATTATCGACTTTTCAAAAGTTATGGGGACTTCAAGATAAAGATCTTTTCCATCTCTTTCAAAGAATGGGTGTGGCTGAACTCTTATTGCTACATAAAGATCTCCGGGTGTTCCACCCTTTAACCATTCACCTTTTCCAGCTAATCTAACTTTATCGCCATTGTCTACTCCGGCTGGAATATTTACTGAAAGCGTTTTGGTTTCTTTAACTGCACCGGCTCCATTACAGTTGGTACACTTATCCTTGATAATTTTTCCTTCGCCACTACATGTTGAACATGTTTGCTGTATTGAAAAAAAGCCCTGCTGCATTCTTACTTGGCCTGATCCATTACATGAAGGACAAGTTGTAGGACTAGTGCCTGGCTTTGCTCCAGATCCAAAACATACATCACACTCATTGTGGACAGGTATCTTAATTTTCTTTTGCTCGCCTTGAACTGCTTCTCTCAAATTTAGCTCTAAATTATATTGAAGATCTGAGCCTCTTCTTACTCTCCTAGAGCTAGACCTGGTACCAAAAACATCGCCAAAAATGTCGCCAAAAATGTCATTGATATTGAAGTCATTAAAATTTGGGCCACCAGCCCCCATACCCTCAACACCTTGATGTCCAAATTGATCATAAGCACCCTTTTTTTGTGGATCCGATAAAACATCATATGCTTCAGCAGCCTCTTTAAACTTTTCAGCAGCCTCAGGATTGTCTGGATTTCTATCAGGATGATATTTCATGGCTTTTTTCTTAAAAGCCTTTTTTAGTTCAGAGGCTGATGCTGATTTACCAACCTCTAAAACTTCGTAATAATCCCTTTTAGACATTTTAAAGAGATCTAATTTTTATCTTCTTCTTTTACTTCTTCGTATTCAGCATCAACAGTATTATCAGTTGATTCTGTTTGAGCATCCTCAGATGGATTTGTTTCGGCACCATCTTGAGAATATAACTTTTGAGTAAGAGGAGTTAAAACATCATTTAAAGCTTTTGTAGCACTTTCAATGTTTTCAATATTTTCTTCAGCAATTGCTGCCTCTAGATCTTTTACACATGCCTCAATGCTTTCTTTTTCTCCTTCATCAAGTTTATCGCCTGATTCACTAATTGTTTTTCTTGTAGCATGAACAAGCATATCTGCATTATTTTTTGTTTTAACCAAATCTTCAAACTTCTTATCTTCTTCAGCGTTGGCTTCAGCATCTTTTATCATTTTTTCAATATCATCATCTGATAAACCGCTTGAGGCTTTGATTACAATTGATTGCTCTTTTCCAGTATTTTTATCCTTAGCAGAAACATTTAAAATGCCATTCGCATCTAAATCAAAAGACACCTCTATTTGAGGAGTTCCTCTTGGAGCAGGTGGCAAATCAGTTAAATTAAATTGTCCAAGGGATTTATTTTGAGAAGCCTGAGGCCTTTCACCTTGAATAACATGAACAGTTACAGCAGTTTGATTATCCTCGGCTGTTGAGAAAACTTGAGATTTCTGTGTAGGAATCGTAGTATTTTTTTCAATCAAAGGAGTTGAAACACCGCCTAAAGTCTCTATTCCCAATGTTAAAGGAGTAACATCAAGTAAAAGAACATCTGTAGTATCGCCAGACAGAACAGAACCTTGAATTGCAGCTCCAACAGCAACTGCTTCATCTGGATTTAAGTCTTTTCTAGCCTCTTTACCAAAGTATTCTGCAACTTTCTTTTGCACAAGTGGCATTCTAGTCTGACCTCCAACTAGAAGAACTTCTGTGATTTCATTCTGAGACAAATCAGCATCCTTTAAAGCTTGTTTTACTGGAGCAAGACTTTTTTCAACTAAATCTTCAACAAGTGACTCTAATTTTGCACGAGTTATTTTATGAACAAAGTGTTTTGGTCCTGAACTATCTGCAGTTATATAAGGTAGGTTAACTTCTGTCTGTTCAGACGAAGATAACTCAATCTTTGCTTTTTCTGCCGCTTCTTTCAATCTTTGCAATGCAAGTGGGTCACTCTTGAGATCAAAACCTGATTCTTCTTTAAACTTGTCAACAAAATAATCGATTAGTCTTAAGTCAAAATCTTCACCACCCAAAAATGTATCACCATTAGTAGCTAAAACCTCAAATTGATGCTCACCATCTACGTCAGATATCTCAATTATTGAGATATCAAATGTACCTCCACCAAGATCATATACAGCTACAGTTGAGTCACCTTTGTTTTTGTCTAAGCCATAAGCCAGCGCAGCAGCTGTGGGCTCATTAATGATTCTTTTAACATCTAAACCTGCGATTTTACCGGCGTCTTTAGTAGCTTGTCTTTGAGCATCATTAAAATATGCTGGAACAGTAATAACTGCTTCTTTAACCTCTTCACCAAGATAATCCTCAGCTGTTTTTTTCATTTTTTTGAGCACTTCTGCTGCTACCTGAGGTGGAGCTAATTTTTTATTGCCAGCCTGAACCCAAGCATCACCATTATCAGCCTTGATGATTTTGTATGGGACCATATCTGCATCTTTCTTTACGACTTCATCATCAAATGTTCTTCCTATTAATCTTTTGATTGCATACAGAGTATTCTCTGGATTTGTAACTGCTTGTCTTTTAGCTGGAAGTCCAACT
Organism: uncultured SAR86 cluster bacterium; assembly: GCA_902559885.1. GTDB lineage: Bacteria > Pseudomonadota > Gammaproteobacteria > Magnimaribacterales > D2472 > CACEJU01. Next base: position 87,885 of record CACEJU010000002.1, on the reverse strand, counting down.
AATGTTTCATCGCTATCTGTATATGCAATAACTGAAGGAGTGGTTCTGCCGCCCTCTGCATTCTCAATAACTTTTTGCTGCTTAGCCTCAACAACAGCTACACAACTATTGGTTGTTCCTAAATCTATTCCTATAATTTTTGCCATCTTTTACCTCTAATTTTTTATGACTGTAACCCTTGCAGGTCTTAAAACCCTTGAATGAAGCTCCCATCCTCTTTGAAAGATATTTCCTATAGAGCCATCTGCCTTTTTAGCATCTTGCTCCATAGATATTGCTTCATGCTTTTCAGGATCAAAATTTTCTCCTTCAGGGTAAATGGGTCTCATTCCAAATTTATCAAGTGCTTTTTCAAATGATTTTAAAGTTAACTCAATACCCTCTTTATCATCAGATGATGCTGAATCAGATAATTTTTCTAATGCGTGCTCAAGATTATCAATAACTGGTAAGAGCTCGTTTAAAAGTTTCTCAACACCATATTTATGAGCTTTTTCTACTTCAGCGAAGGTTCTTTTTAGAGCATTATCAAGATCTGCATTTGCTCTTAATAAAGCGGTTTCTAGATTATCTTTTTTTTCTAAAAGTTCTTCATAGCTATCAGTTTCGTATGATGTTTCATTATCCTTTCCAGCCAAATCTTTATCTGGAACATGATTATCGACATCACTAACTTCTTTATCTGATTTTTTTACCATTAGTTTTACCCCAATATTGAATATATAGGGATCTAAAAAATTAGTTCAAGGGAAAGATTTATTTTAATTTCTTTACGTATAAAACCATGCTGTGATCTACGATCTCGAATCCATGCTTGGATGCAATTTCAGCCTGCCTTTTCTCAATTACATCATCATGAAATTCAAAGATTTCACCAGAATCAATGCATACCATATGATCATGATGTTCGTCGGGTACTATTTCATATACAGCTCTGCCTTCTTCAAAATTATGCTTAATAACTATTCCAGCAGCTTCAAACTGAGTAAGAACTCTATAAACTGTTGCTAGACCTATATCTTGATCAAGTTTGATAAGCTCTTTATAAATATCTTCAGCGCTTAGATGACCATTATTTTCTAAAACTTCAAGAATTTTAATTCTAGGAAGTGTTGCTTTTAATCCAGCTTTTTTAAGTTCAGTATTTTGTTGCGACATTTTTATTTTTAAATATTAATTTATATTTATACAAAGTATAATCTATATCCTCTATGAAACAATTTCAAATAAAATTTATTTCATTAATGGCTGTTCTGTCTTTGTCATCTTGTGAATTCTTTCAACCTTATAAAGTTCCTATATTGCAAGGAAACATATATACAGCTGAAGATTTGGAAAAGCTTCAACAAGGTATGACAAAAGATCAGGTTAAGTTTGTATTAGGCACACCATTAATCAATGATCCATTTCATGCCAAAAGATGGGATTATTATAATTCTGTTCAGGTAGGAGAAAATTTAGTTTCTGAAGAAAAATTAATTATCTTATTTAATGAGGATAATAAATTAGAGATGTGGTCAACGGAGAAACTAAACAATTAATAACTTATAGCTTGTTTATTCTTCTATCTTTTGGATCTTGAGTAAGGTCTCTGTAAATCTCTATTCGCTCACCTTCTTTTAACCTATATTGTTCTGGTTTTGGATTGAATTTACCATCCAATATTTCTCCATCAACTCCAATTTTAAAGCTATGATTAATTTTAGATATTATTTCTTTACATTCTTTTTTTAGCAAAACCTCTCCTACATTAGTTCCATGTGCTACTTCAAATTCTAAAAAAAATTTATTTTTATCTTTGCCTTGATATGTAAAAAATATTTTCATCTTGCTTGCTTAATAAAAGAGTTGATAATTTGTTCTGACATGCTTTCAATTAATGTATTTGGAGTTACAGCGTCTATTAAAAAAGGAAGTTTGAAATTTGCCTTAAAGATAACATTGCTAAATTCTTTGCCTAAATTCTCAATAATCCACTCACCTTTAAAATCATCAAACGGTCCTTCAACTTGATTCATGAGAATATGATTTTCTTCATAGGTATTTTTTGTTTTTATATAGCTAGTTTTGCCAAGCAAATTAAACTCTAACTGTCCTAACTCCCATGAGCTTGTTTTTTCTAAGGAAATGGAATTGGTGCAACCAGGAATAAAATTTTTATAATTTGAAAAGTCGCATATGAGATTATTTATTTTTATTGAATCTAAGTTGACTTTTTTTGAAAAAGAGATTGAACGAGACATTGATTAAATAAACTGGGAAACAAAGATAATAAATACTGCTGTAGGTGCAACAAATTTAATAAAAAATTTCCATAGCTTAAATAGAGCAAAGTCTCCTGTTTCTTCTTTAATTAAATTATCTGGTATGAACCAGCCTACGAAAATTGCTATTAGCATACCTCCAAGTGGCAGGAGAATCTGGTTTGCAATGAAATCCATAAAGTCTAAGAAATTTCTATCATAAATATAAAAATCACTTAGCAGGTTGAAGCTTAAAGCAGATCCTATACCAAGAGTCCAGGCGAATAGCGAGATAGCTATTGCTGATGATTTCCTTGATAAGATTTGTTTTTCAGCAAAATATGCAACGCTAGGTTCTAACAATGAAATTGAGGAACTTAAAGCAGCAATTGTTAGTAATATAAAAAATATCGGTCCCAGAAAATTTCCAAACTCCATTTGATTAAAAGCTGTAAGTATTGAAATAAATACTAAGCCAGGCCCGCTATTTGGCTCCATGTTAAAGGCAAAAATAATTGGGAAAATAGCTAATCCTGCAAGTATGGCAACCAAGGTATCAAGAGATCCAACACTAAAGGATGTAGAAACAATATTTTCATCTTTTGGCATATATGCTCCATACGCCATAATTGAGCCCATCCCAAGACTTAAGCTAAAGAAGGCTTGACCCATAGCGCTTAAAAAAGTTTGTGAATTTACCTGATCAAAATCAGGAGCAAATAAAAATTCGATAGCCTTGTTAAAGTCTCCATTTATAGCCGAGCTTATCACCATAAAAATCAATAAAAACCCAAGCATTGGCATTAAAATTTTAACCATTCTTTCGATCCCAGATTTAATACCAAGGGATACTATGAAAGCTGTTAGAAATATAAATAATGAATGCCAAAATAATAAGTTGTATGGAGAGCTTGTAACCTCATTAAATTTTTCTGCAGAATTTACTATCTCAGATGACTGAGCAGCAATAAATATATAATTAATGCATATTCCAGCAATTACACTGTAAAAAGATAAGATAAAAATTCCCGCAGCTAAACCACTCCATCCTACAAATCTCCATGATTGTGATGAATTAGTATCATGGGCCGCAATTCTTAAGGCATTAACTGGGCTAGTACCAGACCTTCGACCTAAAAAGATCTCACTCATCATGATAGGTAAGCCAACTATTAATATACAAGCCAAATAAATCAATACAAAGGCGCCTCCCCCATTGGTTCCAGCTTTGTAAGGAAAACCCCATATATTTCCAAGACCAACTGCTGAACCTGTTGCAGCCAGTATGAATGTCCATTTGCCTACCCACTGACCGTGAGTTTTAAGTGATTCTTTAATTTTCATGATTTAATTTTTAATTATATGGATTAATAGAATATGCAGATGATATCAAAAAAGATATACATACTAATAATGTTAATGTTTTTCTCAATTCTTGAAATTCTTCATCTTGGTCTTCATAAAAAATAGTATTTTTTTCGAAAATATATATCAAATAAAAAACTATCATTGAGAATATTGATGCAGCCAGTAAAAAGTTAAAATAGGTTACATAAGCTATAAGAATAGCTAACACACTAAAAGCTATTCCAATAAAAATATTTCTTATTTCTCTCTCTTGATCAAAATCTTTATTCCAAAAAAACCCAGCAAGGAAAGATAATACTATGCTCCCATAAAATATATGAAGTGATAAAAAAATATGATCATATTTTTCATAAATCCATGGCATTAATCCAAAAAATACAAATGGTATAAATCCTATATAACTTAAAGTTATTTTTAATTGTGTTGAATTCAATTTATTAATCTAGTGTTTTCTTATACTATTATTTAAGATCATAATAATTACATATGTCAGCAAAAAATCAAAAAATTATAACGATTAATAAAAATGCAAAAAGGAATTACTCTTTTAGTAAGACCTTTCAAGCAGGCATTTCATTACTTGGATGGGAGGTAAAGTCGTTAAGGGAATCAAAAATTGATATTAAAGATTCTTATGTCACCATCAGAAAAAATGAAGCTTTTATAATAGGTGTAAAAATTGATCCTCCACCATCTTTAAAAAATGAATCAACTGACCCTCTTCGATCAAGAAAATTACTGCTAAATAAAAAAGAAATTATCGAGATTCAAAAAAATATACAGCAAAAAAATCTGACATGTATTTCAACTCAGTTTTTATGGGTAAATAATAAAGTAAAGGTTGATATTGCAATAGGTAAAGGTAAGAAATTGCGGGATCAAAGAGAAGATATTAAAAAGAGAGATTGGCAGAGAAATCAAGACAGAATTTTTAAAAATTCGAATAAATAAGATATTGAGGTATAATCACGCACCCCATGGGGGCGAACAGGGTTCGACATTTGTACTGGACTCCAAAGCGCATGCCAAGATTGTAGTAATTCTTGTAAAACATACTACAAAAAATTTAGTTGCAGAAAACGACAACTACGCTTTAGCTGCTTAAGCTAACCGATGCAAGAATTGACTATGGTTTGAAGCATCGGCAAATAACATAGTCTAGCCAAGTTACATTGCTTGGTTGTAACTTGGTTAAAATTAATCAAGATCGCATTTATGCCCTGCTCTTCGGGTGATAAATGTTAAAAATAATAGAATGAGCTAAGCATGTAGAAGTTAGGCCGAAGGACATTTGGACGCGGGTTCAATTCCCGCCGCCTCCACCATTGAAAGGTATTTAAACTTCGTACATAATTAAACACGTTTATGAAAAAGACAATTTTTACAATAATTGCATTACTGAATATTAATTTTTTAGAAGCATGCTTTTCACCCGATCCAAAGCTTGGAGACTCAGCTTATTGGGCTGTGCAAGCTATAGAGTCATATGCTGCAAAAGATTATGAAAAATCGGTTGCTGTTGTTGATGAATGCTATGAGTTGTATGTACCAAATGCAGTCGAAATTCAGAAACTTTTTAATAAAACAGATAAAAAAGAGCCTCCCATTGGAAGAGTAGATAGAAAAGATAAAAAAAGAATTCAAGATAACTATATATTAAATGATGTTTCTATGGCTTTATGGGCAAAAGCAAGATCACTACATGAGCTAGGAAAAATCAAAGAAGCTGAGACTGCATATGCTCAATGTTTATTTTTAACTCATGGCAGAGCGTGGGATCCCGGAGGATGGTTCTGGAATCCTTCAAGTGATTGTATTAAATACGCTATCAAATTATTAAATAAAAAATAATCTATTATTTGTGGACAATAAGTTAATAGCTTATTAAAATGCGCCACACGGAAAATTATTATGGCTAATTCAAAACAAGCAACAAAAAGAGCAAAACAAAATATCACAAGATATAAGTTGAAACATGCTCAAAGATCAAAAATTAGAACTGCTATCAAAGCAGTAAGGTCAAGTATTGATGCTAATAATTCAGAAGAAGCCTTGGTCGCCTTCAAAAATGCTGAAAAGGTTATTGACACGCATGCAAATAAAAATGTAATTCATAAAAATACAGCAGCAAGATATAAAAGTAGATTAGTACAAGCTATCAAAAAAATTAGTTAACCCTAAAAATTTCTGTCTCAAGTTTTTTTAACAAGAACTCAGTGCCTTCACCTGTTGCAGCTGAAATCATAAATAGATCATGAGAGTCAAAGGAATTTTTAATCTCGTCTTTAAACCTTAAAAGCTCAGTTTCTTCAAATAAATCTATTTTATTACATACAAGCCATATTGTTTTTTTTGTCAGGTCTTCTTTATATTGTTTTAGTTCATTTTTTAAGGATTTTATTTGGCTGGTTGCTGAGTTTTCATTAAATACTGAAAGATCTATAAATATTAAAAGAATTCCTGTCCTAGAAATATGTTTTAAAAAGTTAATACCTAATCCTGCGCCCTCAGAGGCACCATCGATTATTCCAGGTATATCTGCTATTACATAGCTTGACTCAACCCCCCTAATTGTTCCTAGGTGAGGCCTAAGCGTGGTAAATGGGTAGCTACCTATCTTAGGTTTTGCAGATGAAACTGTATTAAGAAATGTAGATTTACCAGCATTTGGATAACCAACCAAACCTACATCCGCTAGGGATTTCAATTCAAGCCTAATTTCTCTAATTTCCCCTTCTTGACCACTGGTAAACTTCCTTGGTGCTTGATTGGTACTTGTTTTAAATCTTGCATTACCAAGGCCACCTTCTCCACCCTTGGCAATAGTGTAATATTCATTTTCATCACAACAATCTAATAATTCCTGACCTGAAATATCATCATAAATTACAGTTCCTTTTGGAACATATAAGATTAAATCTTTACCAGCTGCTCCTGTTTTATTTTTACCAGAGCCTCTTGTGCCATTGCTAGCCTCAATAACTTTTTTATTTTTGAAATCAATTAATGTATTTGTATTTGTATTAACTTTAAAAATTATATCGCCGCCTTTTCCTCCATCTCCACCATCAGGGCCACCAAAGGGAATATATTTTTCTCTTCTAAAACTAGACGCACCAGAGCCACCGTTTCCCGCCCTAACAACGAGAAAGGCCTCATCGATAAAATTCATGATTTAATTTACTGCGGAATGACGTTTGCTGTCTTTCTTTTTTTTGGACCTTTATAAGTGAATTGAACTATGCCAGCAGCTTTAGCAAACAATGTATCATCCTTGCCAATACCTACATTAAGTCCAGGATGAGTATTTGTACCCCTTTGTCGAATAAGAATTTCACCTGCTTTTACAGCTTGGCCGCCAAACCTTTTAACTCCAAGTCTCTTGGAGTTGGAATCTCGACCGTTTTTACTTGATCCGCCTGCTTTCTTATGAGCCATACTAACCTACCTTGATGTCTTTCACTTCAATTAGAGAATATCTTGATCTATGACCAATCTTTCTCATACTATGCTTCCTTCTTCTAAATCTTAGAATTGAAAGTTTTTTATCTTTAACTGTTTCTAAAATCTCAGCAGTAACTGTGACATTTGAGAGATATGGTTGCCCAACCTCAACATTTTCGCCATCTACAAACAATAAAACATTATCAAAAGTAATCTTACTTCCTTCATCTTCTTTTAAAAGATCAACTGAAAGTTTCATACCTTTTTCTACTTTATGCTGTTTACCACCTGATTCTATAACTGCGTACATAATAATATTCCTAAAGGTGGCAAAATATACGCTTTAATGAGGAATTTATCAATAGTTATGTATAATTTTGCTTTAAATATTTATAAGGTTATAAAAAAATTAATACATTAGAATCAGACTTAATAAAAGTAGAAGAATTAATAAAAAAAGAAATCTCAGGAGAGAAAATCATTTTAGATCTATATTCTTATATTTTTAAAACAACAGGCAAAAAAATTAGACCAAGACTGTCTCTAATCAGCTCATCAATTGACAAACGAAAATATAAAAAAAGAATTACGCTTGCTGCTGTTATAGAGCTCCTACATACCGCTACTTTAGTTCATGATGATGTTGTTGATAATTCAAAAGTTAGAAGAGGAAAGCGATCTGTAAATGATTTGTGGTCAAACTCGCACAGTGTTTTAATTGGAGATTATATCTACTCTAAGGCGTTTAAATTAATGACTCAATTGGAAGACTTTAGAATATTAGATGAGTTAGCTAATGCCACTAATGATATTTCTAAAGGAGAGCTTGTCCAATTAAATGCTATAAATAATTTACAACTTGATTTAAAAGAATTACTAAGAATAAGCTACCTAAAAACTGGAAGATTGTTTGAAGCATCAGCAAAGTGTGGTGCAATGCTATGTACCGATAATATTAAGTATATAAAATTAATTTCTGAATCATCTAGAGATATTGGAACTCTCTTTCAAATAAGAGATGATTTATTGGATTATGGACACAATATCTCTAAAAACTTTAATAAGCCAATCTTTCAAGATATTAGAGAAGGAAAAATAACATACCCTCTTTTATTTGCATACAAAAATTCTAGCGGACCAGATAAAAAATCATTGTCATCTTTTTTAGGAAAGCAAGATATTGATGAAAAAAAACTTAAGCAAATAATAATTAAAAATAAAGGTATAGAAATGTCTGTAGATCTAGCAAATACTTTTCATGACCAGATAATTAGAAAAATTAAACTAATTAATAATAAATTAATAGAAAAAGAAATGTTAGAATTGCTCTCTTTTGCACTAGTAAGATCAAAATGACATTTATACCAAAATCAAGTTACTCTAAAAATGAGTTAATAGATTGTTCAGAAGGTAATCTATTTGCTCCTGAGCATGGAAGGCTGCCAGCCGATGAAATGCTTATGTTTGATTGTATTAAAGAAATTAATGACTCAGGTGGCAATTATTCTAATGGCTATATTCATGCTGATTTAGATATAAATCCAGATCTATGGTTCTTTAAATGCCATTTTAAAGATGATCCGGTTATGCCAGGATGTCTAGGTCTTGATGCAATGTGGCAATTGGTTGGATTTTACTTGTTATGGTCAGGATTGCCTGGGATTGGAAGAGCGCTAGGATCAGATAAAGTTAAATTTTTTGGTCAAGTTCTTCCTAAGGCAACCAAAGTAGAATATAAAATACATATGAAAAGAGTAATAAATAGAAAAGCTATTGTTGGTCTAGGTGACGGTGAAATGTATGTAGACGGCAAGCAAGTCTATACTGCTAGCGGTTTAAAAGTTGGGTTGTTTGATGATCCAAGTAATTTTTAGAATATGAGAAATGTAGTTATCACAGGTGTCGGTATTAAATCATGTATCGGTAACTCTTATGAAGAGGTATTAGCTAGCCTTAAGAACGGTAAATCAGGCATAGCATTCAATGACTCATACAAAGAAATGGGCTTTAGAAGTCAAGTTTCTGGCTCTGTTGATTTAAATTTTTCAGAGCTTATCGATAGAAAGCTATTTAGATTTATGGGTGAAGCATCAGCATATGCATACTTAGCAGCATTAGATGCAATAGAGATGTCTGGAATTTCAGAATCAAATTTAAACTCTTCTAGAACTGGTATTGTAGCTGGATCAGGTGGCTCATCTACAAGGGTAATGGTATCAACTTCTGATATAACTAGGGAAAAAGGCCCTAAGAGAATAGGACCATATGCTGTTACAAAAACAATGGGGAGTTCAATATCTGCAATATTAGGAACAGCTTTTAAGCTTAAAGGAGTAAATTATTCTATCTCATCTGCGTGTGCAACTAGTGCTCATTGCATCGGACACGGAGCAGAATTAATTAAATCAGGCCAGCAAGACATAATAATTGCTGGTGGTGGTGAGGACCTTCATTGGAGCTCCTCCAATTTATTTGATGCTATGGGCGCACTTTCTTCAAATTTTAACGAAAATCCTGAGTTAGCATCAAGGCCATATGACAAAAGTAGAGATGGTTTTGTTATATCTGGAGGATCAGGCATTCTAATTCTTGAGGATGAAGAGCATGCAAAAAAACGAAATGCTAACATTCTTGCAAAATTGTCTGGATATTTCGCAACCTCAGATGGCTATGATATGGTCGCTCCATCTGGTGAAGGTGCATTTAGATGTATGGAAGGTGCATTAAAAGATGCTGGACAATCAGTCGATTACATAAATACTCATGGGACGAGTACTCCAGTTGGTGATATTGCAGAATTAAAAGCAATTAAAGATCTTTTTAAAAATGATATTCCTATTATTAGCTCAACAAAATCTATGACTGGACATTCTCTTGGTGCAACAGGAGCACAAGAAGCAATCTATTCAATAATGATGCTGAATGATAATTTTATTGCGCCCTCAATAAATATTGAAGAGCTATGTGATGAAGCTAAAGGTATTAATATAAACACAGAAACAACAGATAAAGCTCTAAATAACATTTTAAGTAACTCGTTTGGCTTTGGTGGAACTAACGCCAGTCTTATAGTCTCAAAATACTAATATAATTTAAGTAAAGCTTCCTTTGAATAGGGAACAATATCATCTACTCTTCCTTCTTTTATTTTTACCACCCACTCATGGTCTGCAAGTAGAGCCCTGCCGACTGCAACAAGATCATATTTTTTTTGATTAATATCATCAATAGCTTTATTTATATTTGTTGGTGAAGCCGGAGCACTCATATCTATGAAATCAGAGTCTAAGCCAACGCTGCCAACACTTATTGTTGGAAGACCAGATAGCTTTTTTGTCCAATAAGCTAGGTTTTCATCTGAACCTTCAAATTCACTTTCCCAAAAACGCCTCATACTTGAATGTAAAAAATCTAATCCCTCTTCTATTGGGTCATTAATAAGTTCTTTTAATTCATTTGGGCTATTGGCTAGTTTTGCCTCATAATCTTGTTGCTTCCATTGAGAGAATCTAAGCCCAACTATAAATTGATTGCTAACGTTTGACCGAATTGCTTTAACAATATCAGTAGCTAATTTAGATCTATTTTTAATTGATCCGCCATAAGAATCATTTCTTTTATTAGTGCCACTCCAGAAGAAATTATCAATAAGATATCCATGTGCACCATGTATTTCAACACCGTCAAAACCTATTTCTTCACAAATTTTTGCATCAGAAGCATATGCTTCAATAGTTTCCTTAATATCATCAACAGTCATTGCATGAGCAACTTTTTTACCTGGCCTTACAATTCCTGATGCTGTATGACCTGGTACAAGTGGATCAGGATCCATACCTAACTTCCTAAAACCACCACAATGCCATAGCTGCGCTATTACTGCGCCATTATTTTCTTTAATTCCACTAACTACCTTTTTCCAACCATCAATTGCTTCTTTAGTATCTAATCTTGGTACATTTGGATAAGCGCTTGAAGCTTTATGGCTTATTTCAATTCCTTCTGTAATTATTAAACCTACTTCCGCCTTAGCTCTTCTTTTATAGTACTCAATAACCTCTTTTGTAGGTATGCCTCCAGGTGATTGGTTTCTAGTCATAGGCGCCATGACTATTCTATTTCTAAGGTTTAAACCTTTTAAATGATATGGTTCAAATAACATATATGTTCTCTTAATTATTACTTAAAGTTTATTTATTTTTCCAAGGATATACTTCAGGCATGTCTGATGATACTTTATTCTTGAATTTTGGTTTTCTTTTTTCTAAGAATGACATAACCCCCTCTTTTGCATCATCTGACTGACCCCTTGAGTCAATGGCTTTGCTCTCAATTTCATGGGCAAGCTCAGGATTTGATTCACCAGATAGAGACCAGATCATCTGCCTGGTCATTGCAATAGATACAGGCGCGCTTGAGCTACATAAAGCTCTTCCTTTATCTAAAGCATATTCAACAACATTATCATCACAAATATAGTCGATAAGACCAATATCCAACGCCTCTTCAGCATCAATAAGCTTTCCAGAATAACAAAGCTGAAGAGATTTAGAGATTCCTATCACTCTTGGTAAAAACCAGCTAGCACATCCATCTGGAACAATTCCTCTATTAGCAAATACAAATCCATATCTTGCATTCGGAGAAGCAATTCTTATGTCTGCAGGTAATTGCATTGTTGCTCCAACACCTACAGCATCTCCATTGCATGCAATAATTACCGGTTTTAAACATCTGTATAACTCCAGGTTTAGAATACCTCCTGCATCTTTACGATATTCTGCATCATGAAAGTCTCTAGTATCAAAATTTTTATCAAATGTTTTTTTACCAGATGATAGATCAGCTCCTGCACAAAACGCCTTACCTGATCCTGTTATTATCAAAAATTCAATATCATCACTTTCATTAACATATTTAATTGCATCAAGCATTTCTTCAAGCATGCGTAAATTAAATGCATTAAGTTTTTGTGGACGATCTAATGTGAGTACTGCTGCTTGTTCTTTCTTTTCAAATTGAATTGTTTTGTACGAATTATCCAAAGTATCTTAAAAAGGAATATCGTCATCTGTTAAGCCACCAGCATCTTGGCTATCATTCATGCCCATTGACGAATTATCATCCTGATTAAATTCATTCTGTTGAGAGCCTGATCTGGAATCAAGCATTGTTAATTCATTTCCAACTATCTCTGTTGTCCATCTGTCAGCACCAGATTTATCTTGCCATTTTCTGGTCTGGAGTTTTCCTTCAACATAGACTTTTGAACCTTTATCAAGATATTTTTCAACAATCTCTGCAAGTTTTCCAAAATAAACTACCCTATGCCACTCCGTTTTATCTCTCATTTCACCGGTTTCTTTATCTTTCCAGGATTCTGTTGTTGCTACAGAAAGATTAGCAACTGCTGATTGAGTTGCTGTATATCTCATTTCTGGTTTTTGACCAAGATTTCCTACTAATATAACTTTATTTACGCCTCTACTCATGATTACCTCGTATAATATATGAAGTTTAACTCAATTTAATTTTTTCATCACGAATAATATTTATATTTATGGATAATATTTATATAAAAGGCGCTAGGACTCATAATCTTAAGAATATTGATATTGAAATTCCAAGAAATAAGATTGTTATAATAACTGGAATTTCTGGCTCAGGAAAATCATCTCTAGCTTTTGACACCCTTTATGCCGAAGGTCAAAGAAGGTATGTTGAATCACTATCTGCTTATGCAAGACAATTTCTTTCAATGATGGAGAAACCTGATGTAGATCAAATTGATGGTCTCTCACCATCAATATCTATTGAGCAAAAAGCAACATCTCATAATCCTAGATCAACTGTTGGTACTGTAACAGAGATTTATGACTATTTAAGATTATTGTATGCAAGAGTTGGTATTCCAAGGTGTCCTGATCATAACGAGGAGCTTAAGGCAAAAACTATAAGCGAAATTGCAAATGATGTTCTGAAGCTTAAGGAAAGCGCAAAAATAATGATTCTCGCGCCTGTAATAAGAGATAAAAAAGGTGAACACAATGCAATTTATGATGACCTTAGGAAAGATGGCTATGTAAGGGTAAAAGTTGATGGAAAAGTTTATCCAATTGATGAATTCCCTAACCTTGAAAAAAATAAAAAACACAACATTTCAGCGGTTGTAGATAGGTTAGTTATTAAAAAAACTAAAGAACAAAAGTCTAGACTATCTGAATCAATTGAATCTGCTCTAATTTTATCAAATGGCCTTGTAGAGGTTGAAGAGATTGATACATCTAAAAACTATCTTTTTTCATCTAATTTCTCCTGCTCCCAGTGTGGTTATTCTATTCCCGAGCTTGAGCCCAGAATGTTTTCATTTAACAATCCCCATGGAGCATGTGAGGTATGTGATGGCCTAGGCGTAACTCAATTTTTCAATGAGAAAAGGTTAATACAGGATGATGATGTTTCTATAAGTAATGGGGCTATAAAAGGCTGGACAAGAAGAAATAGATTTTATTATTGGCAGCTTAGATGTTTGGCCGCGCATTATGGTTTTGATCTAAATACAAAATGGAAAGATTATCCAGAAGATATTAAGGATATTATTTTATGGGGCTCAAAAGACAAAATTGACTTCTCACATAGATTTAGAAGTGGTAGTAGGATTGTAAGAAAACATAAATTTGAAGGCATAATACCAAGCACTGAGAGACGATTTAAGGAAACTGATTCGGAATATATAAGAGATGAGCTGTCTAAGCTTATGTCTCAATCATCATGCGGTACGTGTAAAGGCTCAAGATTAAATAAAGAATCTAGAAATGTATTTGTATCTGAAACCCCTATACATAAAATTACAAATTTAAAAATTACAGATGCGTTAAGTTTTATTTCTAATATGAAATTAGATAAAACTAGCGAACAGATAGCTGAAAAAATTATTAAAGAAATAAGTGAAAGACTGTCCTTTCTCTCAAATGTCGGCTTAAATTACTTAACTTTAGACAGGAGTGCTGAAACTCTCTCAGGAGGTGAAGCTCAAAGAATAAGATTAGCAAGTCAAATTGGCTCGGGCCTGGTGGGAGTAACTTATGTACTTGATGAACCCTCAATAGGACTTCATCAGAGAGATAATGAAAAACTTATTAATACATTAAAAAGACTTCAAGGCCTTGGTAATACAGTGATAGTGGTCGAGCACGATGAAGAGGCGATAAGGGCTGCTGATCATATTATAGACATTGGACCAGGGGCAGGTAAGCATGGAGGAGAAGTTTGCGCTGAAGGAAGTCTTAAAAATATTCTATCAAATAAAAAATCTTTAACTGCAAAATATTTATCTGGTGAAAGATCGATTAAGATTCCAAAAATAAGACATAAGCCTTCTGACCGTTTCATAAATATAATCGGAGCAAATGAGAATAATCTGAAGAATATTGATCTTGAGATACCTATAGGTTTATTTACATGTATTACAGGGGTATCAGGATCTGGAAAATCATCATTAATTAATCAAACACTATCACCAATCTCATCATTTATTTTGAATAAAGCAAAGTTAAATAAAGAAATCAAATGTGAAAAAATTGATGGTTTAGACTACCTAGATAAATCAATTAATATTGATCAATCCCCTATCGGAAGAACTCCTAGATCAAATCCGGCAACTTATACAGGTCTTTTCTCGCATATAAGAGATCTTTTATCTCAGACTGTTGAGGCAAGATCTAGAGGCTATAAACCAGGAAGATTTAGTTTTAATGTTAAAGGTGGAAGATGTGAGGCCTGCCAAGGAGATGGAGTAACAAAAGTAGAAATGCATTTCTTAGCAGATGTATATGTTACCTGTGATATTTGTAATGGTAAAAGATATAACGAGCAAACCCTAGAAGTTAAATACAAAGATAAGAATATAAGTGATATTTTAAATATGACTGTAGAGGATGCGCTCAAATTCTTTGAATCTCATCCAGCAATTAAGAAAAAACTAGCAACGCTAAATGACGTTGGCCTTGGTTACATTACACTTGGACAGTCTGCTGTTACATTGTCTGGAGGAGAGGCCCAAAGAATTAAATTGGCAAAAGAATTATCAAAAAGAAGTACTGGAAAAACATTATTTATTTTGGACGAACCAACAACCGGGCTTCATTTTGCAGATATTGAATTACTTCTTGAAGTTCTCAAAAAACTTCAAAGCCAAGGCAATACTATTGTTGTAATTGAACACAATTTAGATGTTATTAAAACAGCTGACTGGGTGATTGATTTAGGGCCTGAAGGTGGCGATGATGGTGGCACAATAGTAGCCGAAGGAACACCTGAACAGGTATCTAAAGTAAGAAGATCCTATACAGGGATGTTCCTTAAGAAAATGTTAAAAAGCTAGTTAAGCTGCCGACTCTTCAGATGCTTCAGTGCTTTCAGTTTCTGATACACGATCAACGAGCTCCATATAAGCCATGTCTGCTTTATCTCCAGGCCTGAAACCAGCTTTTATAATTCTTGTGTATCCACCATTTCTATCTTTAGCGTTAACTGCAACTGAAGTAAAAAGTTTGCCAACTGCTTCATCAGATCTAAGTTTATTGAATGCTAATCTTCTATTTGCAACAGAATCATCCTTAGCAAGAGTTATTAGTGGTTCAATAAAAGTTCTAAGCTCTTTTGCTTTAGGGACTGTAGTTCTAATAACTTCCCTTTCTATTAAAGCTATAGCTAAGTTTTTTAGTAAAGCTTTTCTATGAGCGGAATTACGATTTAGTTTTCTTCCTTTTTTTCTATGTCTCATTTTTTATCCTACTGGTGGCCAGTTCTCAACATTCATACCTAAAGAGAGCTCTTTTGAAGCAAGTACATCTTTAATTTCATTCAATGATTTTTTACCTAAATTAGGAGTTTTCAATAAATCAAACTCCGTTTTATGTATTAAATCTCCAATTAAGAATATACTTTCAGCTTTAAGACAGTTAGTAGATCTAACCGTTAATTCAAGCTCTTCAATTGATCTTAATAATAATGGATCAAAGTCATTTTGTTCTTTCTTTGCCTCTTGTTCTGCTATTGCATCTAAGTCAACAAATGCTGCTAATTGCTGTTGAAGAATAGTCGCACTGTGCTCTATAGCCATTTTAGGATCTAATGTTCCGTCTGTTTCAAGCTCTATTAATAATTTATCAAGGTCTGTTCTCTTTTCAAATCTAGCATTATCAACATTATAAGAAACTCTTTTAACTGGACTATAGGAAGCATCAATTTTTAATCCTCCAACCACTCTATCTTCATCATCTCTTAAATCTGCTGGCTCGTAACCCCTTCCAGTTTTCACTACGAGAGTCATCTTTAAATTAACTTTATCAACTATAGATGCAACGTGAAAATCTTGATCAACTAATTCAACATTACCAGGAACTTCAAAAGAAGCTGCTGTTACATCGCAAGGACCAGTAACATCAAGTGTTATTTCAGCTGTATTTCCCTCGATAACTTTAACAGGTAACTCTTTTAAATTAAGTAGGATGTCAATAACATCCTCTCTAACACCCTCTATAGTGCTATATTCATGTGATATACCATCAATTACAACGTCAGTGATTGCCGCTCCAGGCATTGAGGATAATAATATCCTTCTTAACGCATTACCAAGAGTATGCCCGAAACCTCTTTCTAAAGGCTCTAAAGTAACTTTAGATAGGGTTGGTGAAATATCATCTACTTGTATTTCAGTTGGTACTAATAAGTCTATTACTGATGTTTGCATAATTCTATCCGCCTTTATTTATTTTGAGTAAAGCTCAACAATAAGATTTTCGTTAATTTCTGTACCCAAATCAGCTCTATCAGGAACTGCTTTAAATACTCCTTTTAAATTTTTATCATCAACTTCAAGCCATTCACAAGCTTCTCTTGTTGCTGCAATCTTTAATGATGCTTGAATTCTAAGCTGGCCTTTTTTTCTTTCTCTAATTTCCACTTCATCGCCAGGTTGTACTTGATAAGACGCGATATTTACAACTTTACCATTAACTTTGAGCGCTTTATGAGAAACTAACTGTCTAGCTTCTGCTCTTGTAGAGCCAAATCCCATTCTGTACACAACGTTATCAAGTCTTTTTTCTAAGAGTGAAAGAAGATTTTCACCTGTATTGCCCTTCATAGCAGCAGCTTTTTTATAATAATTTCTAAACTGCTTTTCGAGAACACCATAAATTCTTCTCACTTTTTGTTTTTCTCGTAACTGGAGACCATAATCAGAAAGCCTACCTCTTCTAGCCCCATGTACACCTGGAGCTGTATCCATGTTACATTTTGATTCGATTGCTCTAATGCCGCTTTTTAAGTAAAGATCAGTTCCTTCTCTTCTTGATAATCTTAAAGATGGTCCTCTATATCTAGCCATTTAAATCTCCTTAAACCCTTCTTTTCTTAGATGGTCTGCATCCATTATGTGGCAATGGTGTTACATCTGTAATACTTTTTATCTTTAACCCACACGCATTTAAAGATCTAATAGCAGACTCTCTTCCACCACCAGGACCCTTAACTTTTACATCTAAATTAATCATTCCAAATTCTTCTTTTGCAGTATTACCTACCTTTTCTGCAGCAATCTGAGCTGCAAATGGAGTGCTTTTTCTAGAACCTTTAAAACCTGAGCCCCCTGAAGTTCCCCAACATACTGCATTACCTTGTTTATCAGTAATCGTAATTATTGTATTGTTAAAAGATGCATGAATATGAGCAACACCATCTGTAACTATTTTTTTTGCTTTTTTACCTGCCATTATTATCCTCTCATAGGCTTCTTGGCGCCTTTTCTTGTTCTTGCATTAGTTTTAGTTCTTTGACCTCGAGTTGGAAGTTTTCTTCTGTGTCTAATACCTCTATAACTTCCTAAGTCCATTAGTCTTTTAATATTAGTAGAAATATTTCTTCTTAAATCACCCTCAACAACATAATTACCAATAGCTGTTCTTAATTGTTCAACTTCATCTTCAGATAGATCAGATACTTTTCTTGTATAATCTATCTTAAGCTCTTCGCATATAGTTTGGGCAGTTTTCCTGCCAATTCCAAATATATGTGTAAGTGAAATCTCTACGTGTTTGTTTTCAGGTACATTTACTCCTGCAATCCTAGCCATATTTAACCTTGCCTCTGTTTATGTTTTTGATCAGATTTGCATATAACAAAAAGAACTCCGTTTCTTCTAACAATCTTACAATTCCGACATATTTTCTTTACTGATGCTTTAACTTTCATAACTATTATCTTTTAAAATTTTTTAAATTTGCCTTTTTCATCAAAGATGCATATTGTGTTGACATCAAATGAGATTGAACTTGTGCCATAAAATCCATCAATACCACCACAACAATCAAGACCGAAGTGCCACCAAAATAAAAGGAAACTCCTGCAAAATTTATTAACGCTAGTGGCAATAAACATATTAATGTTAAATAAATTGCTCCAAATACTGTTAGTCTAGCCAATACATTATCAATGTAATTTGCTGTTTGCTCCCCAGGTCTTATGCCAGCAATATATGCACCAGATCTTTTTAAGTTATCTGATACCTCTCTTGTGTTAAAAGTCAGGGCCAACCAGATAAAGCAAAAAGAAATAATGAGAGCAGCAAATACAAGAATATATAAAGGCTGTCCTGGATTTAAAGCTAACGAAATTGATTGCAAAAACCCAAGAGATTCATTCTGTCCAAACCATGTTGAAAGCGATGCAGGGAACAATAAAAATGTACTTGCAAAAATAGCTGGTATAACGCCAGCCATATTGACTTTAAATGGCAAATGACTTGATTGTGCTTGCATTAAACGTCTGCCCTGTTGTCTTTGGGCATAATTCACAACGATTCTTCTTTGGCCTCTTTCTATAAATACAACAACAGCTATAACAACTAGAGCTAATACACCAATACCAATTAATAACAAGATATTTAAATCGCCTTGCCTTGCCTGTTCTAAAGACTGTGCTATTGCGCCAGGTATACCTGTCAAAATACTGGTTGCAATGATTATTGATATACCATTACCTATGCCTCTTTCTGAAACTTGTTCCCCTAACCACATTAAAAAAACTGTTCCTGCTACTACTGCGAAAACTGCTGAAACAAGAAAACTTGTACCAGGATTATAAGCTAAACCACTATTTGATAAGGTCACTGCTAGAGCTGATGCTTGTATAAAAGCAAGTAAAACAGTTCCATATCTAGTAAATTGTGTAATTTTATTCCTTCCAGCTTGACCATCTTTTTTAAGCTCTTGTAGATATGGGATGGAATTAGAAAAAAGCTGCATAATAATAGCTGCTGAAATGTAAGGAATAACATTTAAGGCAAAGATACTCATTCTTTCAAGGGCGCCACCAGAGAATAAATTAAACATATCAAGAATAGTCCCTTGATTTTGATCAAATAATTCAGCTAACCTGTCAGGGTCAATTCCAGGTATTGGAATATGTGTACCAATCCTGTAGACAATAATAGCCATCAAGACAAATCTAATTCTCTTCCATAGATCGCTCATGCCTGTATTTTGCTCAGCCATAATTATTCTTCTACAGCGCCTCCAGCTTTTTCAATTGATTCTTTTGCACCTTTAGTTACTTTTATTCCTTTAACTGTAATTTTTGATTGCAGTTCATGTGTTCCAAAAATTTTTACTTTTGTAATTCTATTTGGAATTATCTTTTTTTCTTTTAATGACTCTAATGAGACAATCTCTAATCCATCAATATTTTTTAAATTGACTTCTTTGAAAGAGTTATTGACTCTTGATGAGAAACCGAATTTAGGTAGTCTTTGTTGCAGTGGCATTTGACCACCCTCAAAACCTAACCTTACTCCCCCACCAGATCTTGATTTTTGTCCTTTATGACCTCGACCAGCAGTTTTGCCCAATCCAGACCCTATACCTCTACCAACACGCTTTCTATTTTTCTTAGTACCTGAATTAGCAAGTGTATTTAAAGATAATTTATTTTCTTCTGCATTAACCATTTTAGTTATCCTGTATTTCAACCATATCTGAGATTTTATTAATCATGCCTCTATTTGATGGAGTATCTTGAACTGCAACAGTCTGATTTAATTTTTTAAATCCAAGCCCTTTAATACAAAGCTTATGAGACTTCATTCTTCCTATTCCACTTTTAATAAGTTTAATTTTTATTGTTTTATTTTCACTCATGATATCTGTTCTACTGTTTTACCTCTTCTCATTGCTACTGATTCAGGAGATTCCATTTTACTCAGTGCATTTATTGTTGCTCTCACAACATTTACTGGATTTGTTGATCCATAACATTTTGCTAAAACATTCTGAACACCTGCTAGCTCAAGTACAGCTCTCATTGCACCACCTGCAATAATACCTGTACCTTCTGAAGCTGGTTGCATATATACATTAGCAGAACCATGTTTAGCCTTAACTGGATACCATAGAGTTGATCCGTTCAATTCAACATCGACTAGACTTCTTCTTGCATCCTCCATAGCCTTTTGAATAGCAATTGGTACTTCTTTGGCTTTTCCTCTACCAAAACCAACTCTTCCATTACCATCGCCAACTACTGTTAAGGCAGTAAAACCAAATATTCGACCACCCTTAACTACTTTTGCAACTCTATTTACTTGAACAAGCTTTTCTTCAAGCGTATCTTGTTGTTGATTATTTAAATTAACTTCACTCATTATTAGAACTCCAATCCTGCTGCTCTTGCTGATTCTGCTAGCGCTTTTACTCTGCCATGATATTTATATCCAGATCTATCAAAAACAACATTTTTGACACCATTTTTTATTGCTCTTTCAGCAATTGTTTTACCAATTTCTTCAGCAGCCTGAACATTATTCTTTAAACCAGAATCTTTTTCATTGGTAGAGGCTGAAGCAACAACTGTAGATCCTGAGCTATCAAAAATTTGAGCATAAAAATGCTTAGATGATTTATAAACTGTTAGTCTATGTAAATCTTGATCTTTAATTCTTAATCTAGTTTTTCTTGCTCTTCTTAGTCTAGATGTATTTTTAATTCCCAATTTAAGCTCCTCCTGCTGCTTTCTTAGCTTCTTTTCTAATAATCACTTCATCAGCATACCTAACGCCCTTACCTTTATATGGTTCGGGTGGCCTGAAAGCTCTGATTTCTGCTGCTGCTTGCCCTAAAATTTGTTTATTGTGACTTTTTAAAATAATTTCTGTCTGCGATGGTGTTTCAACATTAACCTCTTCAGGAAGTTGATATTTTACAGGGTGAGAGAACCCAAGAGTTAGCTCTAATAACTTGCCAGATGCTTTGGCTCTGTAACCAACACC
The DNA here is from genome assembly GCA_902559885.1 of uncultured SAR86 cluster bacterium. GTDB lineage: Bacteria > Pseudomonadota > Gammaproteobacteria > Magnimaribacterales > D2472 > CACEJU01. Next base: position 66,504 of record CACEJU010000002.1, on the reverse strand, counting down.
TTTTAGTTCTAATTTCTTTTCAAATCCACTTGATACACCAAGAATCATGTTATTAATTAGAGATCTTGTCGTCCCGCCAAGCGCGACTGAAGACTGAATATCTTCGTTATATTTAACTGATATTGTTGAGTCCTCAATTTCAATAGAAATAGATTCAGGCAATTCAAATGATAATTCACCTAATTTACCTTTCACATTTACAACGTTATCTAAAAGCTCAACAGTAACGCCATCTAATATTGAAATAGGTGATTTAGCTACTCTAGACATTAAAATACCTCACAGAGAATTTCGCCACCAACATTCTTTGACCTTGCATCTTTATCTGTCATAAGGCCTTGATTGGTTGAAATGATATATGCGCCTAATCCATCTTTAACAAGCCCTAGATCAGATGCAGATGAATATTTTCTTAAACTAGGCTTACTAATTCTTTTTAAGCTTCTTATCACAGGCTTTTCATTAAAATATTTAAGGTTAATTCTTAAAATCGGCTTTCCATCATTTTCATCTTTTTCACAGCCCTTCAGGTAACCTTCTTTTACTAAAACATCAACTAATTGATATTTCATAGCCGAATATGGTGCATCTACATAATCTTTACCACGCATTAAGCCATTTCTAATTCTTGTTAAACAATCTGATATAGGATCTTGAAAACTCATAATATTTTTACCAACTTGATTTTACCAACCCAGGAATGTCGCCTCTCATTGCGGCCTCCCTAAGTTTAATTCTGCTTAAGCCAAATTTTCTATAAACAGCATGAGGTCTACCTGTTATTTGACACCTTCTAACCACTCTTGATGGACTAGCATTTCTAGGAAGTTTTTGAAACTGCTTTCTAGCTTCGTATCTTTCTTCGCTCGATAAGCTCATATCACTCATAGTTGCTTTGAGTTTAGCTCTCTTTTCAGCATATTGAGCAACTGTTTTAATCCTTTTGTGCTCTCTTGCTATCATTGATTTCTTCGCCATTATTTACCTCTTTATTTCTTAAATGGAAAATCTAATACTTCTAATAAAGCCTTAGCTTCATCTTTATTTTTAGCAGTAGTGTTAATACAGACATCCATGCCTCTGATATTATCGATATTGTCATAATTAATTTCTGGAAAAATAATCTGCTCTTTTATGCCAAAAGAGTAATTGCCTTGCCCATCAAATGACTTGCTGTTTAAACCCCTAAAATCTCTTTCACGAGGTATAGCTATATTTATTAAACGTTCAATAAAATCATACATTTTTTCACCTCTTAAGGTTACTTTGCATCCTAATGGCCAGCCCTCTCTAATTTTAAAACTTGCAACAGATTTTCTTGCAGTTGTAGTAACCGGCTTTTGACCTGCTATTACAGTCAAGTTTTCTAATGCAGACTGTAAATGCTTTTTATCATTTGCTGCCTCACCAACACCCATATTGATAACAACTTTTGACAATCTAGGAACAGCCATAACATTGGATAATCCTAACTTATCCTTTAATACAGGTACTAATTCCTCATTAAATCTTTGTTTTAAATTTGCCATTATTTAATCTCTTTATTATCTGATTTAAACAATCTTATTTTTTTTCCGTTTTTGTCTTCAGAAACTTTAATTTTATCTTTTGATTTTGATTTAGGATTCCATATAGCGAGATTAGAAAGATTAATTGGAGCCTCTTGCTCAACAATTCCTCCAGTAATCCCCATATCAGGATTAGGTCTAGTATGTTTCTTTACCATATTAATACCAGTAACAATTCCTCTATTTTTTGCTTTAAGGATTTGTCTCAATGTTCCTTTTTTACCAATATCTTTTCCAGCAATTACTATTACTTCATCACCAGTTTTTAGTTTTGTTGAAATACTATTCATCTTTACAATACCTCAGGAGCTAAAGATAAAATTTTCATATGCTTTCCATCTCTTAACTCTCTTGTCACTGGTCCAAAAACCCTTGTACCAATTGGTGCTTTAGAGCTATTTATAAGAACAGCAGCGTTTTCATCAAATTTAATTAATGAACCATCTCTTCTTCTAACACCTTTTTTGGTTCTAACAATTAATGCATCTACGACCTGCCCTTTTTTCACTTTACCTGTGGGTATAGCCTCTCGAACTGCAACCTTAATTACATCACCAATATTTGCATATCTTCTTTTAGAGCCACCTAGGACCTTAATACACATTACAGTTCTAGCTCCGCTATTATCTGCAATTTTTAATAATGATTGCATCTGTATCATTATGCTGTCTCCTCAGAAATGTTACCGTTATCAAGCTCATCAACTAGTATCCATGTCTTAGATTTTGAAATTGGTCTACATTCTTTTACGGTTACAGTGTCACCCTCTTGGGCTTTATTTAGCTCGTCGTGGGCATGGACTTTACTAGAAACTTTCATAATCTTTCCATATAAAGGATGCTTAACCTTTCTCTCAATTTTAACTGTAATTGTTTTATCAGCTTTGTTTGATGTAACAACTCCAGTTAATACTCTTGGATTTGATTCGCTCATTACTTACTATCCTCTACTTTTTTTTCTGTTATCAAAGTTTTAATTCTTGCAATTTTCTTCTTGGCAACTGCAAGCTTGTTTGTTTCATTTAACTGACCCGTTCTATGCTTCATTCTTAAGTTAAATTGATCTTCTCTAGTAGCTATCAATTCTTTTTCAAGATCAGCAACACTTTTGTTTCTTAATTCAGATACTTCTTTGCTCATTTATATATCCTTACTTAAAAAATGTGTTTTAACTGGTAGTTTTGCACTCGCGAGTTTAAATGCTTCTCTTGCTAAGCTTTCTTCTACACCAGCCATTTCAAACATTACTTTCCCTGGTTGAACAAGGCTTACCCAATATTCAACGTTACCTTTACCTTTACCCATTCTTACCTCAAGAGGTTTTTTAGTAATAGGTTTGTCAGGAAATATTCTTATCCAAATATTACCGCCTCTTTTTATATGCCTTGTCATAGCACGCCTAGCAGCTTCAATTTGTCTAGCAGTTATTCTTCCTCTTCCAGATGCAACTAATCCATATCTACCAAATGCAATAGTATTACCATTTTGTGCAAGGCCTCTATTTCTGCCTTTGTGCATTTTTCTATATTTAGTTTGTCTTGGCTGTAACATCTTAATTTATTCCTTGATCTTCTTTATATGGATCAACAGTGGTTTCACCTTTGAATACCCACACTTTAACTCCAATAATTCCATAAGTAGTTAATGCTTCTGCAGTACCGTAATCAATATCTGCTCTAAGTGTATGCAATGGAACTCTACCTTCTCTGTACCATTCAGTTCTTGCAATCTCAGCACCATTTAGTCTTCCTGAGACTTCAACCCTAACCCCTTTTGCGCTCTGCCTTAATGCGCTTTGAACTACTCTTTTCATTGCTCTTCTGAACATGACCCTTCTTTCAAGCTGTTGGGCAACACTTTCAGCTAAAATTGTTGCATCTAGATCAGGTTTTTTTACTTCTTTGATATTTATTTGAGTTGTTTGCTGGACTATTTTGCTAACTGCAGCTTTAAGATTTTCTATTTCTTCTCCACGCTTACCAATAATGATTCCTGGTCTAGAAGTGTGGATAGTTACTACAAAGTTTTCTGCACTTCTTTCTAATTCAATTTTACTTATAGAAGAATGTTTAAGTCTTTTTGAAAAAAACTCTCTTACCTTAAGATCTTGTATAAGATTATCTTTAAATGCTTTACCTTTAGCATACCAGTTAGCATTTTGTTTTTTGATAATTCCTAATCTAAAACCATGTGGGTTTACTTTTTGTCCCATTACTTCACCTCATCCGAAAGAATTATCTCAATATGACAAGTAGGCTTAACTATTCTATCTGCTCTACCTCTTGCTCTAGGCTTCATTCTTTTAAGCCTCATACCTTGGTTAACGATTATTGTTTTAATACCAAGAGTGTCAATATCAGCCTTATCATTATGTTCTGCATTAGCGATTGCTGATTCAAGCAATTTTTTTATTATTGCTGCACCTTTCTGTTTGCTAAATGATAGAAAGTCCATTGCCTCATGAACTGATTTTCCTCTAACAGCATTGGCAACAAGCCCTGCTTTTTGAGGTGATAATCTAGTTCCTTTTAAATATGCTCTTGTTTCCATTATTTTGCCTTCCTATCGCCTGAATGCATTTTAAATGTTCTGGTAATAGCAAATTCACCAAGCTTATGACCAACCATATCTTCGTTTACGTATACTGGTACATGTTGTCTACCATTGTGAACAGATATGGTTAAACCAACCATTTGTGGTGTAACCATTGATCTTCTTGACCAAGTCTTGATTGGTCTTTTATCGTTTGAAGCAATAGCCGCTTCTACTTTCTTTTCTAAAGAAATATCAACAAATGGTCCTTTTTTTAATGATCTAGGCATGATTATTTTTTACTACCCCTTCTTCTAATGATTAAATCATTAGTTCTTTGATTTTTTCTTGTTTTATATCCTTTTGTTGGTTTACCCCATGGTGTAGATGGATGTCTTCCACCTGAAGTTCTACCCTCACCACCACCATGTGGATGATCAACTGGGTTCATTGCAACACCTCTAACAGTAGGCCTCACACCTCTCCAACGTTTAGCACCAGCTTTACCAAGAGATTTCAAATTATTTTCTTGATTTGAAACAACACCAAGAGTTGCTCTACATTCCCATAAAACCTTTCTTGTTTCACCAGATTGTAGTCTTAAGGTTGCATATATTCCCTCTTTTGCAACCAATCTTGCAGATGTTCCTGCACTTCTTGCAAGTTGAGCACCCTTCATTGGTTTAAGCTCAACACAATGGATATTTGTTCCAAGAGGAATATCTTTTAACTTCATTGAATTACCAACTTTTATTTCACAGTTGTCACCTGAAACCACTTTATCGCCAACCTTTAATTTGGATGGTGCAATAATATACCTTCTCTCACCATCAGCATATTTTAATAGTGCGATGTTAGCTGATCTATTAGGATCATACTCAAGCCTTTCAACAATTGCCGGTATATCAAATTTATCTCTCTTGAAATCTATAATTCTATAATGTTGTTTATGTCCGCCACCTTGATGCCTTACAGTAATTCTTCCATTATTATTTCTTCCGCCATTTTTAGATTTAGATACAACTAAAGACTTCCAAGGCTTACCTTTATATAAATCTCTTTTTACAGAAACTACGCCCCGTCGACCTGGGCTAGTTGGTTTAGCTTTAATAACTGCCATTTTAATTTATACCCTCAAATTGAATTTCAGAATCCTTGCCTAAAGTAACAAAAGCTTTCTTATAGTCTGATCTTTTGTATGTTCCAAATCTATTTCTTTTAGTTTTACCTTTAACAATAGATGTTGTTACTTTTAAAACTTCTACCTTAAAAAGTTCTTCTACAGCTTTTTTAATCTCTCTTTTATTAGAATCAAGATCAACCTTAAAAACATACTGTTTGTTAAGATCGGCAGCTCTTGCTGATTTTTCAGTAATCATTGGAGACTTAATTAATGTATATAATTTTTCTTTATGCATTAATTCTCTCCTCAATTAATTTTAGAGCATCTTCAGTAACTGCAACTTTATTAGCTTTGATTAAAATAACTGGATTTATTTCTTGCACAGTTATTACATCAATATTAGGTATATTTCTTGCAGATAGATATAGATTGATATCTAACTCATCTGTAATTATTAAAACTTTACTTAATGAAAACTCTTTTAATAGTTTTGCAATTTCTTTTGTTTTTGGTTTTTCTAAAACAGGCTTTTCTATTGCAACAAGCCTATCTTGTCTTAACAATTCTGAAAAAATAGAGCGTATTGCTGCTCTATACATTTTTTTATTAACTTTTTTAGAGAAATCTCTTGGACGTGAAGCAAAAGTTACTCCTCCGCCTCTCCATAATGGACTTCTAATAGTACCAGCTCTTGCTCTACCAGTACCTTTTTGTCTATATGGCTTCTTACCGCCACCTCTTACTTCTGATCTATTTTTTTGCTTTGCAGAGCCCTGTCTTGCACCAGCTAGGTAGCTTACAACTACTTGATGGATTAAAGATTCATTAAAATCTTTACCAAATACTGACTCAGGTATATCAATACCTTTGCTGTTTTCAGTTGATAGTAAATTTATTTTCATGATTTTTTAATAGATGGTTTAATTTTTACAGTTGATCCATTAAATCCAGGAATAGATCCTTTTACAAAAATTAAGTTGTTTTCTTTATCAAGCTCAACTATTTCAAGACTCTGAATAGTTTTTTGTACATTACCCATATGGCCTGACATTTTTTTACCCTTCCAGACTCTTCCTGGTGTTTGGCATTGACCAATTGATCCATGAGCTCTGTGAGCAAGAGAGTTACCATGAGTGGCATCTTGCATTTTAAAATTGTGCCTTTTTATAACACCCGCATAACCTTTACCCTTAGATGTTCCTGTTACATCAACATATTGACCGATCTCAAAAATATCGGCAGTTAGATGTGAGCCAATTTGGTGATCATCAATATCTTTAGTTTTAAATTCAGCAAGGATGCCAGGCTGAATATCTCTTTTCTTGAAGTATTCAACTTGAGATTTATTTCTGTTGTTAGATTTTTTAATTTTTGATACAACTAAAGCTTCATACCCATCTCTTTCAGAAGTTTTTATATCAGAAATGAAATTACCTGCAATTGATATTGCAGTTACTGGAATAGATTGACCCTCTTCAGTGAAAAGTCGTGACATTCCAGATTTTGTTCCTATTAAGCCTATGCTCAATGTTCTCTCCTATTTACGGGGCTTTACCCTCTATGGCCGCAATTGCGTTAAACTTGGTTATTGCTGTCCTATGCTTATTTGAACATCGACCCCTGATGAAAGGTCAAGTTTCATTAGAGCATCAACTGTTTTATCAGTAGGCTCAACAATATCCATTAATCTTTTATAAGTAACAATCTCATATTGATCTCTTGCATCTTTATCTTTATGCGGAGAAATTAATACTGTTGTTCTTTCTTTTTTAATAGGTAAAGGAATTGGGCCTTTTACAACTGCACCTGTTTTTTTAACAGTTTCAACTATTAATTTAGCCGAAGCATCAATTAACCTGTAATCAAACGCTTTTAATCTAATTCTTATAGATTGATTTTCCATTTTTTACCTATTATGTTTTATAACTACATCATGCGATTTTCGCAAAATGTGGCGTATTCTAAGCCCCTTTAAAGCATACTGTCAACAAAAAATGACAGCAAAAAATTATTAAGATGCTTTTATTTCTTCAGCAATATTACTTGGAACTTCACCGTACTTTAAAAATTCCATAGTAAAGGTTGCTCTACCCTGTGTAGCTGAACGTAAATCAGTTGCATAACCAAACATTTCAGCTAACGGAACTTCTGATGACACCTCTTTTCCTGATGGTATTTCATCCATTCCTAAAATTATTCCTCTTCGCCTATTGAGGTCACCAACTACATCACCCATATGCTCTTCAGGCGTGACCACAACAACTTTCATGACAGGCTCTAGTAGAGCTGGTTTTGCCTTTAAAGCTCCTTCTTTTAATGCCATAGAGCCAGCTATTTTAAATGCCATCTCACTTGAATCCACATCATGATATGAACCATCGTATAAAGTAGCTCTTAATGCTAGTAATGGATAGCCAGCAATAACACCGTTTTGCATTTGCTCTTGAATACCCTTATCAACGGCAGGAATATATTCTTTTGGAACTACACCACCAACAATTTTGTCAACAAATTCGTATTCATCATCTAAACCAAGTGGTTCTAGTTTTAACCATACATGGCCATACTGACCCTTACCACCACTCTGTCTAACAAACTTACCTTCAATATCAATAGCTTCTTTAATAGTCTCTCTATAAGCCACCTGTGGTTTACCAATGTTAGCTTCTACGGAAAACTCCCTTTTCATCCTATCAACTAAAACATCAAGATGAAGTTCTCCCATTCCAGAAATAATTGTTTGACCTGAATCTTCATCAGAGTGAACTCTAAATGATGGATCTTCTTGAGCAAGTTTACCTAATGCTAAAGACATTTTTTCTTGATCTTGTTTTGATTTAGGCTCAACTGCAACAGATATTACTGGTTCAGGAAAGTCCATTCTTTCTAAAACAATTGGTTTATTTAAATCACATAAGGTATCGCCTGTTGTAATATCCTTTAAACCGATACAAGCAGCTATATCGCCTGCTCTTACTTCTTTTATTTCTTCTCTATTGTTAGAATGCATTTGTACCATTCTTCCAACTCTTTCTTTTCTGGTTTTGGTTGAATTCATTACACCATCACCTACAGAAAGGACACCAGAATAAACTCTTATGAAAGTTAAAGTACCTACAAAAGGGTCGGTAGCAATTTTAAAAGCTAAAGCTGAGAATGGCTCCTCATCACTAGAACTCCTTGAGTCTTCTTCTTCGTTTTCTTCAGAAACATTTGGTATCACGCCTTTAATTGCTGCAACTTCATCTGGAGCTGGCAAAAAGTCAATAACTGCATCCAAAACAGCTTGAACTCCTTTATTTTTAAAAGCTGAACCGCATAATGCCAAAACAACTTCATTAGCTAAGCTCCTAATTCTTAAACCTTCTTTTATTTGATCAACTGATAAGTCTCCTGACTCAAGATATGCTTCCATAAGTTCTTCATTGGCTTCAGCTGCAGCTTCAACCATTTCTTCTCTCAATTCATTGGTTCTATCTTGAAGTTCTGCTGGAATTTCTTTGGATTCAAATGTTAAGCCTTGATCATCTTCATTCCAATATATAGCTCTCATATTAATAAGATCTATTACACCTTTAAAATCCTCTTCAGCACCAATATTATATTGAATAGGTATTATATTAGCTCCTAACCTATCTTTGATTTGATCAACTACCCTATCAAAGTCAGCTCCTGCTCTGTCCATTTTATTGACAAATACAATACGAGGAACTTCATATCTATTTGCTTGTCTCCAAACTGTTTCTGATTGAGGTTCTACACCGGAACTGCCACAAAATACCACTACAGCACCATCTAGTACTCTTAAAGATCTTTCAACTTCAATTGTAAAGTCAACGTGACCAGGTGTATCAATAATATTAATTCTATGCTGAGGATACTGACTTTCCATACCACTCCAAAAACAAGTAGTTGCAGCTGATGTAATTGTAATTCCTCTTTCTTGCTCTTGCTCCATCCAATCCATGGTTGCAGCACCATCGTGCACCTCACCTATTTTATGAGATAGTCCTGTATAAAAAAGTACTCTTTCTGTTGTAGTTGTTTTTCCAGCATCAACGTGAGCACATATACCAATATTTCTATACTTATTTAACTGAGTTTGTCTTGCCATAATCTTTTACCGATTAAAATCTGAAATGAGAGAAAGCTTTATTAGACTCTGCCATCTTATGAACTTCTTCTTTTTTTCTAACAGCATTACCTTTTTTTTGAGAAGCATCTTGTAGTTCTGCAGCTAATCTAAGATGCATAGATTTTTCGTTTCTTTTTCTTGCAGCATCAACAATCCATCTCATTGCTAAAGCTTGTCTTCTAGCTGGTCTTATTTCTACAGGCACCTGATAAGTAGCACCACCAACTCTTCTAGACTTTACCTCAACAACAGGACTGACTTCATTTAATGCTTTATTAAATATGTCTAGTGGATCTTCCTTAGATACCTTTGTTATTTGATCAAAAGCACCATAAACAATTTTTTCAGCAACAGATTTTTTTCCATCCTTCATCAAATTATTCATGAATTTTGCTAGGATCACATCCTTGAATTTAGGATCAGGAAGGACTTTACGTTTTTCTGGACTTCTTCTTCTTGGCATACTTATTTACCCTTTTTGGCTCCATATTTAGATCTTCGTTGTTTTCTATTTGCGACACCTGAAGTATCTAAAGTACCTCTAACTGTGTGATATCGAACACCTGGTAAATCCTTGACTCTTCCACCTCTGATTAAAACCAATGAGTGTTCCTGTAAATTATGACCTTCTCCACCAATATATGAAGTGACCTCAAAACCACTTGTTAACCTTACCCTGCAAACTTTTCGAAGCGCAGAATTTGGCTTTTTAGGTGTTGTTGTATAAACCCTAGTACAAACACCTCTTCTCTGAGGGCATGCTTTTAGAGCTGGAACATCTGTCTTTTTAACCTTAGGCTTTCTAGACTTTTTTACTAATTGATTTATTGTTGCCATAATTTATTTTTCTTATTGTTGGCCGCGATTTTATAGAGACTATAGCTCGCGGTCAATATTATTCCTCATTTTCTTGAAGTTCCTGTCTTAGAGCTTCTTCAATATCATCAGCTGATAGTGTTTGCTCTTCAAGTTCCCCATGTTTTTTGCTTCTTAATTTGTCATGGAATTCCATTCCTGTTCCAGCAGGGATTAACCTACCAACAACAACATTCTCTTTAAGACCTCTTAATTGATCTTGCTTACCTGTTACAGCAGCCTCTGTAAGAACTCTAGTTGTTTCTTGGAATGAAGCAGCTGAAATAAATGATGTTGTTGCAAGCGAAGCTTTTGTTATTCCAAGAAGTACTCTTTCATATTCAGCAGGATTTAGACCATTAGAATTAACCTTATCATTTTCTTCAAGTAGTTCTGCATAGTCTACCTGATCGCCTTTTATGAATTTAGAATCCCCTCCATCAGTAACAAGCGCTTTTCTAAGCATTTGTCTTAAGATAGTTTCGATATGTTTATCATTTATAGATACACCTTGGAGTCTATATACATCTTGAATTTCATTAACAATGAAATTTGTTAATTCTCTTACACCCTTCAATCTAAGAATGTCATGAGGGCTATATGGTCCATCAGAGATAATATCTCCTTTTGAAACTCTCTCGCCCTCAAATACTGTTAATGTTCTATGTTTTGGTATTAACATCTCAACAGTATCAGCTTTCTTAGATGCACCTTCAGGTGTAATAACCAACCTTACTTTTCCTTTAGTTTCTTTTCCAAATGATACTAGCCCGGTTTCTTCAGCTAATATTGCAGCATCTTTTGGCGTTCTAGCCTCAAATAGATCAGCAACTCTTGGAAGACCACCAGTAATATCTTTAGTTTTTGACGCAACTACTGGTATTCTTGCAATAACTTCACCAGCAGTAATCTTTTGTCCATCTTGTAAATTGATTAAGGCTGATGATGGTAACGGATATGTTGCAGGAGCTTTAAAGTCACCTACTAAAACAACTTTACCCTTGCCATCTACAATAGAAACAGATGGACTAAGATCTTTGCCAGCAGATGGTCTTTCAGCAACATCTATAATTTCAATACTGCTTAAGCCAGTTAAATCATCAGTTTGAGATCTTACTGTAACGCCATCTTCAATATCTGTGAATTTAATTTTACCCGATGTCTCAGTAATAATAGGTCTTGTGTATGGATCCCATGAAGCTATTTTGATATCAGCATCTAGCTCGCTTCCATTGCTAACCTCAAGAGTTGCACCATATGGCACTTTGTATTGTTCAGTAATTCTGCCATTGGCATCTTCCATAATACACTCAGCATTTCTAGAAATTACAACATGCAATTTATCCTTATTTATTACTGTTTTAATATCCTCGGAAAACTTAACGGTTCCAGGGTTCTTATTATAAATAGCATTATCTTCCGAAGAGCTTGAAGCAGCTCCACCAATATGGAAAGTACGCATAGTTAACTGAGTGCCCGGCTCTCCAATAGATTGAGCAGCAACAACACCCACAGCTTCACCTCTATGAACAAGGTGTCCTCTAGCTAGATCCCTTCCATAACATTTAGCACAAACGCCAATGCTTGCTTCACAGGTCATTGGTGATCTTACATTCAAAGATGATAAATTTAGAGACTCAATTGCATCTACAGCATCCTCATCTAACATAGTACCAACTTCAAATAAAACGTTACCATCCAAGTCATGGATAGGCTCAGCAATGACACGACCTAAAATCCTATCAGTCAACGGTTGAATAATTTCACCACCTTCAATAATTGAAGTAACAGTAATAAACTCTTCTGTTCCACAATCCTCAAGATTTATAACTGAATCCATTGATACGTCGCACAGTCTTCTGGTTAGATATCCTGAATTAGCAGTTTTTAATGCAGTATCAGCTAAACCCTTTCTTGCTCCATGAGTAGAAATAAAATACTGAAGTACAGAAAGACCTTCTCTAAAATTCGCAGTAATTGGTGTTTCAATAATTGATCCATCAGGTTTTGACATCAAGCCCCTCATACCTGATAACTGTCTTATCTGAGCAGGAGAGCCTCTCGCTCCAGAATCTGCATATATATAAACTGAATTAAATGATGATTGCTCAACTTCATCACCCTCGAAGCTTTTAACTGTTTCGTTACTAATTTTTTCCATCATAGCCTTAGCAACTTGTTCGTTAGCTCTAGACCATATATCAATAACTTTGTTATATCTCTCACCCCTAGTTACAAGACCAGAATCAAATTGTCTTTCAATAGCTTTAACTTCTTTTTCTGATGATTCAATTATCTTCGCTTTCTCTTCAGGAATAACAAAATCATTAACGCCGATTGATGACCCGGATTTAGTTGAGAAATCAAAACCTAAATACATTAATTGATCAGCAAATATTACAGTCTTTTTAAGACCAGCTTTTCTGTATGAAATATCAATTAATTTTGAAACTGCTTTCTTATTTAAGATCTTATTAATGTTATCAAAACCTATTTCTTCTGGGGTAATTCTCCATATTAAAACTCTTCCAACTGTTGACTCATGAATTGCAGATTCACCATTAGATCCTTTAATTCTTACCTTAACATTCGAATGAATATCTAAAGTATCAGTTTCATATGCCTTAAGAACTTCATCAGGACTACTAAAAGTTCTTCCACTTCCTTTTGCTGATGCATTTTCGCGAGTCATATAATAAAGACCTAATACAACATCCTGAGTTGGATTAATTATAGGAGCTCCATCTGCAGGCGAAAGTATATTATTTGTTGACATCATAAGCGCTCTTGCTTCTAATTGCGCTTCTAGAGTCAATGGAACATGAACGGCCATTTGGTCACCATCAAAGTCAGCATTAAATGCAACACAAACTAATGGATGAAGTTGTATCGCTTTACCTTCTATCAATTTTGGTTCAAAAGCTTGAATACCTAATCTATGAAGTGTTGGGGCTCTGTTTAATAAAACTGGATGTTCTCTAATAACATCATCTAGGACCTCCCAAACTTCTGGTGTCTCTCTTTCTACTAACTTTTTAGCAGCTTTAATTGTTGTAGCTAGCTCTCTTCTCTCAAGTTCACCATAAACAAAAGGTTTAAAAAGCTCTAACGCCATTTTCTTTGGAAGTCCACACTGATGAAGTTTTAGTGTTGGTCCTGATACAATCACCGATCTCCCAGAATAATCAACCCTTTTTCCAAGAAGGTTTTGTCTGAATCTTCCACCCTTACCTTTAATCATGTCAGCAAGAGATTTAAGCGGTCGCTTATTTGTTCCAGTTATTACCCTTCCTCTTCTTCCATTATCTAAAAGAGCATCAACTGATTCTTGAAGCATTCTTTTTTCATTTCTGACAATTATTTCTGGGGCTGATAACTCTAATAATCTTTTTAATCTATTATTTCTGTTAATAACTCTTCTATATAAATCATTTAAATCAGAAGTAGCAAATCTACCGCCTTCTAAAGGAACTAATGGTCTTAAATCAGGTGGTAAGACTGGTAAAACATTCATTATCATCCATTCTGGTTTATTGCCAGAATCTTTAAATGCTTGAAGAAGTTTTAACCTTTTTGAAAGTTTTTTTAGTTTTGTTTCTGAATTAGTTTGAGGAATTTCTTCTTTAATTTCTCTTATTTCATCATCAACATCAAGGTCTTCAAGTAATGCCTGAACAGCCTCTGCACCCATGCCAGCTGTAAACTCATCACCATATTCTTCATACATCTCAACCCACTCTTCTTCAGTTAAAATCTGACCCTTTTCTAGATCTGTTAATCCTGGATCTGTAACAATATAGCTTTCAAAATATAAAACTCTTTCGATTTCTCTAAGGGTTACATTTAATAAAAGACCAATTCTTGATGGTAAAGATTTTAAGAACCAGATATGAGCAACTGGAGCTGCAAGCTCAATATGGCCCATTCTATCTCTTCTAACTTTTGCAAGAGTTACTTCTACACCACATTTTTCACATACAACCCCTCTATGTTTCATTCTCTTGTATTTTCCACAAATACATTCGTAATCTTTTACAGGGCCAAATATTTTTGCACAGAATAATCCGTCTCTCTCTGGCTTAAATGTTCTATAGTTAATGGTTTCAGGTTTCTTAACCTCACCATATGACCATGACCTAATTACTTGAGGTGACGCTAGCCCAGCAGAAATAGTAGAAAAATCTTCTTGACCAGTTTTTAATAATCTTAATAAATCTCTCAATTTTATCTCCTAATTTTCTGTATCTAATTCAATATTAATAGCTAATGACTTTATTTCTTTACTCAAAACATTAAATGATTCAGGAACATTAGCATCCATATGGAAACTTCCATCGACAATATTCTTGTACATTCGAGTTCTTCCAGCCACATCATCAGATTTAACTGTTAGCATTTCTTGAAGTGTATAAGCTGCGCCGTACGCCTCTAAAGCCCATACTTCCATCTCACCAAATCTTTGACCACCAAATTGAGCCTTACCGCCTAGTGGTTGTTGTGTGACTAGACTGTATGAACCAGTTGATCTTGCATGCATCTTATCATCAACTAAGTGATTAAGTTTTATCATGTACATATATCCAACTGTTACTGGTCTATCAAACTTATTACCTGTTCTTCCATCATAGAGAGTAATTTGACCAGACTCATCCATTCCAGCCTCTTTAAGCATAGCTTTTACTTCTGATTCTTTTGCCCCATCAAAAACCGGTGTTGCTATTGGCAATCCCTTTGTGAGATTAGACGCTAATTCAACTACCTCAGAATTATTGAATGAAGAAAGATCTTCTTTGTTTGATGCATTCTTATTGTAAAGTTTATCTAAGTAGTCTTTTAGTTCAGCTGGTTTAGTATTTTCTTTGATCATATCATCTATTTTATGACCAATGCCTTTTGCTGCAGCACCCATGTGAGTTTCAAGAATTTGACCAACATTCATCCTTGATGGAACACCTAATGGATTTAAAACAATGTCTACTGGATTTCCATTCTCATCATAAGGCATGTCCTCAACAGGCATAATTTCTGATATAACACCTTTATTACCATGCCTTCCAGCCATTTTATCACCAGGCTGTATTCTTCTTTTAATTGCTAAATAAACTTTAACAATCTTGATTACACCAGGAGCTAAATCATGTCCTCTAATAATTTTTTCTTTTTTCTCATTAAACCTTTCTTTAATACCTTTTAAGTATGATTTGTATGCTGTTTCAGCCTCTACAATGGCATCATTCAGCTTTTCATCACTAGTTCTAATAGAAAAGATATCATCAAGATTTTGTTCGCTTAAATTAGCTGCATCCAATGACTCGCCTTTTTTGACTGCATTTCCTTTTACTGCTTTGTTACCTTTAAGCAAATCAATCATTCTAGATTTTGTTGCATTTTCAACAACAGCAGACTCATCATCAGCATCTTTCTTAGATTGATCTAAGTGATCTTTTTCAATGGCTTGGGTTCTTTCATCCTTTTCAACGCCATCTCTAGTAAATACCTCTACACCAATTACGGTACCTTTTGTACTTGATGGAACTCTTAGCGAGGTATCTTTAACATCAGAAGCTTTTTCTCCAAAGATTGCTCTTAAAAGCTTTTCTTCTGGTGACAATTGAGTCTCACCCTTTGGAGTAATCTTACCGACTAATATATCCCCTGGTTTTACTTCAGCTCCAACATAGACTACTCCACAATCATCAAGTTTATTTAACGACCCTTCACCTACATTTGGAATATCAGCAGTAATTTCTTCAGAACCTAGTTTTGTATCTCTAGCAACACATACAAGCTCTTGTATATGGATTGAAGTAAACCTGTCTTCTTTTGCTACTTTTTCTGAAACTAAAATTGAATCTTCAAAGTTATAACCATTCCATGGCATGAAAGCAATTCTAATATTTTGGCCTAGCGCTAGCTCTCCATTATCAACTGAAGGGCCATCAGCTAGAATATCGCCTGCTTTTACTACATCACCAACTTTCACAATTGGTTTTTGGTTGATGCAAGTATTCTGGTTTGATCTTGTATATTTAACTAAATTGTAAACCTCAGCTGCGGACTTAGATTTTTTATCTGTAACTCTTAGTACAATTCTAGAAGCATCAACACTTTCTATAACTCCATTATTTTTAGCTACAATGCAGACACCTGAGTCTCTAGCTACAACTGTTTCTAACCCAGTGCCTACCAATGGCTTCTCAGCCTTAATAACTGGAACAGCCTGTCTTTGCATATTTGAACCCATTAAGGCTCTGTTAGCATCGTCATGTTCTAAGAACGGAATTAGTGATGCTGCTACTGAAACAACCTGTTGAGGTGATACATCCATTAAATCAACTCTGTCTGGAGTCATTAATGTAAATTCGTTAGCATGTCTAACTGCAACAAGATCATCTACAAATTTATTGCTCTTATCTAATACGACATTTGCCTGAGCTATAACGTGCTCTGCTTCATCGATTGCTGAT
The DNA here is from genome assembly GCA_902559885.1 of uncultured SAR86 cluster bacterium. Taxonomy (GTDB): domain Bacteria; phylum Pseudomonadota; class Gammaproteobacteria; order Magnimaribacterales; family D2472; genus CACEJU01. Next base: position 49,825 of record CACEJU010000002.1, on the reverse strand, counting down.
AAATATACAATCTCATCTGTTACTTTTCCATTAACTACCTTTCTATAAGGAGTCTCTATAAATCCATAATTATTTGTTCTTGAATATGAAGCAAAAGAATTTATAAGACCAATATTTGGTCCCTCTGGAGTCTCAATAGGACATACCCTTCCGTAATGAGTAGGATGAACATCTCTGACCTCAAAGCCAGCTCTTTCTCTTGTAAGACCCCCTGGTCCTAGCGCAGATACTCTTCTTTTATGCGTTATCTCAGATAAAGGATTGTTTTGGTCCATAAATTGAGATAATTGACTTGAGCCAAAAAACTCTTTAATTGCAGCAGTAACAGGCTTTGCATTTATTAAGTCCTGTGGACCTAACTCATCTGCTTCAGCCATGCTTAACCTTTCTCTAACTGCTCTTTCAACTCTTATTAGCCCAACTCTAAACTGATTAGCAGTCATTTCTCCTACACTTCTAACTCTTCTATTTCCTAAGTGATCAATATCATCAACAATATCATGTCCATCTCTGATATTAACAATACCTTTCATGACCTCAATAATGTCCTGCTTATCTAAAATATGTGGATTTTCTTTCTCAGAATTTAGTTTTAGCCTTCTATTAAATTTCATTCTTCCAACTTCAGAAAGATCATATCTCTCTTCATTAAAGAATAGATTTTGGAATAAAGTTTCTGCAGAATCTTTTGTTGGAGGTTCGCCAGGTCTCATCATTCTATAAATTTCAACTAATGCTTCAAGCCTATTAGTTGTTGGATCTACACGAAGAGTATCTGCTATATATGAACCTTTATCTAACTGGTTGATATATAAACAATTAATCTTAGTGATGCCATTTTCTTTAAATGCATCTAGAACATCTTTTTCAATTACAGTGTTAGCAGGAACTAAAACTTCTCCTGTTTCTGTGTTTATGACATCTTTAGATGTTACCTTTCCAAATAAAAATTCTTCATCAAGTGATATTTCACTTACCTTTGATTTCTCTAATTCTTTTATATGTCTTGCTGTAATCCTTCTTCCAGCATTTACATAAACTTTACTCTTTACTTTAATATCAACAGATAAAGTTTCTCCTCTTAATCTTTCTGGAATTAAAGCAAGCTTTACTACATCTCCATCAATCGTGTACTCATCTTCTTCGTAAAATTCTGAAAGAATTTCTTCGGTACCCATATCTAGAGCTCTTAGCATTATTGTTGCTGGGATTTTTCTTCTTCTATCAATTCTTGTATAAAGCAAATCTTTAGGATCAAACTCAAAGTCGAGCCATGAGCCTCTGTAAGGGATAACTCTTGCGGAATATAAAACCTTACCAGAAGAATGCGTTTTACCCTTATCATGATCATAAAAAACACCAGGTGATCTATGAAGTTGTGATACAACAACCCTTTCCGTACCATTAATTATAAAAGAGGCATCGTCTGTCATTAATGGAATCTCTCCCATAAAGACTTCACCCTCTTTAATATCTTTAACTTCTTTAAAATTTGTTTCTCTGTCGAATAAAACTAATTTAACTTTTATTCTTAGAGGGGCTGAGTATGTTAAGCCTTGTATTAAACACTCTTGAACATCATATGTATTTTTCCCAATTTCATATGAAACATACTCAAGGGCTGCATTACCAGAAACGCTCGTTATCGGAAAAAGAGATTGAAAAACATCTTCAAGACCTTGTCTTTGCCTTTTATCAGGATCAACATCGACTTGTAAGAATTCAGCATAAGAATTGGATTGTGTCTCAATTAAGTTAGGTAAATCCATGACTTTGGCAAAATTACCAAAGTTTTTTCTTATTCTTTTTTTCTCGGTATAGCTATATTTCATAATGAGCCCTTTGTATTTTTTTTATTACTTAAGTTCTGCTGTTGCTCCAGCTTCTGAAAGTTGTTTTACCATTTCTTCAGCTTCTTCTTTCTTTACACCCTCTTTAAGTGTATTCGGAGCACCATCAACTAAGTCCTTAGCTTCTTTTAAACCTAGACCAGTGATTGCTCTAACAGCTTTAATTACTTGAACTTTTTGGTCTCCAGCTGCGCTAAGAACAACATCAAATTCGTCCTTCTCTTCAGCTGCTCCAGCATCATCACCACCAGCTGCTGCTGCAGGTGCTGCTGCTACTGCCGCTGCTGCTGTAACACCAAATTTTTCTTCAATTGCAGATATAAGATCAACAAGATCCATAACTGACATTTCTTCAATTGCACTTAAGATATCATCTTTACTAGTTGCCATTTTTTAACTCCTTATAATTTAGGCAGATGCCTTTTTGTTGTCATTAACTGCAGTAAGCACTCTTGCTAGCTTGCTTGGAACTTCATTAAGCAAGGTAGCAAATTTACCAATAGGTGCCTGTAGAACAGATGCTAATAATGTTAATGCTTCTTCTCTTGATGGAAGTTTAGCAAGAACATCTATTTGGCTTCCATCTAGAAGCTGGCCTTCAACAACCAAAGCTTTAATTTCTAATGCATCAAAGTTTTTTGCATATGATTTTAAAAGCTTAGCTGCTGCACCTGGCTCTTCAAAAGAAAAAGCAAATAAAGATGGTCCTACTAAAACTTCATCTGAACATCCAAAATCAGTTCCCTCAAAAGCAAGTTTTGCTAATGAGTTTTTGATAACCTGAATATGGATACCAGATTGGGTAGCTTCTTTTCTTACTTGCGAAAGTTCTGAAACTTTAAGACCTCTTGCATCTGAAATAACTAAAGAAGAAGCATTAGATGCAACCTCTTTAACCTCTTTTACAATACTTTCTTTATCACTTTTACTTAATGCCACTACAATTCTCCTTTTAAGCCTTTCGGCTGTTTTGGTGACAAACTGCAAAAATTACAATTTTTCACCACCTACGTAGGAAATTAAGTCTTTCGACACCTACGGTCTTTGACGGCTGCGATAAACGCAACTATCTAGAGCTAAATTAATAACTCTAAAACTTTTACAACAACTCGCTAGAGTTTATTTTTATACCAGGCCCCATAGTGCTACTTATGGCAATATTGCCTATATAAGTTCCTTTAGCTGAGGCAGGTTTTAATCTTTTTAATTCTTCAATTAGTGCTGATGCATTTGATTTAAGCTTTTCTTCATTAAATGATATCTTTCCGATGCTTCCATGAATAATGCTATTTTTATCAGTTCTAAATCTAACTTGACCTGCTTTAGCATTATTTACAGCAGTAGCTACGTCATCAGTTACAGTTCCTGTTTTTGGATTAGGCATCAAACCTTTAGGACCTAAAACTTGACCAAGTTTTCCAACTACCTTCATAGCAGAGCTAGATGCTACCACCACATCAACAGTTATTTCTTCTTTTGTAAACTTCTCTGCTAGATCATCCATTCCAATGTGCTCTGCTCCAGCTGCTTTAGCAGCTTCTGCCTGGTCACTATCAGCAAATACTGCAACAGTGACTTCTTTTCCAAGGCTGTTTGGTAAAGTAACAGCGCCTCTTACAACTTGATCAGATTTATTTGGATCTACACCTAGTTTGATTGAGATATCAACTGACTCTTCAAACTTTTCAGATTTTACTGATTGCATAATTTCTATTGCTTCACTAATAGAATAGAATTTTTCAGTATCTAATTTTTCAGAAATTAATTTAGCTTTTTTAGTTAATTTGCTCACAGTTCTACCTCAACACCCATACTTCTAGCTGTTCCTGCAATTATATTTACAGCAGCATCAATATCATTTGCATTTAAATCAGGCTCTTTTGTTTTAGCAATTTCTTCAAGCTGATTTCTCGTTAATTTACCAACCTTCTCTCGATTAGGCTCTCCACTACCTTTATCAATACCTAAAGCTTTTCTTATAAGAACAGCTGCTGGTGGTGTTTTGATTACAAAATCAAAAGATTTATCTTCGTACACATTAATAACTACAGGTAATGGAACTCCTTTTTCTGCATCTTTTGTTTCGTTGTTAAATGCATTACAAAAATCCATTATATTAAGACCAACCTGACCTAGAGCAGGCCCTACTGGTGGACTAGGGTTTGCTCCACCCGCTGGAATTTGTAATTTAAGTATATTTACTATTTTCTTTGCCATTATGTTTTCTCTATTTGTACAAAATCTAAATCAACTGGGGTTGCTCTTCCCAGTATTTGAACTGAAACTTTTACTTGGTTTCTCTCATAGTCAACTTGCTCAACAACACCATTAAAATCATTAAATGGCCCATCACAAACTCTAACAACTTCGCCAGGTTCAAATATAGTTTTTGGAGCTGGAGCATCTTCACCAACTTGAATTCTATTAATAATGTTATTTACATCCTCTTCAGAAATAGGCAATGGTCTTTCTTTGGTGCCGCCTACAAAGCCAGAAACTCTAGGTGTTGATTGAACTAAATGTTGAGTTTCAGGATTACCTTCCATCTGAATTAATATATAACCAGGAAAGAATTTTCGTTCAGTTGTCTTTTTTGAACCGCCCTTGAGTTCTACAATTTGTTCTGTTGGAACTAAGATTTCACCAAAGAAATCCTTCATATTGGCAAGCTCGATTCTTTCTTCAATAGCATTCTTAACTTTTTGCTCGTAGCCGGAGTAAGCTTGTATCACATACCAATCCATAATTTAACCTAATACTAATTGTGTTAAGAATCTTAAGAGGCTATCAATACCCCATAGTACCAATATCAACACTACTATTGATGCTAAAACCACCATAAAAGTCTGGGAGGTCTCAACTCTTGTAGGCCATACAACTTTTCTAATTTCAGTTCTTGATTCTCGCATCAATTTAATAGCGTTAGAACCAAAATTAGTGAAAGCAAGAACCACTAAACCTAAAATAAATAAAAATACTACGCCAAGAACTCTATAAAGAAATGCAGTTTCTACAAAATAACTATTTCCAACAACTGCTAAAGTAAAAAAGGATAAAGAAATTATCCATTTGATACTGTCAATAGTCTTTGAAGTTGAATCTTTAGCCATAATACTTACTTCTCTACTAACAAAACACTCATGGCAGGCCAGGAGGGTCTCGAACCCCCAACCCCCGGTTTTGGAGACCGGTGCTCTACCAATTGAGCTACTGGCCTATTAATTTTTATCATTTTCACAGAGACAAGTAAGCCGAGACACAAGGCCTCGGCTCAATTATTTATATTTACTCTATGATCTTTGCTACTACACCAGCACCAACTGTTCTTCCACCTTCTCTAATAGCGAACTTAAGTCCTTCCGCCATTGCAATTGGAGCAATTAAGCTTACAGTCATCTTGATGTTATCACCAGGCATAACCATTTCAACACCATCTGGTAATTCACAAGCACCAGTTACATCAGTTGTTCTAAAATAAAACTGTGGTCTATAGTTACTGAAGAAAGGTGTATGTCTTCCACCCTCATCTTTACTTAAAACATAAATTTCTGCTTCAAATTTAGTATGAGGAGTTATTGATCCAGGCTTGGCTAGAACTTGCCCTCTTTCAACAGCTTCTCTATCGATACCTCTTAATAAGATACCGCAATTTTCACCTGCTCTTCCTTCGTCAAGTGATTTTCTAAACATCTCAACTCCAGTACAAGTTGTAGTTTGAGTATCTTTAATACCAACAATTTCTAAAGCATCACCAGTGTTTACAATACCACTTTCAATTCTTCCTGTTACAACTGTTCCTCTACCTGAAATAGTAAATACGTCTTCGATAGGCATTAAGAAAGGAAGATCAACTGGTCTTTCTGGCTCTGGTACATATGAATCTAATGTTTCAATAAGCTTTGTTACAGCAGGGACACCAATATCAGATGTATCACCTTCTAAAGCTTTTAGGGCACTACCAACAATAATTGGAGTATCATCACCAGGGAACTCATATTCATTTAATAGTTCTCTGATTTCTAATTCAACAAGCTCTTGTAATTCAGGATCATCAACTTGGTCAGCTTTGTTCATGAATACAACGATATATGGAACACCGACTTGTCTTGCAAGTAAAATGTGCTCTCTTGTTTGAGGCATTGGTCCATCAGCTGCACTTACAACTAATATCGCACCATCCATCTGTGCAGCACCAGTAATCATGTTTTTAACATAGTCAGCGTGACCTGGACAGTCTACGTGAGCATAGTGTCTTGCATTTGATACATATTCCACATGAGAAGTAGCAATTGTTATTCCTCTTTCTCTTTCTTCCGGAGCATTATCAATATTCGCAAAATCAACTGCATCACCACCAAAAACTTCGGCAGCAACTTTAGTTAAAGCTGCGGTTAAAGTAGTTTTACCATGGTCAACGTGTCCTACAGTACCAACATTGACGTGGGGTAAGGTTCGTTCGAATTTTTCTCTAGCCATTCTTTTGCCTCTCTGAAATAAAATTTTATCTAAAGTGGAGCTCATAACCGGACTTGAACCGGTGACCTCTTACTTACCAAGCAAGTGCTCTACCGACTGAGCTATATGAGCCCGATTTACAAGCAACCCTTTTAAGGTGGCGTATTATCCCCCTAAAAAACTAGAAACTCAACTATTTTATTGATAAATTTTAAGTTATTTTTTATGGTTATTTTATGCTGAAATATGAATGGTGGAGAGGGCAGGATTCGAACCTGCGTAGCCGAAGCGGCAGATTTACAGTCTGCTGGTATTAACCACTCACCCACCTCTCCATTCAAAGGTTGCTATTTTTGTTCTAGAATGACTTTAAGTCAACCAATTTCTTAAACTTTGAAAGAACTAAATAAAAAAGCTATTTTAAAAGATCTTAAAGAAAATGATATAGATATACGTATCTTTTCAAGTATAGATTCCACAAATAATGAGTGTAAAAGGCAGTGTTTTGATAAAAAATATCTTTTAATAACTGCTGAAGAGCAAACAAAAGGCCGGGGTAGAAGCGGAAAAAACTGGATTAGCCAAAAATTAGGAAATGTTTATATGTCATTTGCTTTTAATAATAATCTTAAAAATAGCCCTATAAGCCTTATCACTGGAGCAATCGTTCACTCAATTCTAACTAAAATTACTAAATCTAAAGGTTTTGGCTTAAAGTGGCCAAATGACATATTGCTTAAAAATAAGAAAATTGGAGGTATTTTGGTTGAAAATGAAATACAAGGTAACAAAATAAAAACAATAATAGGTATTGGTATAAACTTTAACCTTGAAGAAAAAGAATCATGGTGGGGTGATTTATCTGAATTTTCAAAAATCATAGAGAGAAATAATCTAATTAATGGGATCACAAAAAATTTGATTGATTATATCGAGAATGAAAATTTGCATTGGATAGATTCTTGGCACTATGCTTGCTCACATCTGAATAAAAAAGTAAAAGTAAACTCTGGAAGTAAAACGATTTGTGAAGGTATTTTTATTGGTATTAATGATGATGGAAGTATGAATATTAAGTTAGATGATAAAATTAAAAATTTTAAATTTGGCGAAGTATCAATAAAAGGGATTTATTAAGGTATGGAACATTTTGTATATAAAAAACCATTAATACATGTGGATAATAAAATAATTTTTGGTGCTGGGTGTTTTTGGGGTGTTGAAAGGAAGTTTTGGAGTATTGAAGGGATTTCAATGACATCTGTTGGATATGCAGGCGGAGAAACCAAGAATCCAACTTATGAAGAGGTATGCACTGGCACCACCGGTCACGCAGAAGTTGTAATGGTTTCATATAAAAATCCTCTGAAGTTAAAAGATTTATTAAAAATATATTGGGAATGTCATGATCCTACCCAGGGTATGAGACAGGGAAATGATATAGGATCTCAATATAGATCAGTTATATATTGTTTTTCAGATGATGATCTAGATTTATGTAAAGAGACAAGAGATATATACCAAAAAACTCTTCAAAAAAGTGGTTATAGTAAAATAACAACAGAAATTGAACCTGCAGTAAATTATTTCTTAGCTGAAGAGTATCACCAACAATATTTAGCTAAGAATCCAAACGGTTATTGTGGTATCGGTGGCACGGGTTGTGTCATTGAAATATAAAAAAGGGCTCAATTGAGCCCTTAAAATAAAATCATATTTATTTAATCAGGATTAAACATATTTAAGCTTACTTCCATGTAAGACCTTTTAAATACGCTTAGTGCATTTGCTTTAGGAATATATTCAGCAAACTCTTTTGATGCATACATGCCATCCAAAAATGCTAATGCTTCTTGTTGATTGGCAAATGCAACCCATATCTCATGAGTAATGCCATTTCCATTATTTCCAAGCATATGAGATTGAAGCCCATAAGCATTTCCTGACCAATCATACTTTTCAATACTTTTTGAAAAAGCAGCCCAAACAGGAACAAAAGCTGCTGGATCTGGAACCTCTAGACTCCATCTTAAGCTTACAGAATTTTCAGCTGCTGAACCTGAATTCTGAACTCCAACAGTGTGTACTGTTAAATACTCTGATACGGGTTCAAGTTTATTCATACGATTTGCTTTTCTTAAATCCTTGCCAGCTTGCGAAGTTGCCCAGATAGCATTTGATTTTGCATATTCGTCTGCATCTTTGTAATAAAAAGTTATTCCATGCGTAGCATCATCCCAGCCATTGTGAAGAATTGCATAAATGTCAGCTTCATAATTTTGTGAAGAAACCTCAGGTGAATTCATATACTTATTAAATGCATTTAAACATTTAGCAGGAACATCACATTTAAAAAGAAAATTAGATTGATACTTAGAGAAATTTTCTGGCAAATGATCATCTGCAAATGATACAAATGAGGTTATAACAAAAGTAGTAATTAAAAAATTTTTCATTTTCCCCCCTTTTTTTTAAAACTATCTAAAAACTATACTATTTTTAAAGGCCATTAGTATTAAATCAATGTAAATTTTTAATACATAAAATTTATATAATATTTAAGTGTTCCATGGATGAATTAATTAATGTAAAATCTCGACTTCGCCACCTTAGCTCAGTTGGCTAGAGCAGTTGATTTGTAATCATCAGGTCGTCAGTTCGAATCTGACAGGTGGCTCCACTTTTATTCTATCTATAAGTATTTGGCTTATCTTCACCAGATGTATATCTTTCCATCAATCTAGATGATCTTGATGTTAAATCAGATATCTCACCATTTATAATTACATGTGTTGGCATTGAAGCTGGTTCTAAAGGATCTCCATCCCATATGACTAAATCCGCATAAAATCCTTTTTTTAACTTACCTCTCCCTTTAATGTTAAAAACATCGGAAACTACGCCACTAAGACCATTTATTGCAGCATCGTATGACATGCCATTTGCGACCGCATTACCTGCACCCTGTCTAATTAAATGATAATTATGATCTCTTGGTACAGTGAACATTACTTTAACACCGGCTTTTTCTAATAAGGCGGCTGTGTCACTTCTTGCACCAAGTTGATCAAATGAATTGGGAATATTATTCATTGGATCAATAATCACAGGAATTGAAGCAGTAGCTAATTTATTAGCAACCATCCATGACTCTTGTCCACCTGAAATCACAACATCAATATCGTATTGCTCTTTAATCTCAATTACTTTTAGGATGTCGCTCGCCCTATGTACATTAAGTATTAAAGTTATTTTTTTATTAACTAATTTATTAAGTGCTCTTATATCTCTTGGCATAAGATCAAGCTTGCTTGCAAGTAAGCTATCATCAATAAATTCATTAACTTCATCTATAGACTCTAAGTCTATTTTTTTTGAATCATTTGCAAGAGATAATAAGTCTTCAATCAATGAGATCTGCATAGCTCTAGATGAATTATTGGAACCACCAATTTTTCCAAGCATAACGTTATCTTCAATCGAGGAGATTTCTAATAACCCATCCAAGATATAAAAAGAACCCATTCCACCAATAGGAAGATTGCCCTTTGATGGGACTGTTATAGAGCCAATCAAACCATTAGATCTATTCCATGGAATCAAGGTTGATTTAGGGTTATAAGCATCATGAATACTAAATCCGATATGATAAAAATCATCATTATCGTCTCGTGTTACAGACAAGGCGCCAATTTCAACAATACCTATTTCAGTTAAAGGAGCTATTAATCCTGGAGTAACTATTAAACCATCAGCATCAATTACTCTTTCAGCTTGAAATTTTCTATTAGAAATATTTTCAATCTTATTGTCTTTAATAAAAATATTTCCAATATATTCTTCTTTTGATTCACCGTCCCATATAACAGCATTCTCAATCACAATATTTGCACTTAAAAGTGAGTTAAAAATAAATATAAAGCACATATACGTATATCTCTTCATCATTATTCCACCCTATCCTTCGCAGCATCAATTATTCCAACATCAAAATCTGAAACTGGTTTAAAAGAATTATTTTTATCAAATGCAACTGCGCCATCAATATAAACTTCAAGAGCTTTTGTATATACACTAAAAGGATCTCCAGACCATACAACAAGATCAGCATTCTTTCCTACCTTTAATGATCCTGTTTGTTCATATATACCAGCAGCTTTAGCGGGATTACTTGTAATCCATTTCATAGCTCTTGCTTTTGAAATGTTATAACCCGCTCTATTACCTGCAGATAAAGCTTTTGCTGCTTCCTGATTTAGATGTTGAATCCCTATTTCACTATCAGAATGAACAATTGCACAGCCAGTGCCATTTCTTGCTTGATCTACTATAGCTATGTTGGCTTGAACCATATCATAAGCCTCATGCTTAAAACCCCACCAATCAGCCCAAAGAGCAGCGCATATATTGTTTTCAGCTAATAAATCAGCAATTTTATAAGCTTCAATTGCGTGATGAAAAGCAGTAATTTTATAATTAAACTCTTTGGCTATTTCTATCATTGTTGCCATCTCATCTGCTCTATAGCAATGGTTGTGAACAAGAATCTCATCTTTTAAAACACCTGCTAAAGTTTCTAATTCAAGATCTCTTGTTGGTTTATAAGATAATTCTTTTGCCTCATCAGATTTTGCTTCGTATTCTTCAAGTTTACTTAAGTAGCCCTCAGCTTTTATCCATGATTTTCTATAACCAGCAACATTTCCCATTCTTGTTGATGGCATTTGACCCCTGTTGCCATAAACTCTCTTTGGATTTTCACCACATGCCATTTTTAGTGAATGAGGAGCATCTGGAAATTTCATTGAGTTAATAGTATTTCTTTGAAGATTTTTAACTGTAACCCCTCTACCACCTATTAAGTTGGCTGAGCCAGGTAAAACATGAAAAGTTGTTACTCCTCCAGCTAAAGCAAGCGCATATTGTGGATCTTGTACCCACATTGAATGCTCAGCCCATACTTCTGCAGTTACTGGGCTAGTTGCTTCATTGCCATCCGAGCTAGTTGAGACGCCTGGAGCAGGATAAACACCCATATGCGAATGTATATCAATAATACCTGGAGTTATCCACTTACCAGTTACATCTTTGATAATGGTATCCTCAGAGACAGGCAAGTCTTCACCAATGGCTACAATTACTCCATTACTAATTATTACATCAGTATTTAAAAACTCATTACCATCACCATCATAAATATTCCCACCCTTAAAGAGAATATTAGATTGCGGTAATGGATAGTATGTAGATTCGAATGGCTCATTATTCGCAAAAGAGTTAAAAGATGTTAATAAGAAGAAGACTAAAATAGATCGAAATAAATGCATGCAGAAATTATATATAAATTAGTATAATTTTTGAATCTTAATAATTTATACTTAAATTTAAGTTTCTTTTTTTGAATTTAATGGAAAATATAATAGACATGCTTTCTAATCATACTGTTGAGATAACTTTCACTTCTTTAAGCAGCGGTAGAGAAATATCAGCAAATGCAACCCTAAAAGAAGATCTAATACCTAGTCATTTTAATGTTAAGCAAAGCAAAGATGCTGAATCAGTTCTATGCTATTTGACTAATGAAAAAAGATGGGAAGATATAAATAAAAAAAGCATAGTTACATATAAGATAGTTGAGTGAATGAAGTCATATAAAATTACAGAATCTGAAAAACCCCTTGTAGAAATAAATCATGAAACGCCTATTCCTGTTGGCAAGCAAGTGCTTGTAAAAACTATAGCATGTGGTGTATGTCATTCAGATATTCATATACATGATGGATTTTTTGATGGTGGAGATGGAAACAAAATACCCTCAAGACTTCAAGATAATCTTACAATGGGGCATGAAGTTTATGGTGAGCTAGTTTCAGTTGGTGAGGAAGTTAGCAATGTTGAGATTGGTAAGAAATATGTTATCTATCCATGGATTGGATGTGGTGAATGTGACCAATGCAATAATGGCATGGAGCATTATTGCTCTCCTTTTACAGCGCAAAATCTTGGTGTAAATGTTGATGGGGGATACTCTGATTATGTCCTGGTCAAAGATGAAAAATATCTATTTGATGCAGGAGATACACCTGATAACCTTGCAGGAAGTTATGCTTGCAGAGGACTTACAGCATATAGTGCACTAAAAAAAACCAATCAAAATAATACTAGTAATAAATTAGCAATCATTGGGGCCGGTGGCTTGGGTGTTTTAGCTTTAAAAATAGCAAAATCGGCTTTCAATATTCAGCCATTAGTTATTGATATTGATGAACAAAAGTTAAATTTAGCAAAAGAGCTAGGAGCTTCAGCAGTATTTAATGCAACGCATACTAATGTAGTTGAAGAAGTAAGCGAATTTTCTAATGGCGGAGTTCATGCTGTAATAGATTTTGTTGGCTCAGAGCAAACTCTTGAGCTAGGCAATAAATTATTTGGATTAAATAAGGGATGTAAATATATTCTTGTTGGATTATTCGGAGGCAAATATAGCTTAACTCTTCCTATGATGACTTTTGGTGCCAGAACTATAGAGGGTTCTTATGTTGGAAGTTTAGCTGAGATGCATGAACTAATGGAATTAGTCAGAGCTAATAAAATTGAACCTGTTAAAGTCAATGAAAGGGACTTATCAGAAGTAAATAAAACTCTAGCTGATCTAAAGAATGGGAATATTGAGGGCTTGGTTTGTTTAAAGCCTTGACTTCTCTGATAGAATACAAATATGTTCAAAAAGTATAAATATATATCAATAGCATTCTTATTTGCTTTTGCATTAACAGCGCATACTTTTGAGCATGAGTTTGCTGAAAATAACTATGAAACATCTTTTGAGATAGAGTGTGAATTCTGCCCCGTAGATGATATTTCAAAATATTCTTCTAGCAGCAATAATTTAAATTCATATCAAAAAGAAGTTGCTGTTATCTTCTATCAGCAATCACTTTTAATAAAAAAATCTAAAAAATATCATCAAAGAGCTCCCCCTAAAAATTAATTTTTGTATTTATTTTAATTTTAATTTTTAAGGAGTTTATTATGAATAAACATTTTTTTACGCTAATAGCATTTAGTGTTTTTACAAATTTCTTGGTTGCTCAGGAGGAAGTAGAAGAAGTAATAGTTACTTCATCACTTGTTGACGTAACAGAAATAACAAATCCTTTATACGTCATCGACGGTGAGACCATTAATAATAGCTTAACAACTAGCTTAGGTGATGCAATTGATGATTATTTAGGTATTTCTATGGCTGACTATGGTGCAGCCGTTGGCCAGCCAATAATTAGAGGAATGTCAGGTCCAAGAGTGAAAATTCTCAAAAATGGGATGGTTAATAGAGATGTGTCAGGTCTTGGAGTAGATCATTTAAATGATGTTGATCTTCATGACTTGGAACAAATTGAAATTGTGAAAGGTCCTTCATCTTTACTCTACGCCAATGGAACTATCGGTGGAATAATCAATGTAGTTGATGATTGTATAACTAATATGGATTTTGAAATGCCAGAATTTAAAGTTGGTTATGAGACACAATCAGTGAGTGATGGTAGTTCCCAATATTTTAATTACAAAAATAACTTCAATGGATTTAATGTAAATTTTGGCTACAAAGAAACTGACTTTGGAAATTATGACATTCCAAATGGTGCTATAGCTCATGAAGACGAGCATGGTGATGATCATGATGAGGATGAAGACCATGATGAGCATGAAATGCATGAAGAGGACCTAGGATATGTAAACAACTCTGACTTATATGTTGAGGCAACTAAGTTTGGAATTTCAAAAACAGGTGACTGGGGTTATTTTGGTATATCTGTAGACAACCTTGAAAGTGTTTATGGTATCCCTTTTCATGGTGATGAGCATGGTGATGAGCATGGTGATGAAGATCATGGAGATGAGCATGGTGATGAAGAACATGGTGATGAAGAACATGGTGATGAGCATGGTGATGAGAGAATCTTTTCAACAACTGACTCTGAAAGCACAACAATAAAGGGTTCTTACAATCTTAATGGCAAACTTATTAATAAAATAGATTATTCATTAAGGGATACTAGCTATACATTAACTGAGGCTCATGATGAAGAGGGTCATGATGATCACGGCGACGAAGATCATGGTGACGAAGATCATGCTGGCGAAGAAGAACATGCGCCTACAGTCTTTAAAAATGATGCGCTTGAATATGGTGTAACTTTTGATATTTCAAATGATCTAGCCACAAAAAAGATTGTCTTAAATTTTGTTGACGAAGATAATTCTATTGTTGGAGAAGAGGCATTCATGAATCCTGCAAATAGTGAAGAATTTACTATTGGCTATTATCTAGGAAAAGAAATAGGTGACTATAATCTTGATCTTGGTATTAGATTAGACCAGATCGATAGATCAGGAAGCGTCACTGATGAAGATCATGGAGGTATAGACTATTACAGTATTGATGACTCTACCTCAAGTTTTGCAATGAGTGTTGGGAGAGATCTTAATGAGAAGCTTAGTGTTAATTTTGGTTACGCAAGTGTTGAAAGACTGCCATCAGTAATAGAGTTATTTATGAATGGTCCACATATGGCTACTGGAAGATTCGAAGTTGGTGATCCAAATCTAAGCTCTGAAACTTCTAATAATTTAGATATTACATTCAATTATCAAAATGGTGAATATTATGGTTATGCAAGTTTTTATATAACCGATGTTGATAACTATATAGCCCTGATTGATGAAGATGAAGATCATGATGATCATGGAGATGATGATCATGGAGATGAAGACCATGGAGATGATGATCATGGAGATGAACATGATCATGGCAATCTTATTCATGCAAACTACATGCAGGAAGATGCTGAGTTTGACGGCTATGAAATTGAATTTGGTAGAACGTTTGCTGTAGGTTATGGAGAATTGGACCTATCGTTTGGAAGAGATGTGGTTAACGCAGAATTTTCAGATGGTTATTATGTTCCAAGAATGAATCCTGCTAGAAATATCTATTCACTATCTTACAAACAAGATGACTTACTGTTTAATCTAAGCCTGAAAGATGTAGAGAAACAAAATGATGTTGGCGAAGGAGAAACGGTAACAGATGGTTATCAAATGCTTAATTCAAGGCTAACTAAGACTTATAAAATGAGCAATGATCGTTATCTTAAAGTTACATTGTTTGGTAATAACCTTCTTGATGAGGTGGCAAGAAATCATAGTTCTTTTGTGAAAAATGAAGTCCCTCTTCCAGGAAGAAATTATGGATTGAAATTTAATTTTAAATATTAATTTATTAATAATTCCTCGTACTTTATGGGCTCTCTTGCAGGGCCCATTTTTTTTGGATACTCTTAACAAAAAAAATCATCCCATTTAATGTTTAATTTAAAAAAAATACTTATCTTGATGCTAGTGACAAATACTGTGTTCATTTATGCTGATAGCATTGAGGAGATAGTCGTTACAGGAAGCCTAATTAAAGATCAATCAGATACAATTCTTCCAGCTGAGATTATTACTGAAGGTGAATACAAAAATTACAACATAACAAGCGTAGCAGAGATAAGTAAATACCTTAATATTTCCTCTGGGTCACATTTTCAAACAAATGCACTTGATGGTGTTGACCAAGGAATGAATTCATTAACTCTTAGAGGGCTTAATCATGCTTCAACACTTGTACTAATTAATTCTAAAAGACATACACAAGCAGGAACCCCATCTAATCAAGGCGAGGGTTATACAGACATAAATATCATCCCAGAGATAGCTTTAAGAAAAATTGAAATTCTAAAAGACGGAGCAACAAGCACATATGGATCTGATGCAGTTGCTGGGGTTGTAAATTTTATTACTTACAAAGAATATGAAGGCCTCAAAATATCTATTAATAAACAATTCACAACAAACTATGATCAAGATGATTTTGTGCTTGGTCTTTTATATGGAAAAAACTATAAAAATTATAGTTTTGTATTTGGAATCAGCCAGCTAAATAGGGAGCCATTATCTGCAAGTGAAATTCCTGGCATTGCAGAATTAGCTTTAAGTGGTTTAGGAAAAACCTTTAAAGTCTTAGATGATGATCAAGTAAATAGCGGAATATATGCTGGCTCATATGATAAGAATACTTTTGTTCCTGATCCAAATTGTGAAGAAAATGGTGGTTATTTAGATGGCTCGCGATGTAGATTTCTTTACGGTGAAAGATTTAATATTGTTAATAATGAAAGTCATGAAAAAATATATCTAAATCTTTTATCCATTGATGGTGATGTTAAGCATGGTTTTAATTTAATCTCTTCAAAGGTCAATGTAAAAGACAATCCTCAATCTCCTTCATATCCAGCTTTACCTTTTTTATCCAGAGAAATTAATCCAGGAGTTGGCGGCAATCCATTTAATGTTCCAGTAATTTGGTATGGTAGGCCACTTGGATCAGAATTTGAGTCGCCCTCCTCTCCAAAAGAAATCACGCAAGTGCATTTTAATTCTTTTATAAACTTTGATATTAAAAATACAGAAGTTGAAATTTCTTTAGTTAATAGCTCTCATAAAAATAACCACTATAGACCTGACATAATTGATTCAAGATTTAGTGATGCTCTTAATGGTATTGGGGGCGCTTCAGGCAATCAGTCATGGGATATATTTGATTCAAGCACTATACCCAGTGATTTAATTGAATATGTTAGAGGTGCTGAAATTTCAACAAAAAAAGCAAATCTCCTAAGTATTGAGGCAATATTTAATTTTCAAAATAAAAATTACAAAGTTGCTTATGGAGCACAGTTTAATCAAGAAAATCTGGATATTGATTACAACGAATATGCTCGAGCTGAATTTAATCAACAAGGTCAAATTATAAAAACTGCTGATCTCTTCTTTTTAGGTGGCGGAATTAATGTAAACAAATCAAGAAATAGCAGTGCTTTATTTGGAGAAATTGAAAGAGATTTTCTCGATACCATACAGATCAATTTAGCTGCTCGATTTGAGAAAATGAAGAATGAATCTTCATTAGATCCTAAGATTGCTTTTAAATTTAATTTAAATGATGAAATAGCTTTAAGGCTATCTCGCAGCTCTGCCTTTTCGATGCCATCAATGGCACAAATGTACTCTAGTGAAATTGTGCTTGGTAGTATCAGAGATATAGAGAGCTCAGTATTTGTTAGGCAGGCTTTACTGGGGAACCCAAATCTTAAGCCAGCAACCTCAATTAATAATAGCTTAGGATTTATTTATTCTAAAAATAACTTCAGCGCATCTTTAGACCTTTGGGAAATTAATTATAAAAATAGGATTGAGATACAAAGCCCTCAGGCTATTCTAAATACCGATCCTTTTGGAGAAAAAATTACTCGAAATGAACTCGGAGATTTAATTGGAGTGACTACGTCATATTTTAATGAAGAAAAAACTAAAATTAAGGGACTAGATTTTGAGCTTAACTTTTCTAAGGATTTTAATAGTCTTGGAAATATATCTTATTCAATAAAGGGAACCAATCTCTTTGAATTTATGACTCCTGATCCAGCTTTAAATGGGGATTTTATAAATAGAGTTGGCAAATTCAATTATGACTCTCATACACATTCTTTACCAAAAACAAGAATAAATGCCTTTTTAGCTTGGGATTACCAAACTTATTCTTTTTCATTTACTAGCAGATATATACATAAATATAAAAATAATAGGCCTATATCAGGTTTAGCAAGTGAGCTTGGCTATAAAAATAAAATCCAATCTTTTCTTGTACATGATTTTTCCATTAAAAAATCTTTTGAATTTAATAATAACAATGGATTAATAAAAATTGCTCTAATTAATATTTTTGATGAATCTGCTCCAAGGTTGTATGATGCTCCTGATTTCAGTTTTGATACAAGAGTTCATGACCCAAGAGGAAGAATGATTAATTTATTATTTGAATACAGCCTTTAAAAGGCTCATAAAATTTTTATGAGCAATCTTTCATTTTTTATAAATAAGATCCTTCTAGATAATGAAATATCTTATGAATGGTCAAATAAGTTAAAAAAAGAGGTTGAAAGTCTAACTGAGAAAAAATTTAGCCACTATCAAGACTTAACTAACTTAGCATTTGTTACTATCGATGGGGCTGATGCAAAAGATTTTGATGACGCCCTCTATTGCAAAAAAAGTGATGAAGGCTTTTTATTGTATGTAGCCATAGCTGATGTTGCCGGTTATGTTGAACAGAATTCAATTCTAGATAAAGAGGCCTTTATTAGAGGGACTTCAATATACTTCCCCAAAAAAGTTGTTCCAATGTTACATGAAAAAATATCTAATGATTATTGCTCATTATTGCCTCATAAAAATAGAAATGTACTAAGTGCAAAAATATATACTGATAAAGATGGAGAAGTCATAAGCTATCAGTTCTTTGAGGCAGTTATAAATTCAAAACAAAGGCTTACATATAATGAGGCAGAAGAAATCATTCATCATAATAACCATCAAGATCTGGATCAAAGCATAAAAGATAATATAAGCAATCTCTCCAAACTAGCAAAGTTGCAACTAAAAAAAAGAGCTCAAAGAGGAGCATTAGAAATTAATTCTCAAGAGCCAATACTAGATATAAATGAAAATGAAAAAGTTCTTAAAGTTACCACTCCTACAAGAAAACATTCACATAAGTTAGTTGAAGAATGTATGCTGCTTGCAAATATTTGTGCTGCTGATTTTTTAAAAAATAATTATGGATTTGGTCTCTATAGAATTCATGAAGAACCAGATCTAGCAAGACTCGAATCAGTAAAAAACTTTTTCAAGCTAAATGGTATAAAACATTTTAATAAATGCTCAGAACTTGATGTGATTAACAAATGCTTAAATCATGCCACCAATCATGATTTGGAAAATGTGATGAATATATTTGTCCTTCAGAATCTTAAAAGGGCTGAATATTCAACTAAAGAGGTTGGTCATTTTGGTTTGCAACTTGAAAGATATACTCATTTCACATCACCTATTAGAAGATATCCGGATTTAATTGTTCATCGTATGATTAAAAATATAATTAATGAACAAAATATTAAGTTTGATAGCATGCAGCTTGATCAAGATTGTGAGAAGCTTTCTTTTCTTGAAAAAAGAGCTGAAAAGGTTTCAAGGCAAGTTGTTCAATATTTAATTTGTTGCCATCTTAAAAGCAAAATTGGATCTGATATTGAAACCCAGGTTACTGGAATTACAGATTTTGGATTATTTGCTGAGTTAGAAAATATGTTTGTCTCAGGCTTAATTCACGTATCTGATCTTCCTGGCGATAGATATTACTATAATAAAGAATCTAATATACTTGCAGGCAGGAGAACTGGAAAAAAATTTAGACTTGGCGATAAGATTAAATCTAAAATATTAAATGTTATACCCGAAGAGGGAAAAATTACTCTAAAGCCATTAATTTAAATGAAAGAGAATACACAAAATCATAGAGTTGGATTTCACAGCATAGAAGCAATTATTAAAACCAACCCCCATAAAATTAAAAAATTAATACTTCCAAAAAATAGAGAAGATAAAAGAATTGAAGATCTAGTTAATCTTATAGAAATAAATAATTTAAAATATGAATTTTCTAAAAAAGTTAAACAAGAACCAGAAGCAATTATTCAAGAAGACAAAAGAGATTTTAAGGACTTAAAAAATCATATTGAAAATTTAATGAGCCCGGTTATCTTAATATTAGATAATATTATTGATCCTAGAAATCTTGGTGCATGTCTTAGAAGCGCTGCAGTGACTAATGTTGATGCAGTAATTATAAATAAACATCATTGTGCGCCATTAAACGCTATCTCACATAAGGTATCAGCTGGAGGTGTTGAAGCTTTAGATATTTTTTATGTAACCAATCTAGTAAATTGTTTAGCCTATTTAACCAAAATAAATATAAAAATTTTTGGATTAAGTGAGCATGCTCAAAAATCTTATTCAGAATATAGTTATGATGATGGGGTTTCTTTTATAATGGGTTCTGAGGAAGAAGGTATAAGGAAAAAAACTCTTGAGAAGTGTGACGAGTTGATTAATTTATCATTTAATAAAGATTTTAAAAGCTTTAATGTCTCTGTTGCTACAGGGATAATTCTGGCCGAAGTTACCAAACAAAGAAAATAAAAAATATTTGATATATAAATATATTAGATTAGACTTGCATAATGCTTAAACAACGTACTCTTAGAAATGCTATTAAAGCAAAAGGAATAGGACTTCATACTGGCAAAACGCTTAATATGGAGCTGCTTCCATCTGAACCAGATTCTGGAATACATTTCATTAGAACTGATATTGACGAAAATATAAAAATACCTGCATTGGTTGAATATGTTGGAGATACAAGCCTTTCAACTGCTCTAATGCTTGATGATATAAAAATATCAACAATTGAACATTTGTTGTCAGCAATCGCAGGTCTAGGTATTGATAACTGCACTATTAAGGTTGATGGACCAGAAATACCTATCATGGATGGTAGCTCTAGTCCTTTTGTATTTTTAATTCAGTCAGCAGGATTATCAGAACAGGATCAAATTAAAAAGTTTATTAAAGTTACAAAAGAAATTACGGTCGAAAGAGGTGATGCAGTTGCAACAATAAAGCCATTTAATGGTTTTAAGGTTTCATTTAAAGTGGATTTTGACCACCCTGTACACAAACAACTTCCTTCTGAATCAATAATAGACTTTTCATCAACTTCATTTGTTAAAGAAGTTTGTAGAGCTAGAACATTCGGTTCATTTAGCGAAAAAGAAATACTTCAAGCTAAGAATCTAGCATTAGGAGCAAGCGAATCTAATGCAATTGTATTTGGTGAGAATGAAATCATGAATAAAGAAGGATTAAGATTTAATGATGAAATAGTTAAGCATAAAATGCTTGATGCAATTGGAGACCTTTACTTACTAGGTCATAATCTTATTGGAGAGTTCTCAGGTTATAAATCAGGCCATGCTTTAAATAATGAATTATTAAAAAAAATAATATCTGAAGAAGCTTTTGAAATTGTACAATTTGAAAATATGCAGAATGCCCCCATTTCTTATACTAGACCTCCATTTGGAGATGCGTAGTAAAAATCAATGCTAAATTTTGTAAAGAATATTTTTGGGTCAAGCAATGATAGGACTCTCAAAAGAATGGGGGTTTTTGTATCAAGTATTAATCAACTTGAATCTAAATATTCAGATAAACCTGATGAGTTTTTTTATTCCTTAAAAGAAGATTTAAAGAAAAAATTCGAAAAAAATAATGATATTTACTCCGTCCTCCCCGAGGCATTTGCAGCAGTAAGAGAAGCATCAAAAAGAACTCTGGGCTTAAGACATTTTGATAGCCAAATGCTGGGAGGTATAGCTCTAGCAGAAGGAAATATTTCTGAAATGAAAACTGGTGAAGGTAAAACTTTAGTTGCAACCCTTCCAACATATCTTAATGCTGTCATGCAAAATAAAGCTGTTGTTGTCACAGTTAATGATTATTTAGCAAAAAGAGATGCAGAATGGATGCGACCAGTATACGAATTCCTTGGTCTTACTGTAGGGGTGGTTATATCAAATCAAGATAATATTGAGAAAAAAACAGCTTATGCATCAGATGTAATATACGCAACTAATAATGAATTGGGCTTCGATTATTTAAGAGACAATATGGCTCATCTAGAGGAACAAAAAGTTCAATGCTCTTTAGATTTTGCTATTGTTGATGAGGTAGATTCTATTTTAATTGATGAAGCAAGAACTCCGTTAGTAATTTCTGGTCCCTCTGCAGAAAGCTCAGATATGTATCTGCAGATAAAAAAAATAATACCAAAGTTAAAATTACAGTTACGTCCCGATGATGATGAAAACCCGCTTCAAGATGACGAAATAGGCCATTATTTAATTGATGAAAAAAATCGCACTGTTGAACTAACAGATGATGGGTATGTTTTTGTTGAGCAAATCTTGGATGAAATGAATTTAATTGGTAACTCTGACGGTCTTTATTCTGTTTCAAACCTTAAGATAATGAGATTTGTTCAGGCAAGTCTAAGGGCAAATTTTCTTTTTAAAAAAAATGTAGATTACTTAGTTAGAAATAATGAAGTTGTTCTAATTGATGAGCATACTGGCAGGACTATGCCTGGAAGAAGAATAAGCGAGGGAGTTCATCAGGCTTTAGAATCTAAAGAAAATGTGCCAATTCAAAAAGAATCGCAAACGCTTGCATCAACAACTTTTCAGAATTTTTTTAGGCTATTTAAAACCTTGTCAGGAATGACGGGGACAGCTGATACAGAAGCTTTAGAGTTTTCACAAATCTATGGGCTTGATGTTGTTGTTATTCCAACAAATAAACCAATGGTTAGAAATGATAATAATGATTTAGTATTTTTAACAAAATCAGCAAAGTACAAAGCATTAATTAAAGAAGTTGAGGCTATAACCAAAAACAATGGACCTGTATTAATTGGAACTGTTTCAGTTGAATCATCAGAAGAAGTATCTAGTTTTTTAAAAAAATCTAATATCAACCATCAGATACTTAATGCAAAGCATCATGAAAGAGAAGCTGAAGTAATTGCAAATGCTGGAAAGCCAGGCGTTGTTACAATTGCAACAAATATGGCTGGACGAGGTACCGATATTGTTTTAGGTGGAAAAAAAGAGGATCAAGATGAGGATGCATGGTTAAAAAGCCATAAATTAGTATTAGATGCAGGAGGTCTTCACATCCTAGGAACAGAAAGACATGAATCAAGAAGAATTGATAATCAGCTTAGAGGGAGATCTGGAAGACAAGGTGACCCAGGATATTCTAAATTCTTTTTATCACTTGAAGACGACCTTTTAAGATTATTTATTACGGACAGTAGACGAGCATTATTTGAAAAAATTGGAATGGGAGATGAGCCAATTGAACATAGAATGTTATCTAGAGGTATTGAGAATGCACAAAGAAGAATTGAGGCAAGGAACTTTGATGCTAGAAAAAATCTGCTTGAATATGATGATGTTGCAAATGATCAAAGGCAGGCAATATATGCGTTAAGAAACCAGCTATTAAATGAAAATGATATAAGTTTAACTATTGAAAATAACATAGAAGATACATTTACAAACATTACATCTTCGTTCATTCCACTTGAGTCTGTAGAATCTCAATGGAAGCATAAAGAGCTAGAAGGATATCTTTTAGAAAATTTTAATCTTGATACTAATATCTCAAAAGAGATTGAAAACAATAAAAAACTAAACGCTGACTCAGTACCAAAATATATAGTTGAAAAAGCAAAGACTGAATATATAAACAAATTTCAAAAAATTGGTGAAAGTCTAAAATTACTTGAAAAGCAAATAATGCTTCAAGTGCTTGATGTTCATTGGAAAGAGCATCTAGCAGAAATAGATCATCTTAGAGCCAGTATTGGGCTTAGAGCCTACGCTCAAAAAAATCCAAAAAATGAATACAAAAGAGAAGCGTATGCTTTGTTTGAAGAGATGTTGAATCTTATTGATACAGAAACAATTAAGATCTTGTTTAACTTAAAACTTCAAGCAGAAGAAAATATACCAGAATTAAAACCTCAAAATACTCAAGATATGACTCTTGAACATGCCTCTCCTCAACCCGAAGGAAATATTGAGCAAACACATAATAGAAATCAACAGCCGCAACAGGATAAAATAATAAACCCTATAACTAGGTCAGAGCCAAAAATTGGTAGAAATGATTTTGTTAAAATTACTAATGGCACAGAAACAAAAGAATTAAAGTATAAAAAAGCTCAGTCTTTAATAGAGACAGGCGAGTGGAAAATCATATAAATATTGTCAACGACGATCCTTTGAAAGAAAATATACCTGCAATAGCAATTACGCCAAATCTAGATAACAGTCCAGAATCAATATCAGATTACATAATAAAGCTTTCAAAATATCCAATAAAAACACTAGTTGTAAGAAATAAACTTTTAAGCCCTGAAGAATTCATTTCACTATTTAAAAATATCCACGCTGAAATTAAGAACTTAATGTCAATTGATTTATATGCTAATTGTTCAGAAGATACATTTGGTGAAATTAAGGATCTTGCTGACGGAATTCATTTAACCTCAGATAGGTTAATGAGTTTAAATAAAAAAAAATACAATAAATCATATGGTGCTTCATGTCATAACATTGAAGAAATTCTTACTGCAAATAAGCTATTGTTTGATTACTGTTTTCTTGGACCAGTGAAAAAAAATATTTACAAAAAAAAATTTATTGGATGGAATCAGTTCAATGAGATGTCTTTAGTATCAAATATTAGAGTTTATGCGCTTGGTGGGCTAACTCTTAATGATTTACCTGATGCTCTAGATAACAATGCAGATGGTATTGCAAGCATTAGCACTTTTGCTAATTAGTCCTCATAAAAATCTTCAGACTGAATTGGTCTTGAGATTTTGTTAGTTTCTGATGCCCAGTTTCCAAAATCTAATAATTTACATTTTTCTGAACAAAAAGGTTTGGCTTTATTTTCTTTGTTAAGCTTTACTTCTTTTTTACATCTAGGGCACTCTTTCATAATATTTTTGAATATTTTTTATGCAATTTAATAACCTGTTTTTCTAAATCCAATATATCAGTGTTATTGATAATAACATCATGTGCAATCGATAACCTTTCTTCCCTAGATGCCTGATTATTAATTATTTTTAAAATCTCTTCAGGGGAAGATTGGTCGCGCGAAGAGGCCCTCTTTAACTGTATTTCTTTATCACAATCAACAACGATAATTCTATCGTAATTATTTGCTGAATCTGTTTCATAGATTAATGGAACAATAATTATGGTATATAAAGATTTTGAGTTAAGAACAAAATCAGAAATTGTTTTGCGAACTATTGGATGAACTATTAGCTCCAGCTCTTTTTGTTTTTCTTTATTATTAAAAATATATTTTCTGAGTTTTCTTCTATCAATTTCATTATTTTTATCTAGAAATGAATCTCCAAACTTATTAATAAATTCAAAATATCCTGATGATGGTTTATTTAAAGCATCTCGAGCGCAATCATCAGCATCAATTACTTGAATATCATGTTTTTTAAAGAGGCTGCCCACAGTAGATTTTCCAGATCCAATGCCGCCAGTTAATCCAATAATCATTGTCGTATTATCACAGTAAAAAAATCAAAAAAAAAGGCTCTCAATCTGAGAGCCTTAAAAATTAAAAAGCCTGACGATTACCTACTCTCACACAGGGAAGCCCTGCACTACCATTGGCGTTAACTCGTTTCACTTCTGAGTTCGGAATGGGATCAGGTGGTACCAAGTTGCTATTGTCATCAGGCAAACTGGTATGTAACTTTTATATCACTACTATTTAAATTATCTTCATGTGCCTTTCTTAAGGTTACATGATCAAGCCTCACGAGTTATTAGTACAAGTTAGCTCAACGCCTCACAACGCTTACACATCTTGCCTATCAACGTCATAGTCTATGACGACTCTTTAGGAGACATAAAGTCTCTGGGAAATCTTATCTTGGGAGAGGCTTCCCGCTTATATGCTTTCAGCGGTTATCCCTTCCGAACATAGCTACCCGGCAATGCCACTGGCGTGACAACCGGAACACCAGGGGTTCGTCCAATCCGGTCCTCTCGTACTAGGATCAGCTTCCCTCAAATTTCCAAACGCCCACAGCAGATAGGGACCGAACTGTCTCACGACGTTCTAAACCCAGCTCGCGTACCACTTTAAATGGCGAACAGCCATACCCTTGGGACCTGCTCCAGCCCCAGGATGTGATGAGCCGACATCGCGGTGCCAAACACCGCCGTCGATATGAACTCTTGGGCGGTATCAGCCTGTTATCCCCGGCGTACCTTTTATCCGTTGAGCGATGGCCCTTCCATTCAGAACCACCGGATCACTAAGACCTAGTTTCCTACCTGCTCGATCCGTCGATCTCGCAGTCAAGCATCCTTTTGCCTTTATACTCTTTGCACGATGTCCGACCGTGCTGAGGATACCTTCGTACTCCTCCGTTACTCTTTAGGAGGAGACCGCCCCAGTCAAACTACCCAGCACACACTGTCCTCAATCCAGATAATGGACCTAAGTTAGAACTTCAATTTTACAAGGGTGGTATTTCAAGGACGACTCCACATAAACTAGCGTCTATGCTTCAAAGTCTCCCACCTATCCTACACAAATAAAGTCAAAGTCCAGTGTGAACCTGTAGTAAAGGTGCACGGGGTCTTTCCGTCTAGCTGCGGGTACACTGCATCTTAACAGCGAATTCAATTTCACTGAGTCTATGGTGGAGACAGTGTGGCCATCGTTACGCCATTCGTGCAGGTCGGAACTTACCCGACAAGGAATTTCGCTACCTTAGGACCGTTATAGTTACGGCCGCCGTTTACCGGGGCTTCGATCAAGAGCTTCGCAAATGCTAACCCCATCAATTAACCTTCCGGCACCGGGCAGGCGTCACACCCTATACTTCCTCTTACGAGTTTGCAGAGTGCTATGTTTTTAATAAACAGTCGCAGCCACCTGGTATCTTCGACCATGTTCAGCTCAGAGAGCAAGTCTCATCACTAACCATGGCACACCTTCTCCCGAAGTTACGGTGTCATTTTGCCTAGTTCCTTCACCATAGTTCTCTCAAACACCTTGGTCTACTCGACCTAACCACCTGTGTCGGTTTAGGGTACGGTTTCTTATAACCTGAAGCTTAGAGGTTTTTCCTGGAAGCATGGTATCGACTACTTCTCACTAAATTAGTGATCGTCATCAGCTCTCAGCCTTAGTTCTCCGGATTTACCTAAAGAACCAGCCTACAACCTTAAACACGGACAACCAACGCCGTGCTAGCCTAACCTTCTCCGTCACCCCATCGCAGTTATAAAAAGTACAGGAATATTAACCTGTTTCCCATCGACTACGGCTTTCGCCCTCGCCTTAGGGGCCGCCTCACCCTGCCTCGATTAGCGTTGGACAGGAACCCTTGGTTTTTCGGCGAAGGGGTTTTTCACCCCTTTGATCGTTACTCATGTCAACATTCGCACTTCTGATACCTCCAGCATGCCTCACAGCACACCTTCAACGGCTTACAGAACGCTCTTCTACCATCTTAAACAAGATCTGTAGCTTCGGTTTATGATTTAGCCCCGTTATATCTTCCACGCAGGCCGACTCGACTAGTGAGCTATTACGCTTTCTTTAAAGGATGGCTGCTTCTAAGCCAACCTCCTAGCTGTTTGTGCCTTCCCACATTGTTTCCCACTTAATCATAATTAGGGACCTTAGCTGACAGTCTGGGTTGTTTCCCTCTCGACTACGGACGTTAGCACCCGCAGTCTGTCTCCCGTGCTCATACTCATAGGTATTCGGAGTTTGCATCGGTTTGGTAAGTCGGGATGACCCCCTAGCCGAAACAGTGCTCTACCCCCTATGGTAATACACGAGGCACTACCTAAATAGTTTTCGAAGAGAACCAGCTATCTCCGGGTTTGATTAGCCTTTCACTCCTATCCACAGCTCATCCCCTCATTTTTCAACATAAGTGGGTTCGGGCCTCCAGTCGATGTTACTCGACCTTCACCCTGGCCATGGATAGATCACCCGGTTTCGGGTCTAATTCCAGAAACTAAACGCCCTATTAAGACTCGGTTTCCCTACGCCTCCCCTAATTGGTTAAGCTTGCTACTGAAATTAAGTCGTTGACCCATTATACAAAAGGTACGCCGTCACTGAACAAGTCAGCTCCGACTGCTTGTAAGCACAAGGTTTCAGGTTCTATTTCACTCCCCTTGCAGGGGTACTTTTCGCCTTTCCCTCACGGTACTGGTTCACTATCGGTTAGCAGAGAGTATTTAGCCTTGGAGGATGGTCCCCCCATATTCAGTCAAGATTTCACGTGTCCCGACCTACTCGATTTCACTTAAACTAGTCTTTCACATACAGGGCTATCACCTACTATGGCTAAACTTTCCAGAATATTTTGTTAGACTAATAAAAGCTTAAGGGCTGCTCCGGTTTCGCTCGCCGCTACTACCGGAATCTCGGTTGATTTCTTTTCCTCTAGGTACTTAGATGTTTCAGTTCCCTAGGTTTGCCTCTTATACCTATGTATTCAGTATAAGATAGCATGCTTATGCATGCTGGGTTTTCCCATTCGGACATCTCCGGATCGAAGCTTGTTTACCAGCTCCCCGAAGCTTTTCGCAGGTTACTACGTCCTTCATCGCCTTCTGCTACCAAGGCATCCGCCTTGTGCTCTTCTTTTACTTGATCATATAACCTTAAAAAAGGTTATTTATTTGAGATAACTTAATAAAATATTAAATTTACTTTTAAATTGCAGTGATCAAATGCATATAAATATGCATTAGAAAATTACATACCATTTATTTTTTATAACTTTGTTCTTACATTTTTGGTTACTCGTGTGGATGTTGAAAACACATTTCTTTTTAAGGAGGTGATCCAGCCACAGGTTCCCCTACGGCTACCTTGTTACGACTTCACCCCAGTCATGAAGCACACCGTGGTAAACGCCCTCCCGAAGGTTAGACTATCTACTTCTGGTGCAATCCACTTCCATGGTGTGACGGGCGGTGTGTACAAGACCCGAGAACGTATTCACCGCGACATGCTGATTCGCGATTACTAGCGATTCCGACTTCATGGAGTCGAGTTGCAGACTCCAATCCGGACTACGAAGAATTTTCTAGGATTAGCACTACCTCGCGGCTTAGCGTCCGTCTGTATTCCCCATTGTAGCACGTGTGTAGCCCTACTCGTAAGGGCCATGATGACTTGACGTCGTCCTCACCTTCCTCCGGTTTATCACCGGCAGTCCCCTTATAGTTCCCGACCGAATCGCTGGCAAATAAGGGTAAGGGTTGCGCTCGTTATCCGACTTAACGGAACATCTCACGACACGAGCTGACGACAGCCATGCAGCACCTGTATCTTGGCTCCAAAAGGCACACTCTCATTACAAGAGCTTCCAAGTATGTCAAGAGTAGGTAAGGTTTTTCGCGTTGCATCGAATTAAACCACATGCTCCACCGCTTGTGCGGGTCCCCGTCAATTCATTTGAGTTTTAGCCTTGCGGCCGTACTCCCCAGGCGGACAACTTAAAACGTTAGCTGCGCCACTGAAAGACATTGTCTCCCAACAGCTAGTTGTCATCGTTTACGGCGTGGACTACCAGGGTATCTAATCCTGTTCGCTACCCACGCTTTCGCACCTCAGTGTCAGTACAGATCCAGGAGGCCGCCTTCGCCACTGGTATTCTTCATAATATCTACGCATTCCACCGCTACACTATGAATTCTACCTCCCTCTATCGTACTCTAGTGAGTTAGTTTTGGATGCAGTTCCTAGGTTGAGCCCAGGGCTTTCACATCCAACTTAACAAACCACCTACGCGCGCTTTACGCCCAGTAATTCCGATTAACGCTTGCACCTTCCGTATTACCGCGGCTGCTGGCACGGAATTAGCCGGTGCTTATTCTGCAGGTAACATCACGGTCATAGGGTATTAACCTATAACTTTTTCTCCCTGCTTAAAGTGCTTTACAACCCGAAAGCCTTCTTCACACACGCGGTATGGCTGGATCAAGCTTGCGCTCATTGTCCAATATTCCCTACTGCTGCCTCCCGTAGGAGTCTGGGCCGTGTCTCAGTCCCAATGTGGCTGATCGTCCTCTCAGACCAGCTAAAGATCGTCGCCTTGGTGAGCCATTACCTCACCAACTAGCTAATCTTACGCAGGCTCATCTAGTAGCAAGAGCATCAAAGAGAGGCCCTCTTTCTCCCTAAGGAGGTATACGGTATTAATCCGAGTTTCCCCGGGCTATCCCCTTCTACTAGGTAGATTCCTACGCGTTACTCACCCGTCCGCCGCTCTACTCATATCCGAAGATACTTTCTCGCTCGACTTGCATGTATAAGGCCTACCGCCAGCGTTCAATCTGAGCCATGATCAAACTCTTCAATTAATATCATGTTTGTTGATTTTTTATAAAAAAATCTAAAATTTTTTCTCGTATTTTGAACACCCACACGAGTAACCAATAATGTTTTAGAACAATCGTCTCAAGGACGGACGCGTATTGTAATTGGTTTATTTACAATAAGATAGTAGTTTTTTAATTTTTTTCTTTATCTACTAATTTCTTAGATTTTAAGAATTTCATCTTTGATCTAAGTTCAGCACCAACCGCTTCAATGGGGTGGTTTTTTGTAGCCTCTCTGTTACTTTTTAGAAAGGGTCCACCAGAGCCATCATTGCTCTGTCTGCAATCATTTAAGAACTCATTTGCAAAATTACCTGATTGAATATTTTCAAGAATTTCTTTCATAGCTTCTTTTGTATTTTCTGTTATTACTTTTGGTCCACTAAGATAATCTCCAAATTCTGCTGTATTTGAAATTGAATAATGCATATTTGAAATGCCGCCTTCTTGAATTAGATCGACAATTAATTTTGTTTCATGCAAACACTCAAAGTAAGCCATCTCTGGACTATAACCAGCTTCGACCAATGTTTCATATCCAGCTTTAATAAGAGCAGTCATACCTCCACATAAAACAGCTTGCTCTCCAAATAAGTCTGTTTCGGTTTCTTCTTTAAAAGATGTTTCTAATACTCCTGCCTTTGTACCACCATTTGCTTTTGCATATGACAAAGCAATATCTTTAGCTGTATATCCTTTATCTGTTATTGAGTCTTTGTAAATTGCAATTAATGATGGAACTCCTCCGCCCTGAACATAAGTGCTCCTTACAGTATGTCCTGGTCCTTTTGGCGCAATCATAATTACACTTGTATCATCAGCAGGAATAATTTTTTCAAAATGAATATTGAAGCCGTGCGCAAAAGCTAGAATTGACCCCTGCTTTAAATTAGGTTTAATTTGATTCTCATAAATAGAACTTTGAAACTCATCGGGAGCAAGTATCATAACTAAGTCTGCATCCTCAACTGCGCTTGGTACATTCATAACCTTTAAACCAGCTTCCTCAGCCTTACTCCAAGATGAAGAATCCTCTCTTAAACCCACAGTAACATTAACTCCAGAGTCATGAAGATTATTTGCATGAGCATGACCTTGAGATCCATAACCAATGATTGCAACATTCATATTTTTTATTAGATCTAGATTTGCATCATCTTCATAATATATTTTCATTTATTAATACTCCTTTTAGATAGGTTGATTCCTCATTGCTTACAGCTATTACATCAATAAGCTTATTTATTTGTCTTAAGATTTGTAACATTAAAGAATCTGATACTTTGGTCTGAATAGTTAATTTAGATATTTCAAATGGGGCGAATTTTATATCTAATTCTTCTTCAATGAAATGGTATTTTGAAATATCTTCAATAGAATCAACATGAAGACTTTCTATGTTGTAACCTCTTTGATGAAACAATCCTACAACTCTTGCTAATGCACCAGGTTTATTTTCCATAATAAGAGTTAAATTTCTTCTGTTCATGTTTTCTTGTCCTTTTTGAGCCACATATCTTTTAAACTCTCACCTGCAACAAGCATTGGATAAACATGCTCACTTGGATCAACATATACGTCTACAAATACTAATTTATCTTTTATAGAAAAAGCTTCTTCGAGTTTTGTTTGTAATTCAGAGTTTTTTTCAATTTTTATTCCTACATGACCATATGCTTCTGTTAATTTTACAAAATCAGGTAAGGAGTTTTGATATGTACTTTGAGAATGTCTTCCACCATAGTTCATATCTTGCCATTGCTTCACCATTCCTAATGCTTCATTATTTATATTAATAATTTTTATAGGCAAATTATATTGTAAGCAAGTTGAAAGCTCTTGAATGCACATCTGGATACTACCCTCGCCAGTAATACAAACAACCTCCTCATCTCTATAAGCTAATTTAACTCCCAGAGCTGCTGGTAACCCAAATCCCATAGTGCCGAGACCTCCTGAATTAATCCATCTTCTTGGCTTGTCAAAATGATAGTACTGAGCAGCAAACATTTGGTGTTGGCCTACATCAGATGTAACAAATGCATCCCCATTAGTAATATTGTAAACATGTTGAACAACTGCTTGAGGGAGTATTGGCTTTGTATCAGAAGCGTCTTTATATAATTCATAATCAAGACCATGATCAGCTTTCCAATTTGCTATTTGATCGTGCCATGGTCCGAGTTTATTTTTATCATATTCATTTATTTTGTTTTTTAGCTCTTTAATTATTAAATCTAAAGAATTCTTTACCTGACCAAATACAGCAATATCTGCGCCAATAATTTTGGATACAGACGAATGATCAACATCTAAGTGAATAATCTTGGCTTGTGGTGAGAATTTAGAAGGTGCATTTGTAATCCTATCATCGAATCTTGCGCCTATAGCTATAATTAAATCAGCATTATGCATTGCCATGTTTGCTTGGTAAGTTCCATGCATCCCCAGCATACCTAAAAATCTTTCATGAGTTGCAGGATATATCCCAAGTCCCATTAAGGTATTTGTAACTGGTGCATCCATAATTTCATTCAAAGCAAAAAGTTCATCTTCGGCATTGCTAGCTATAGCTCCGCCTCCAGCATAAATAACAGGCTTTTCTGATGTAATAATTGCATCTACTGCTCTTTCAATTTGATTAGATTCAGGAATAACAGGTGGATTATATGATCTTAGGTTGATTGTCTTTGGATATTCATAATCAAAAAGTATGTCAGGTGCCGTCATATCTTTTGGAATATCAATTACAACTGGGCCAGGTCTACCTGAAGTTGCAACATAAAAAGCTTCTTTTATTATCTTTGGAATATCCTCTGCATTAAAAACTGTATAGCTATGTTTAACAATTGGCCTAGATATGCCGATCATATCTGTTTCTTGAAAAGCGTCAGTTCCTATTAAATGACTTGCTACCTGACCAGATATAACAACCATTGGAATTGAATCCATAAAAGCTGTTCCAATTCCTGTTATTGCATTTGTAGCCCCTGGACCTGAAGTCACAAGCACAACACCAGGCTTTCCTGTCGCTCTGGCATAACCATCAGCTGCATGGGTTGCTCCTTGTTCATGCCTAACTAGAATGTGATCTATTTTGTCTTGATTAAATAAAGCATCGTATATGTGTAATGCTGCGCCACCCGGATAGCCAAAAATAATATCAACACCCTCTTCGTGCAAAGAGCGCATTAACATATCTCCACCAGATAATTTTATTTTTTCAGCCATATATCCTCAATAAAATGGATTTATATTATTTATTGGCTTAAAACACAAGCTTTGAGCTAACCTTTCAAGCAAAAGTTTTTAAATTTTTTACTAACTCTGAAATATCATTTGCCAAAGGAGCAGAAAATGTTAGCTCATCATCATTATCAATACTTCTAAATCTAATTGTGTGAGCATGAAGCGCCTGCCTGGGAAACTCTCTTATTAATTTTATTACTTCTGCAGATGAGTCTTTTTGTATGATAGCTCGTGGGTTATATGTCCTATCACCAATTAATGGAAGTTTGTTGTATGCCAAATGCACTCTTATTTGATGAGTTCTACCAGTCTCAATAGATATATCTAGCATAGAATAGTTTTTAAATTTCTCTTTAAGGCTTACGATTGATATAGCATCTCTACCATCATCTCTTACAGCCATTTTAATTCTGCTTTTTTTATCCCTTCCTATTGGTAGATTAATTTCAAAACTTCCAAGTGAAGGTATTCCTGATACTACTCCTATGTAATTCTTTTTAATTTTTCTTTCTTGCATCTCTGCTATGAAATGATTTCTAAATTTTTCAGACTTAGCAATTATCATGATTCCAGATGTATCTTTGTCTAGCCTGTGAACAATTCCGGCTCTTGGCAAAGAAACAAGTTCAGGATATCTGTAAAGCAATCCATTTGCTAAAGTTCCATCTTTACATCCATTACCTGGATGAACAGTTAGACCAGCATTTTTATTTAGTGCAATAAAGTTTTTATTTTCTTCAATGATTGTAAGTGGGATATTTTGAGGTTCCCAAGAAATTTTTTCTTCAATTGATGGATTAACAAAAATAATATCATCACATATAACTTTATCTTTAGGGTTATACAACTCTCCATTTACTAGCACTCTTCCCTCAAGAATCCATTTTTTTATTTGTGTTCGTGAAAAATCTGAAAATAAAAAAGCTGCGCATTTATCTAATCGCCAATTATCATTATCTTTTGTAACTACTTTTTCAAACATTGAACTATATTTAAAATATTGAATCTAAATTCAAAAAATATTAAACCTTTAATTAATAATAGAGGTAAAATACCAAAATCATATGAAACAGATACTTTTAACTTCTTCTAATTTTACATTTATTATACTAGCTTCTATATTTTTAGCTGCATGTAGCAGTGAGCCTGAAATAGTAGAGCAACCAGAAAAGATCTATTACGATCAAGCTCAAAGAAGAATGGCAGCAGGTAACTTCTTCTCTGCAATAGAGTCACTAGAAGCAATTGAAACCAGATATCCGTTTGGAAAATATGCAGAACAAGCACAGATTGAATTAATTTACGCTCAC
This sequence comes from uncultured SAR86 cluster bacterium, assembly GCA_902559885.1. Taxonomy (GTDB): domain Bacteria; phylum Pseudomonadota; class Gammaproteobacteria; order Magnimaribacterales; family D2472; genus CACEJU01. The sequence goes on along the minus strand of CACEJU010000002.1, from coordinate 14,929 downwards.
TTTATGTTAAGTGAATATGAAGCTGCCCATTCATCTGCAGAGAGATTTATAAGATTACATCCAAGACATCCGAATATTGACTACGCATATTTTATGAAAGGTATAGCTAGTTATACTCAGGATGCAAATTTACTAGCACGAATTGCAAATACTGATTTATCTAATAGAGATATTTCAGGTGCAAAAAAATCCTTTTCTGAATTATCTGAATTTTTAACTAGATTTCCAGAGAGCCAATATGCGCCATATGCTCAAAAAAGATCAATCTATTTAAGAAATATGATTGCAAGAAATGAATTGGCTGCTGCTGATTTTTATGTTTCACGCTCGGCATATGTGGCTGCAATAAGAAGAGCAAACTATGTTATTGAAAATATTCCAAATTCAAGTGAAAACTATAGAGCTTTAAAAATTCTTGAAAAATCATACCAGGCTCTTGGTTATGAAGAGCTTCTCGATGACACAAAGGCAATAATTAAGCTTAATTATGCAGACAAAATAGTAGATACATCTGAAGATGATGGCTGGTCATGGAGATTTTTAAGAGGATCTAAGCCACCTCAGCAATAAGATGCTTATTCTAAAAATATTGCTATTTGCTTTTCCAGTAATATTTTTTCTAATTTTTTTATATCTAAAATCAAAAATTAATAATGCTATTAATTCAAATGAAAATAAAGAAATTAGTAAACAGATAATCGAGTGCGAAAAATGTGGAGTATTTGTAGACCAAGATCTTCTCGTTAAAAAAAATAAAAAATTTTATTGCTCTCAGAATTGTTCTAATCCTTAATCCCTATCATATTCATATAAACGGCTGGTACATATAATAGAGCAAGCAATGTTGCACCTAATACTCCAATTATCATTCCCCATGCTAGAGGATGGAAGAAAATACTTCCAAATAATAAAGGTGCAAAACCACCTATGGTTGTTGCAGAGGTTGTTATGATATGCCTTGTTGATCTTATAACAATTTCTATTACCTCAGCTTTTGTTAGATCTCTTTTATTAGCTTCTTCTTTTATGTGAGATAAAACAATTATTGAGTCATTGATAGATAATCCAATTAGCCCAACGACTCCAATTAAACCTATAAATCCATAATTTTGGTTGCCTATAAATAAACCTAAATATGAAAGGCCAACACATAACATGCCGCATGAAAATATTAATAGCATTTGTTTGAAAGAATTCAAGGCAAAAACCAAACCTGCAATTATTAAGATAATAAAAAGGACTGCTGAGGAATATACTTGGCCTTGTGATTGAGATCTAGAATCTGCTTGTCCATCTTGTTTTAATGTATACCCTGATGGCAATCTTGATTGAAATTCTGCAACTTTATCTTCAAGATAAACTTCAGTTTCTGATGGCAGAGTCAAGGTCTGAACCCAGCCCTGAACAGTATTAAGCTTTCTGCTTTGAAGCCTTGTTATTGTTCCTGATTTTCTTGTAATTTCACTATCTCCGAAATTCTCAATGTAATTAAGTCCATTTTCAGAGGGAAGTGTTAAAAGGGTTGCCTGATCAATGACTCCGTTTAAGCCAATACTGCCCTTAAGTCTAATTGGTATTTCCTTGGTGCCATCAAGCATAGTTCCAACAATAACCCCATTGCTCATTGAAAATAATTCATTCGAAATAATTGCTGGATTAAGGCCTGAATAATATAGGTTAGATGTATCAATATTAAATTCAATATTAGTACTATAACCAGAAAAGTCTGTGCCAGTTAAAACTATATTAGGTGCATTACTTATAATTAATTCAAGCTCTTCTCCAAGTATGCCCAAGACCTCTCTATCATCACCAATAATTTTATATTCAATATCAGCAAAAACGGGTGGGCCAGCAAAAAAATTATCAACTAAAATTCTTACATCCGGATTTCTTTCTGCTATCAGAGTATTAAGCTGAGGCAATCCATCTATCATGTTGTTAAAATCTTTTGCAAAGTAAACTCCCTCAGCCATATTATTGTTTGCATTTTTTGTATCCCCTCCAATGACATTCATCAGGATTCTAGGAAGTCTTGATCCTATCCACCAAATTTCATCATCTATATCAATTAATTCTGAATCTATAATTTGCTCTCTGACCTCTAGGGTTTTATTTAGGGTAGCTTCAGCAGAAGCATTCTTGGGAAGTTCAATTCTTACTTGGAACATGTTCCTATCTTCAGGAGGAAAAAAATCTTTTGGGATAAATGCAAAACTTATGAATCCTAGCAGTGGAAAAGCCAACGCAATTGATATTGCTCTGCGAGGTGCTTTGTATGCCCAGAATAAAAATTTTCTATATTTCTGCAGTAAAAATTCATTTTTATACCCTTCACTTGATATTTCTATATTTTTAAAAAACGGTATCTTTTCCATATAAGTCATCAAGACAGGCACGAAGACTAATGCTAAAAATAATGAAGAAATAATAGAGAATATAACTGTTATCCCCATTCCACTAACAAATTCAATACTTGAACCTTCACCTGTAACAATAGGCATAAATGCAAATACAGTAGTGCTGGTTGCTGCTGCTAAAGGTGCAAATAAATGATTGACTGATTCTTTTATTGATTCAGCCGGTAATAAGCCTTTTGATCTTCTATATTTATAGTCCTCTACAACAATAATGCCATTATCAATAAGAAGTCCTAATGCAATAATTATTCCCGTTATAGATGTTTGATGAAGAGGCAGCCCGATAAGATTGCAACCAAATAATACCAGGCCAACAGTAAATGGAAGAATTGCTGTAACTATAATTCCAGGCCTAATACCTAAGAAGAAAAAACTAAATGCTAGAACAAAAAAAGTTGCCAGAAAAAAACTCGTTGATAAATTTGAGAACATCTCTGATACAAAAACAGATTCATCATAAATTTTCTCAATTACAATCTCATCTGGTAATGATTTATTTAACTCTTCAACTATCGAATCAGCTTGTGCAACATATTCAAATACCCTTTGAGACATGGTTGCCGAAATCCCAACCATTACAACTCTTTGGCCATTATGTAAAATAATTTCTTCTACTGGTGATACTGGTTGAATATTTATTTTGGCAATATCCTCTAATCTAATTAACTGATTATTTTCTTTTTTAATAGGAATTTCATTGAAGCTAGAAATATCAATTAGGCTATCTTTTAATTTAAAAAGATAAGATGAGTTCGCATTAGAAAGTAGCCCTATAGGTTTTTTTGCATCTATAGAAGAAATAGCACTTGCAATATCAGCAAAGGTTAACCCCAATGACGAAAGTTTTGAAGGATCAACTTTGATACTAAGCTCTTCATCGGCTGCTCCAAATACTCTAAGTTTTTCTGTTAAATCTAAACTATTTAATCTAGTTTGAAGTTGCTCAGCAATCCTGGACATCATCACAAACCTTGGCTCATCTTTGCCTTGCCATTTAATTGCATAAAGATTTGTTATAGGTGGGCCAGATGAGCGAACTAAAGATATTGTGGCGCCCTCTGGTAAGAACGGCTCAACTAAAGACATTTTATCTTGAACTTGTGACCAAGTTTGCTCAATTAGTTCAGGATCAAGTTCCTGAGAAAATTCTACTACGGTCGTTGCAAAGCCTTGAGATATTATTGAGTCTAATTCATCTATATCTGTTACTTCACGAAGTTTTCTTTCTAACTGATCTACTACTTGTGTTTCAATTCTTTCAGGTGTGGCGCCTGGATATGTAGTTGTAACTGATCCCCATCTTTGAGCTAATTCTGGATTTTCTTGGATTGGCAGGGATAAGACTGATGAAACACCAGCTAATATAATAAATGTAAGGGTGAGCAACAATACCCTAGGCCTTTCTATAAATATTTCTAAGAATTTCATTGAGAATTAATGACTTTTCCAGCTACTATCTTTGAGGCTCCTCCAAGTATTACTAAGTCTCCATTTTGGATGGTGCCATCAATGAAAGCATATTCATCCTCAAAATAAATTATTTCAACGATATCTCTAACTACCTTATTATTTTCTAAGGTATATATTGTCCATAACCCTTGATCTGATTGTGAAAGAGATTTAAAAGGCACCCATACACCTCTTTTAAACTGTTCAATACTAAGCTTAAGATTAGCAATTACTCCAGGGGTATAGAAATTATCAAAAGTAAAAATTGCAAGTTTTGATTCTGTCCCAGATTTAGACATTGGCGATATGCGTGTAAATCTTGCTTCAACATTATTATCATTTAGAGTAAAGCTATATCTATTTCCAACAATTAAGTCATTAGAAACATTTAATGGAATGGTGACATGAGCCTCAACATAGTCAGTGCCTAAAATCTCTAGAATAGGCATTGCACCAGATATTACTGAGCCTGTGTCATAAAATCTTTCTTGAATTATTCCATTAAATGGAGCAATAAGTTTTGTCTGATTTAGCTTAACTTCATAAAACTCTTTCATTGCTTTTGATGCCTGATAATCTGACTGAGCTTTATCTAAATCTTGAATTGAAATATGCCCCTTTTCTCTTAAATCTTTAAATCTTGATAAAATTTGTGAAGAAAGATTGTAGCTTGCCTTTGCTTGATTGAGCTGTGCTGTGATTTCACTATTATCAAGTTCAGCAAGTACCTGCCCTTTACTAACTTTATCACCAATATCAACATAAACTAATTCCAATCTACCTGGTATTTGAAATGCAAGTTTTGATTGTTCATAGGGGAGCAAAATTCCTGGAAATTCTTTATTAATTTGATACTTGGACTGCTTCTGAATCTCTAAAACTTCAAGGTTGGAATTGGCAAAAACAAAAGCACTTTGTAATAGAAATAATGATAATAAGCTGTCTTTAAAAAAAATTTTCATATAGAATTAATGTTTGCAGCGTTAACATACTACGATAATGTTAGCACTGTCAACATTTCAAATGACTTTTTAATGAAAAATTATCATCACGGCAATTTAAAAGAAGAGCTAACAGCTTGTGCGGTTAAGATATGTGAATCTGAAGGGTATGCAAACCTCAGTATTAGAAAGCTAGCAAAAGAAAGTAATGTATCGCAAACGGCTCCATATAGGCATTTCAAAACCAAAGAATCTTTATATGCTTCTGTTGCTATGGAGGGTTTTAAAAAGCTGAGTTTAGCTACAAATATAGATACATCAAAAAAAGTTACTAAAAAAGAGTTGGTTGAGAAAGGTGTGAACTATATTAACTTTGGCTTGGAACATGCAAATACCTATGATTTGATGTTTGGAACTGCAGTTGGTGATTTTTCTAATTATCCTGACTTATTGGATTGTGCAAATGATACATATGAGAATATGCGATTAAGCTTTTCAAAGCTTTCAAATGATCCGGAAGAGGTAATTGCATATAAATGCATAACTTTATGGTCAATGTTGCATGGTCTAGTTGGTATATTAAGGAAGGTTGCGATAGTTGATCAATTAGACCCTGAGCAAACTTTAGGGCCAATTTCAAGTGCCACTATAATTGGTGGTAACCTAGATTTTCACTTAGATAAAGTTTTAACAGGTATCATTCAGAGCTAGCTACTTTAATAGTTATTTCATTATTAGAAAGCTAAATCTGTTTAAACGTATTTGCCGTTTATGTAACTTAATGTATTGATCTTATCAAGGTGCTCAACATCTTGAACATCTAAAAGCAAAATTGAATGAGTGCCATGATCAATCATATTAGAAATTTTACATAAAAAGTTAGCTTGAGCATTTTTTACAATAGGAGTGTTTTCGATATCCCAGTACTCTTGATCAAATCTTTCACCTTCTAATAACGAATTACTACATTTTTCAGATATATGCTGTTGATCTTTAGTTAGAAGATTAATGCTTACTAATTCGCCCTCTAATAACTCGGAATGAATTCGAGAATCCTTATTGATACATACCAATAAAGATGGAGGATCTAAGGATATCGAGGTAACAGATGAAACAGTAATAGCAAAAAAACCATTACTATTTTTTAGAGCCATAACAGAAACAGAGGCAAAAAATCCTCTCATTGCAGTTCTAAACTTTTCTTGAATATCCATGAATTGAATTATACTTATTTTCAACACCTATAGTTCTTTATGGAACTTAAAAAGTGCAAAATACATTGTGAAAAAATATTTACAAATAATTGGTGGTACACACAGAGGACAAAAAATAGCCTTTGATCATAATGATGCTCTGAGACCAACGTCTGGTAAGTTAAAAGAAATCTTATTCAATTGGATACAATTTGAAATAGAGGATGCTCATTGCTTAGATCTCTTTTCCGGCTCAGGCTCTCTTGCATTTGAGGCATTATCAAGAGGAGCTGCATCTTTAACAGTTATAGAAAAAAATAAAAAATGTTATCTCAACATAATTAATAATAATAAATTATTTAAGTTTGAGGATAGGTTTCAAAGCTACTTTTTAGATGCCTTTGTGTGGGTTAAAAGGAATGAGCTAACTGCATTTGATTTTATTTTTATAGACCCACCATTTGATAAAGATTATGTAACAAAAATATTAAAAATATTAGCGGAGCATAAAAACTTAAAATCCTCATGTAAAATCTATATTGAAATGAGCAAAAGAGAAAGTTTTGAACTTCCAAATAATTTTTCTGTATTAAAAGAAAAAAAGCTTGGCGAAGTTAAGGCATATTTAATAAAAAATGAAGATTAGAATTGGAACTAGAAAATCTCCCTTAGCGCTCTTTCAGGCAGAGAAAGTTAGCAAAATTTTAACAGCAAATAATTTTGAAAATGAAATCATTTCATCAGACTCTGATGGCGATCTTACTGAAAAGCCTTTGCATGAGATAGGTGGCAAAGGAGTATTTATATCTAAACTTGAAAGAAACTTAGAAAAATTAGAGGTTGATATTGCAGTTCATAGCCTTAAAGACGTGCCCTCTCAAATTGAAAATAATTTTATAATTTGTGGAGTTTTAGATAGAGAGGATCCAAGTGATATTTTTATTTCGAAAAAAATCTCTAACTTGGATGAGTTAGCAAATAATACATTTGAGATAGGAACTTCTAGTCCAAGAAGGGCATCTCAGTTGCTTGAAAAATATCCTGAAACCCGAGTTAAGCCAATTAGAGGAAATATAGAAACAAGAATTGATAAACTTAAAGATGAGCAATTTGATGGAATTATTATGGCTAAGGCTGCCATTAATAGACTAAATTTAGATCTAACCGAGTTTAATGTTTTTGAAATAGATTTCATGATACCGGCAGCATCCCAAGGTTATATTGGCATAGAGTGCCTTTCATCAAATAATAAAATTATAAAAATTTTTAAAAACTTAACATCGAATAAAGACCTAGCGATAGCAAATGCTGAAAGAAATTTTGTTGCATCTATGGATGGAGAATGTCTTTCTCCAATTTCAATTTTAATAAAGGAAATTGAAAAAAATAATCTGTTAATAAAAGCAAAAGTAAGCTGTTTGGATGGTAGTGTTAGCATTTACTCTGAAGAGACTTCTGATTATACAAATCTTGATGATCAGATATCTAAGTTGTCACAATACTTTATCGAAAATAATGCTAAAGAAATTATTCGAAGATGACTATTATTAATACTAGACCAAAATCATTATCAGAAAATCTGAACAAGGCATCATCAAGATTAAACATAGATATTTTAAATATTTATATGTCAGAAATAATAGATGCAAAAGAGGATAATGAAATTTGGGAGTCCTTTATAAAAAATATATCAGGCTATAAGAATATAATTTTTCTAAGCCAAACCTCTGTAACAAAAGGGATTAACTTAATTGGTGAATCTCATGATCTTAGTAGTCTAGAAAATAATTTTTATTCAGTGGGTGAAAAGACTTCGGCTGCTCTAAAGGCTATTGGAGTAGAATCAATATCACCAAAAAATCAATCTGCTGCTGGGCTTTATGAGATGATTGATAAAAATACAAAATCATTGATATTTTGTGGCAAGCATTCAAATAATTATATTCAATCAAAACTTAAAGCTAATGCTGACACTATTTACTGTTTTGAGCTAATTTATAATAAATCTGAGATTTTAAAAATCGATAATAAAAATGTAGATGTTATTTTAATATTCAACAGCCTTACTTTTAAAAAAATTTTTGAATATTGTAAGATAGAGAACCTATTAAATAAAAAATTTCTATTTGCATCTCAGAGCATCTTCGCCAAAGCACAAAATATTTGTCATGATTCAAAAATCCAAGGAATGGAATTATATTTTCAAGATGAATTTAATGATGGCTCTTTGTTAACAAGAGCCTTAAGCCTTACTTAGTTTTTTTACCGTTTCCTGATTTCATTGAAGAGAAAAACTCTTCATTTGTCTTGAATGACTTAAGTCTATCGATTAAAAACTGAATACCTTGAGCATCCTCCATTTCATCAAGAATTTTACGAAGAACCCACATTCTTTGAAGCTCTTCATCCGAAGTTAGTAGATCTTCTCTTCTAGTACCTGATCTTCTTATATTAATAGCTGGAAATATTCTCTTTTCAGCTATTTTTCTTTCTAGATGGATTTCCATATTACCAGTTCCTTTGAATTCCTCATAAATAACTTCATCCATTTTTGAACCAGTATCCACTAAAGCAGTGGCAATGATAGTTAAACTTCCACCTTCTTCAAGATTTCTTGCTGCTCCAAAAAATCTCTTTGGTCTCTCTAGAGCATTGGAATCAACACCACCAGATAGAATTTTTCCAGAAGCAGGTTGAACTGCATTGTAAGCTCTTCCCAGTCTAGTTATGGAATCAAGCAGAATTACTACATCTTTTTTATGTTCAACAAGTCTTTTAGCTTTTTCAATAACCATATTTGCTACTTGGACATGTCTTGATGGGGGCTCATCAAATGTACTAGCAACAACCTCTCCTCTAACGGTTCTAGACATCTCAGTAACCTCTTCAGGACGCTCATCAATTAAAAGTACTATTAATTCAACCTCTGGATTATTGCTTGTAATAGAATGAGCAATGCTTTGAAGCATTAATGTTTTACCAGCTTTCGGAGGAGAAACAATTAGACCTCTTTGTCCCTTACCTATTGGGGCTATTAAATCAATTATTCTTGATGAAAGATCTTCATTTGAGCCACTTCCTTGCTCAAGTAGCATTCTTTCATTTGGAAATAATGGTGTTAAATTTTCAAAGAGTATTTTATTTTTTGTTTGAGCTGGCTCTTCACCATTAATAGTATCTACTTTAATTAAAGCAAAGTATCTTTCTTGATCTTTCGGCGTTCTAATTTTGCCCTGAACAGTATCACCCTTTCTTAAACCAAACTTTCTTATTTGGCTTGGAGATACGTATATATCATCAGTATTTGCACAATATGAACCTTGAGGAGATCTTAAAAAACCAAATCCATCATTGAGTATTTCGAGGACACCACCACCATATATATCATTACCCTCAGATGCTTTATGTTTAAATATTTTAAATATAATGTCTTGTTTTTTGAGTCTTCCGACATCTTCAATTCCGAAACCCGAAGCTATTTCAACAAGCTCGCTAATTGGTTTATCTTTTATTTCAGAAAGATTCATTTTTTACCCCTAAAATGTGATGATTTGTGGATTAAATCGACGATTTATACTTCAGATAAATCAATAATAATTCTTTTTTTTACTGTTTTAAAGCTTTTTTTATAAAACTTGTAAAACAAATTCTTCAAGTTGTTGTTTTGATAATGCCCCTATTTCGGTTCCTACAGCCTCACCATCTTTAAAAATCATTAAAGTAGGAATAGATCTGATTCCATATTGTACTGCCAAATCTCTATTAGCATCTACATCAATCTTGACAACATCAAGTTTGCCTTCATTATTTTGAGCTATCTCGCTAATTGTTGGAGCAAGTTGTTTGCAAGGCCCGCACCATTCCGCCCAGAAATCTACAAGAACAGGTTTATCAGAGCCCAATACATCCGCGTCAAAATTATCTTGTGATATTTCCTTAACAATGCTCATTTATAATAACTCCTTCGAAATTTCTTTAGCTGCATAAGTCAAAATTGCATCCGACCCAGCTCTTTTTAATGATGTTAACGATTCTAACATAACACCCCTATCAATCCATCCCTTTTCAATGGCATTTTTTATCATCGAATATTCACCACTTACTTGATATGCAAATGTTGGGATCTTAAATTCTTTTTTGATCCTGTAAATTATATCTAAATATGGCATTCCAGGTTTTACCATAACTATGTCTGCTCCTTCTTTTATATCAAGTGCAACCTCATGAAGAGCCTCGTCACTGTTAGTAAATGCCATTTGATATGAAGATTTAGATGATTTGCCTAAGTTGGCTGAAGAGCCAACAGCATCTCTAAATGGTCCATAAAATTGTGAATTGTATTTTGCAGCATAAGATAAAATAATTGTGTTTATAAATCCGTTTTTTTCTAATGCATCTCTAATAACACCAACTCTTCCATCCATCATATCTGATGGAGCAATAATATCTGCGCCAGCTTCTGCTAATATCAATGATTGATCCCTTAGTATTTTTAATGTTTTATCATTATCGACATATCCACTTTCATCCATGATTCCGTCATGCCCATGAGTTGTGTATGGGTCTAAAGCAACATCTGAGATTAATAACACTTCTGGAAACTCAGCTTTAATTTTTTTAATCTCATTAACTAAAAAGTTATTATCATTTGTGGCCTCAGAACCATGATTATCTTTCTTGGCAGGATCTATAACTGGAAATATGGCTATTGCCCCAATATTTAAGTTAGCTAAGTCTTCAACTTCATTTAAAACTGCATCTGAGCCATACCTGTTGATGCCAGGAAGGCTTTCAATTTGCTCAATCCCTTTCAAGCCTTCTTTTATAAATATTGGCTGGATTAAATCAGTTTTCATTAGCTGAGTCTCTGCAACTAAATTTTGAATAGATGAATTAAGCCTAAGCCTTCTTAGTCTCGTGGATGGGAATTTTCTGTCAGTAGTCATTAATCTGTTATTGCACCTAAACTGGCTGATTTTACTATTTTAGAATATTTTGCAAGCACTCCTTTAGTAGGAACTTTATTTGGGTTTTTCCAATTTCTAAGACGATTATCAATTTTGTCTTGGTCTACATCAAGAGAAATTTTATCAGTTATTGCATCGATTGTAATTTGATCTCCATTTTCTACAATCGCAAGGACTCCTCCATCTGCAGCTTCGGGAGTTATATGACCAACTACAAATCCATGAGTTCCACCTGAAAATCTTCCATCAGTTATGAAAGCAACTTTATCACCTAATCCTTGCCCCATTATCGCTGAAGTTGGTTTAAGCATTTCACGCATACCGGGCCCACCTTTTGGTCCTTCAAATCTTATAACGACAACATCTCCAGCCTCAATTTTATTATCGAGAATTGCTTGGACACCCTCTTCCTCTGAGTCAAAAACTTTTGCGGTGCCTGTAAAACTTTCACCTTCCTTACCAGTAATCTTTGCTACAGCGCCTTCTTCAGCTAGGTTGCCATACAGAATTCTTAAATGGCTAGAATTTTTAATAGGATCATTTATATGCTTAATAATGGCATCATTTTTATATGGCTCTATATTAGCTAGGTTTTCAGCTAAAGTTTTTCCAGTAACTGTTAAACAATCTCCATGAAGTAAATTATTTTCAAGTAACATTTTCATAAGAGGCTGTATACCACCTGTAGCATTTAATTCTGACATAAAATGAGATCCAAATGGTTTGAGGTCAGCAAGAACTGGGGTATTTTTTCCAATCCTAGTAAAGTCATCTAATTGAAGATCAACACCAATTGTATATGCCATTGCTAATAAATGAAGGACTGCATTAGTTGATCCTCCAAGTGCAATAACAATTGTTATGGCGTTTTCAAAAGCTTTTTTTGTCATAATATCAGATGGCTTTATATCTTTTTCAACTAAATTCATAACTGCCTTGCCAGCATCCATGCAGTCATTTTTCTTATCTTTAGAAATAGCATCTTGGCTGCTGCTGCCTGGTAAACTCATGCCTAGCGCCTCTATTGCTGACGCCATAGTATTAGCTGTATACATTCCTCCACAAGATCCTGGCCCTTTAACAGAAACTTTTTCTACATGAATTAATTCTGGTTCTGAGATTGAGCCCTTTGCAAATTCACCAGTCTTTTCGCACACGGTCACATAGTCAGTATTTTCATCGCTTGGCTTTATTGAGCCTCCATATATAAATAACGAGGGCCTGTTCAACCTTGCTAATCCCATAATGCATCCAGGCATATTTTTGTCACAGCCTCCTATAGCAACAACGCCGTCATAACCTAAGCAACCTACAACAGTTTCTATTGAATCTGCTATCACCTCTCTAGAAATTAATGAATATTTCATTCCTTGAGTTCCCATTGAGATCCCATCAGAGACAGTAATAGTATTAAAGAGAATGCCTTTACCATTTGATTGTTTTATAGATTCTTCAACAACTTCTGCAAGTTCATTGATATGCATGTTACATGGTGTAACCTTTGCACCAGTAGATGCTATGCCTATGAATGGTTTTTGAAAATCTTCATCTTCAAATCCTGCTCCTCTTAGCATAGATCTTGAAGCTGCTTGATTTGGGCCATCAACTAATTGTTTTGAATATTTTCTAGTCATATTATTTAATTTGTAGCATATTTTAATGCTGCTGTTAAAAGTCTTTTTGTATAGTCTTCTTGAGGGGTCTCAAATACTATATCTGATTTACCATGCTCAACAATCTCTCCTTGTTTCATTACATATATATAATCAGACATTGCTCTGATAACTTTTAAATCATGGCTTATAAATAGATAAGTTAAACTATATTCATCTTGGAGCTTTTTCAATAAATCGATAACTTGTATTTGTATTGATCTATCTAATGCAGATGTTGGTTCATCTAAAATAACAAAACTTGGATTTAAAATTAAAGATCTTGCTATTGCAATTCTTTGCCTCTGCCCACCAGAAAATTCATGAGGATATTTTATTTTCATCGAAGGATCGATTCCAACATCACTAAGAACCTTGTCTATTCTCTGATTTTTCTCTTCATTAGTTAAGCTGAAGTGTATTGAAAGCCCTTCTCCAACAATTTCACCTATAGTCATCCGAGGTGAAAGTGATCCATATGGATCCTGAAATATTATCTGAATATCTCTTTTGGCTTTCTTTTGTTCTTTTTGCGTTAGGTTCTTAATATCTTTGCCATTAAAAATAATTTTTCCTTCAAAATTAACAAGGTTTGCAATGGCCTTACCTAAAGTTGATTTACCAGAACCTGATTCGCCAACTAATCCAATTGTAGAATTTTTATGAATATCTAAATTTATATTCTTTACAGCATGAAATTGAGATGATTTGAAAAGACTTTCTGATTTAATGTTATAAAAAACATTAACATCGCTTATTTCTAGCAAGGGATCGCTTGTGTGATTGAATGAATTTTTAGGCTTAGGCTCTGAGTTTAAAAGTTGAATAGTATATTCATGAATTGGATTTTTAAATACTTCATGAGTATTGCCTTGCTCCACAATTTTACCATCTTTCATTACGCATACTTTGTCAGAGAATTTTTCAACCAATCCAAGATCGTGAGTGATAAACAAAATTGACATTCCCAATTCATTTTGTAGTTTTGACATTAGATCAAGTATTTGAGCTTGAATAGTTACATCAAGTGCAGTTGTTGGCTCATCTGCAATTAAAAGCTGAGGCTTATTAACCAAAGACATTGCTATCATAATTCTCTGTCTCTGTCCGCCAGATAATTCATGAGGATAAGCTTTATACCGCCTATCAACATCATCTATCTCAACAAGTTTCATTAAATCTTTTGCTTCATCTATTGCTTTAGCCTTTGTTTTCTTTGAGTGCAATAAAATTGATTCTGTTATCTGATCGCCAACTCTGTGGTAAGGGTTTAAAGAAGTCATTGGTTCTTGGAAAACCATAGAAATAATGTTTCCTCTTATTTTTCTGAGATCTGCAGAAGAGGCATCAATAATCTCACTGCCATCAAATTTTATTGATGAGCTGGTTCCAAAGGTGGCTTGAGGCCTTGGTAAGAGCTGAAGAATTGACATTGCGGTAACGGACTTTCCTGAACCAGACTCCCCAACTAACGCAAGCGTTTCATTCTTATGTAGATCAAAAGATACTCCATCAACCGCACGAAAAGAACCATCTCTTACAGCAAAATCAACTGATAAATTTGAAATTTTTACTAAACTATTTGTCATAATATCTTTTGATATTCACTTAAAAAATCATCTAAAGCATTTTTTGCTTCTGAAAGAATGCCTACATTTGCGAATCCATGAAAAAGCCTTGGATAATGCAACTGACGAACTTTAACACCATTTTCATTCAGCATAAATAAAAATTCCTCAGCTTCATCACATAGTGGATCAAATCCAGCAGTCACAATATGTGTTTCTGGGTAAAGTTCAAAACATTCATTTGTTTTCATAATATTAAATTTTTTATCTTCATTGTCTGCTTCTTTATTTCTAAAACATCCCCAAAACCACTCCATGGTATCTTTGGTTAAGAAAAAATTCTTTTTAAAAAGCTCATAAGATTCTGTTTCCATCTTTGGATCAAGCATTGGGTATATTAAGAACTGATTCCCTGGAAGCGGCTGATTGTTTTCAATGAGCTTATTTGTAAGAGAAAGTGCTAAATGCCCACCCGCGCTATCTCCACATAGAGATACATCAGACATGCTAACTGATCTAGATTCAATTTCCTTTAATGCTTCATATGCTTGATTTACCTGAATTGGAAATTTATTTTCAGGAGAGAGATTATAATTTAAAGAGAATATTTCCACTCCCATTTTTGATGACATATACGAAACTAACTCATCATGAGTATCAATGCTATTAAGCACATAACCGCCGCCATGAAAATATAAAATAGTTTTTGAAGATTCTAATTTAGAAGGTATATATCTTC
>CACEJU010000001.1 GCA_902559885.1 uncultured SAR86 cluster bacterium | reverse complement strand
CTTCTTTAATTTTACTATTCGTATACAAATAAGCTTAGACGCTAAATTAGCGGAGGTGGTTTCGTACCAGGGCGAAAAGCCTCTGCCCTTCTTTTTTAAGAAATCTGAGATGCAATCATATGATGAAAAAAAACAACAAAATAACTTTTTATCTGAGTGGTTAGAAAATATATTTTCAACTAGCGTACCCGAAGGTTTTGATCTAAGTAAAATTCTTAACAAATGAGTTTTACTATTCACTATTATCATGGTTTTAAATCATCTGGAGACTCAACCAAAGCAAAAGCTATTGAGAGTTTTATAACTCAAAATACTAAGAATATTAATATTAATATTTTAGATATAAAAGATGATATATCTGATGCGATTGAGCAAATGAATTCGGTAATAAATTCTGAAGATAACAATATATTTATGGGCAGCTCTCTTGGCGGTTACTATGCTACTCATTTTGCTAACAAATATAATGCTAAATCGATAATGATAAACCCAGCAATTCACCCTCTTGAAAATTTTGAAGTATATTTGGGCGATAATGAGAATTATGATACTGGTAATAAATTTAATATAACCAAAGATGATATAAAGTTACTTAGATCTTTGGCACCAAAAAAAATAAAAAATCCTCATAAAATATTAGTTTTGCTTGAATCTGGAGATGAAATTTTAGATTACAAAATGACAATAAGTTACTTTAGGGGTGCAAATATTGATATATTTCTTGGTGGCGATCATTCGTATTCGTCATTTGAGCTAAAGCTTGAAAAAATAAAAAAGTTTATTTATTCATAATAAAGCTTATTTTTAATGCGAAAATATTATATTTGTTTATAATTAGTGCAATTTTTGATTAAATAAAGTGCATTTAATGAAAATACATTGGCATTATAATTGCTTACTAATTAATGCAAATTATATAATTTTTTCGAGGAGAAATAATGTCGACGTATAAAACTTATGAATATATATGGCTTGATGGTTATACACCTGAAGCTAATATGAGGAGTAAAGTAAAAGCTACTGATGCTGATACGCCTCCAGACTGGTCCTTTGATGGATCATCAACACAGCAAGCAGAAGGTGGAAGTTCTGATTGTTTATTATTACCAGTGCAAACATATGCCAATCCAAATGGTCATGATATTGTAATGACGCAAGTACAAGCAGCTGACCATACAACTCATCCATCAAATTTTAGAGCTGCTGCAGAAGCTGTAGTATCTGATGAGTGGTGGTTTGGGTTTGAGCAAGAGTTTTTCTTTACTGATCCAGAAACAGGCGAGCCTTTAGGTTGGGAAGCTGGAACGCCAAAAGAACAAGGTGAATACTATTGTGGAGTTGGTGCAGGAAACGTTGTAGGAAGAGAAATCTCTGATGCCCATCTTCAAGCATGTCTAGATTTAGGTATTACACTTACCGGTACAAATGCTGAAGTTGCTCTTGGTCAATGGGAATATCAATGTTTTGGAAAAGGTATTAAAGCAGCAGATGACCTATGGGTAAGTAGATATCTGTTATTTAAGATTGCAGAAGAGTTTGGTGTTGGTGTAAACATTCATCCAAAGCCTAAAACTGGAGATTGGAATGGATCTGGTATGCATACAAACTTTTCAAATGAAGCTATGAGATCAAATGGTACTGAAGAATTATTTACTTCTTACTGTGACAAACTTGGTGAAGTTCATGAAGAAGGTATTGCTTCCTATGGATCAGATAATGATATGAGGCTAACAGGCTTACATGAAACTCAAAGTATTGATAAGTTTTCATATGGCGTTAGTGATAGAGGAGCTAGTATTAGAATCCCTGTTTACACAGTTGAGCATAACTGGAATGGTTACTTAGAAGATAGAAGACCGGCATCTAATGCTGATCCATATAAAATTCTTGCACATATTGTAGGAACGCTAACTAAGTAATTGTATAAAAACTATATCGGCTTCCTTTAAGGAAGCCGATTTTATGAATGGAAATTGTAAAAGAACTTAATAATTCACTTTTAAATCATCTCGCTTCAGAGATAATTCTTCTTAATAATAATCTTCAAATTATCTGGGCTAACGAGTCTGCCACAAATAACGGTTGGAAATATAACTCTACTAAGCAAGAGAGTATTTCTTCATATTTTCCTCATGAGAACAACTTAGAGTTACATGAGCTTTTGATAAAATCCTTAAATGATTCAGGAGCATCGACAAAACGTGACTTAGAAATTATTAATGAAGAAAATAATAAAAGAATTGTAGATTTAACTATTTCTTGGTCTGAAGTTTATGAGTGCCTTATATTAGAAATTAACTGTGTAGACAGTCTTAATAAGATAATAGATTCTACAAAAGTTTTTTCAACACAAAAAATAGCAGCAAATCTTGCCCGAACACTTGCTCATGAAGTTAAAAATCCACTTGCTGGAATTAAAGGGAGCGCTCAAATACTTACTAATAAATTAACTGATGAGCACTCTAAGAAATTTTTAAAAATTATCTCAGATGAAACTGAAAGATTAAATGATATTGTAACTAAAATTTTAACCCCTCCATCTAAACCAAATTTAGCTTACTTCAATATTCACTCAGCCCTTGAAAAAGTCCATGCTTTATCAGAGGCTGAAAAAGTTCAAAATATAAAACTTTTTAGAGATTATGATCCTAGTATTCCTGAACTCTACGGTGATGAAAATTTATTTATACAAGCTATTCTAAATATTGTTAAAAATGCTGAACAAGCTCTTACAAACACAGAAGAGGCTTCAATAACTCTTAAATCTAGAATTGCTTTTTCTCAACCTATAAATGGTAGACTTCATAATACAATTTCTTTGATACAAGTTATTGATAATGGGCCTGGGATTCCATCTGAAATAAAAGAACAATTATTTTTCCCAATGATTTCTTCAAAACAAGATGGTTCTGGTCTGGGCTTATCAATAGCTCAAGATATAATTAGAATTCATGGTGGCTCTATTTCCTTTGACTCAAAACCAGGAAGAACTGTATTCTCTATTGGAATTCCATTAAAAAAACAAAGCTTTGAGGTTCAAAGTGCCTAAAGTCTGGGTCGCTGATGATGATCAGGCTATTAGAATGGTTCTTGAAGAGAGCCTTGGTTCAGATGGTTTTGACGTCACACTATTTGAGTCAGGCGAAGAGCTTATTACTGAATTAAAAAAAGGAAAGCCTGACTTAATTTTAACTGATGTGCAGATGCCAGGAATGCATGGCTACGATCTTTTAAAACATATTAATAACAACTACGAAGACATACCTGTAATAATTATGACAGCTTTTACAGATATGCAAGCTGCAGTTGATTCTTATGGAGGAGGTGCTTTTGAATACCTACCCAAGCCATTTGATTTAGATGAAGCAGCTCAAATAATTAACAGAGCCCTTGAGGTAAAACCAAAAACCAAAGGTTTAAAAAAATCTAATAAGGCTGAGATAATCGGTGAAGCAGCTTCAATGCAAATTGTATTTAGAGCAATTGGCAAACTTTCTAATACAAATGCAACCGTCCTTGTTCAAGGCGAGTCAGGGACAGGTAAAGAATTAATTGCAAAATCGTTACATAAAAATAGTCCAAGAGCTGATATGCCCTTTATTGCATTAAATATGGCAGATATACCAAAAGAATTAGTTGAATCTGAATTATTTGGTCATGAAAAAGGTGCCTT
Source organism: uncultured SAR86 cluster bacterium (assembly GCA_902559885.1). Lineage (GTDB taxonomy): Bacteria > Pseudomonadota > Gammaproteobacteria > Magnimaribacterales > D2472 > CACEJU01. The sequence goes on along the minus strand of CACEJU010000001.1, from coordinate 210,048 downwards.
TACTGGTGCTGTTGATAGAAGGATTGGAAGATTCGAGCAGGCTAATGGCGGAACGCTTTTTCTAGACGAGATAGCAGATATGCCGCTAGATTCACAAACAAGATTATTAAGAGTTTTATCAAATAAAGAGTTTTATAGAGTTGGTGGAGATAAACCTATCAAGGTTGATGTCAGAATCATAACGGCAACTCATCAAAATCTTTTAAAGCTAGTTGAAGAAAAAAGCTTTAGGGAGGATTTATATTACAGGCTAAATGTTATTAAAATTGAAGTTCCTCCATTGAGGGACAGGCTTGAGGATTTAGAAGAGCTATCAAAGTTTTTCTTAAAAAATTATTCTGATGAAATAGGTGAAGATCTAAGAGTATTAAGCGAGCAGGCCCTTCAAACAATGAGAGACTATAACTGGCCAGGAAATGTAAGACAGCTTGAAAATATATGTTATTGGTTAACATTAATGAGTCCAACTCAGAATGTAAAATCTGAAGATTTACCATCTGAAATTAAAAATATTGAAACAGAGAATGCGCCTCAATTAAATGGGTCTTGGGAAGATGCATTTGCAGCATGGGTTAGAAACCTAACTTCATCTATGAACGAAAATGTTCTTGATATAACAAATTCAAAAATTGAAAAAATAGTTATAAAGGCTGCTTTAGAAAAAACGAATGGAAAGAAAAATGAGGCTGCTATTCTTTTAGGTTTAGGGAGAAATACTCTTGCTAAAAAAATAAAAGAGCTTGAGATTTAATCTGTAACCAAAGGAAGACCTGTCTCGGCCCAAGTTGTGAGACCACCACTTATAATATATATATCTTTAAAACCTTGTTCTTGTAATTTTTCTCCGGCACTAGGTGAATTTTGACCAAGCGCACAGGTTAATATTATTGGTCTATCTGAGCTTATTTCATTAGATCTTCTTTCTATATCATTATTTGGTATATTTTTAGCTCCAGTAATGTGACCTACGTCAAATTCATCAGATTCTCTTACATCAATAACCTGAGCACCTTCATTAATTAGAGTGGTTGCCTCATGAACAGTAATTCTTTGGCCTCCTCTTTTTGCAAAAGCTCTAAAATATAAAAAAATTAAAATTAAAAAAGGTATAGAAAGAAACCAATTAGCTATTAGAAAATCTGTTACACTCATGCGCATATTATCTATTAAAATATATACAAAGTATTCATTTTCTAAAAAATTATGTCAGAAAGTATTTTAGTTTTAGTTCGTCACGGCCAAAGTGAATGGAATGAGAAAAATCTTTTTACAGGATGGAAAAATCCTGATTTAACTGAGCTAGGCGTAAAAGAGGCACATAATGCTGGTGAGCTTATAGCTAGTGAAAAGATTATCTTTGATATTATGTTTACTTCTGACCTTCATAGAGCCCAAAGAACGGGCAATATTATTTTGAAAGAAATTCAGCAAGAACATATTGAGATTGTAAAAAATCAAGCTCTTAATGAAAGAGATTATGGAAGCTTATCTGGTCTTAACAAAGATGATGCAAGGGAAAAATGGGGCAATGATCAAGTGCATATTTGGAGAAGATCATATGATATACCACCTCCAGATGGTGAGAGCTTAAAAAATACGGGTGAACGTGTGCTGCCTTATTTTAATGACATAGTTTTACCATATCTTCACGATGGAAAAAATGTACTGATAGCTGCTCATGGAAATTCTTTAAGATCTTTAATAATGAAATTAGAAGATATATCTGAAGATGAAATTGTTAAATTGGAAATACCAACTGGGGCTCCAATTATGTATATCTTCAATTCTAATGGTGAAATGATATCTAAGAAAAAACTTGTCTAAAAATAAAAATACTTACTTAGCCAAACAAATTGTTGCCTGGTATCAGATCAATGGTAGAAAAGATCTGCCATGGAGAAAAAATATATCAGTCTATAAGGTATGGATATCTGAAATAATGTTGCAACAGACTCAAGTTGCAACTGTTATACCCTACTTTAAAAGGTTTATTAAAGAATATCCCAGTCTAAGATCGCTAATAAAAGCTTCTGAAGATGATATTTTGGCTTTATGGTCTGGTTTAGGATTCTATAGAAGGGCAAAAAATATATTTTTAGCGAAAGAAAAAATAAAGCAAGATTTCAAAGGAAGATTTCCAAAAAATTTTGATGATATTTTAAGTCTACCAGGTATAGGTCAATCAACTGCAGGAGCTATTTCTTCAATAGCACTTAATAATCCTCATCCGATATTAGATGCAAATGTTAAAAGAGTTTTAAAGAGGTTTTATGGAAAAGACTTTAATGAAAAAGAATTATGGGATTTATCTAAGATGGCAACACCTCAAAAGAATGTTTTTGAATACACCCAAGGCATTATGGATATTGGTGCAATAATTTGTACCAGCAAAAAGAAAGACTGTGATTTGTGCCCATTGAAATCTAATTGTTCATCTAAAAATATACCTTTGGCAAAAAAAATAGCATATAAGAAAATCAATCCGACTCATCATCTTACATATAAACTTTTGATTTATAAGAAAAAATATTTACTGTTTAAAAAAACAGATAAAACATTTTGGGACGGATTATGGGTTCCAGCTGAAGGCCAAGTGAAAAATTATATAAAAAATATAAAAACCCAGCACTCAACAAAAGTTACTCATAAACTTTCACACTTAAATCTCAAAATAAATATAGATATAATTCATGTGAACAAGTTAGAATCAATAAGAACTAACAGTGAGCATAAATGGGTTGCATTTAATGAGATAGAGAAAGTAGCAATTCCAGCACCTATTAAAAAGGTTATAAATAATGAGCAAAACTATTCTGTGTAAAAAACTTGGTAAAGAGCTTCCTGCTCTCTCCATCCCACCTATGCCAGGACCAAAAGGTATAGAAATCTTAGAAAATATTTCTGCTGAGGCATGGGAAATGTGGAAATCCCATCAAACTACACTGATTAATGAAAGGCATTTAGATATGTCTAATGCAGAAAATAGAAAATGGTTGCTTGAAGAAATGGATAAATTTTTTAATAACGAAGATTATGCCAAGCCGACTGGCTTTAAACCATTAGATTAACTTGGTGACATACTGTCGAAACTTTTCTATAATCCTCTTTCGCGCATAGCCCAGATAGCTCAGTTGGTAGAGCAAAGGACTGAAAATCCTTGTGTCGGTGGTTCGATCCCACCTCTGGGCACCATCTATTGATAATTTATCTTTTGAGAGTTTTTAATAACTCATTAACTTTAGTATCAAGTTTCTCATCATCTTTCAAGGCATCCTTAATACAAGCCTGAAGATGGCTTTTAAGAACCTTCCCCTCAACAGTAGAAAGTGCATTTCTAACCGCCTTGATCTGATTAAGGATATCCATACAATACCTTTCTTCTTCAACCATTTTAGAAATTCCACGAATCTGTCCTTCGATTCGTTTAAGACTTGGAAGTTGTTTTTTATGTGATGGATGGCTCATAGAAACCTCGGAATAATATATGTAAAAATTGTAGCAAATATAAATAATACAACTGAAAAATAGTATATGTATCTGGATCTTCTTCTCGTTTGTAAGCATGCCCTTCCAAGCTCAGGATCTGCGGGGCAAGGCATATGATATGTTTTGTAATTAGCATAGCCAGCTATGCAAATCATCACAAATGCAAATAAAGTTATGTAAAGCTTGTATTGTGAAAGAACTATAAGAAATGGAAATACTGTAATAAGGCTAGCAAATGCTGCTCCTGCTCCCAAGGCAACAAATAATGCTGGCAATGCACAACATATCAGTGTTGATGATGATGCAAATAAAGATAAAAAGTTAGCCGACTTATCGTTCATTCTTTATATTTTGAGAACTTTCATACCTGTTGCATTTTGTCCATTTGCAAGAATTTTTTTCTTGATGTCATTGAAATCAATCTCAACTCCATTTGAGTAAGCTAACAGAACCTTGCCTTTGCTTAGATCTACATCAATTCTTTTGATACTAGAATCTTTCTGAAAAGCTTTTTCAATGCCTCTGGCACAGAAATCACAAACCATACCATTTACATCAACCACAGCGATCTGTGCATTTGATAGATTTTCAACAAACCTATCAAATCTTATTGGATCAACTTCCAACTTTTTCCCATCAACAAGCATCTCATGCATATGACCTTCATGAGAATGATGTTGATGATGAGAATGTTGATGCTCTTCATTAAGATTATTAGCTAATGTGGTTAATGAAAATGTAATCAATAAAAATAATATTTTTTTCATAATTCCTCCTAGAATCTATACATTAAATGGGTGTCCCACTCTGTCTTATTGTTGTAGCCAAGCTCAATAAGAAAATTACCTTTAAAAAATTTTAATACTGGATATGTTGATGTTTTATTTGTTAATGAGTTAACTTTGGTTTTTATTAAAATCCAAGTATGCAAATCTCCATACTCACCAAGATATGGAGCAACCCCAACCTGATAATACTTATCCGAGTAGTTCCTATATGCACTTTCAACTTCTTTTAAACCAAACCCCAAAAACCATCTTCTTGTTTCCCAATCACCATGCACACCATAAAAATAATTATCTAACCCTTTCGAACTAAGACCTGATTGAAAGTAAAGATTTCGTTGAGAAGTTTGAGTATTTTTACGATTAAGTAGATAAGTAAATCTAATATATGAGTAATTTTCATTAAAATATTTATTTTGAACACTCTCAATACCAATCGAATATTTATAAGTTGGTGAATAGTGGTAGTAAATAGAATCCATCATATTATCTGAGAAGCCCATAAGGGTTGATCCTCCAGAATAAGATATAGGCCTTGCTTCTATGTTATTTGAAAGAATAACAAAAAATAAAAACAGTATTTTTATACCCATGGGGGGTATATTATATTAAAAATTAAATTTTAGGAATATTTATGAATGATTCCACCAAGGCGCATCACTATATGATCTGAGATCTAATTCATGAGTCCAAGTAGATCTATGCTGCGCATAAAGATAGTAATAAGCTTCAGCAACTTTTTCAGGCAAAACTAATCCATCATTCTTTCCAGATGTTTCTCTAAGTTCTTTAAATAACTCATCTCCAAGCATTTTTCCTAGAGTATCTGGGGCATCCACAGCTCCATCAATTACAACATGAGCAACATGAATACCCTTTTCAGCAAATTCATTATTAAGGGTTTGGCATAACATTCTTCTTCCGCCCATTGCTGCAGCATGAGAGTGCTGAGTTTTGTTGCCTCTCATAGCAGCTGTTGCCGATGTAACTATGATGGTCCCAGAACCTCTGTCAGCCATAATTGGGCAGAGAACTTTAGCAGCCCTGAATAAACCTTGAGTTGCCATTTTCCAACCCCATTCAAACTCCTTAAGGGAAGTTTCGTTTAATAGCTTCATGCCTGACTGGGCACCCAAATTATAGATTAGGACTTCTATAGGCCCATAAGTACTTTCAACAAATTGTATAGTTTTCTCTATTACACCTTCATCAATTGCATTTATTAACTCGCCTGAGGCGCTTCCACCATTGCTTTGGATTTTTTCAATAGATTCTTTGAGGGCCTTTTCATCGGTTCTTCTGCAAAGATGAGAGTGGAAACCCTCAGCAGCAAATTTTTCTGCAACTGTAGCGCCAATGCCCCTGCCTGCTCCAAAGACTAAACAAACTTTTTTCATCAGTTAATTTTATATCTGATATCATAAACATTGCAATGAAGCTCATAATAAGAAAAACGCACAAGTATCTAAGCTTTTTTATTTCCTTGCAACTTCTCTTGTGGACAATATCTGGTATTTATTTTGCTTTTAATAAAATTGAAAATGTTCGTGGTGAGCAGTATAGAAACGCTATAGCTAGTAATTTTAAAATAGATAATCTCAATCTAAATTTAGATGATATAGGCGAGATCTCAATTAAAAAAAGGCTTGGTGAAAATATTATTATTATCAGAACGGCATCGGGAAATAAATATCTTGATGAGTCAGGTATAGGCATAAATAAGCTATCGAAAGATGAAGTCAGTGAAATCGTTAAAAATAATACGTCACTAAAACCATATCTTGTTGAAGAAGTTACAGAGGATAAAAGAGGTTCAGAGTATAGAGGCAGAAAGTTACCAATATATAGAGCCATAACTAAAAACTCAAAAGATAAAGATATTAATGTTTATGTTGACCCTTATTCTGGTGAAATCCTTTCTATAAGATCAAAGCAATGGCGTATATGGGATCTTATGTGGGGCTTTCATATAATGGATTGGGTAGATAGAGATAATATCGATAACATTTTATTAAAAATATTCTCCATACTTGCCTTGATAAGCTCGGTTACTGGACTTTTAATATTCTTTAAAGTTGACTGGTCCTCAGATTAAAAAAAAAATTAATTATCTTTCTCATAAGAAGCAAAAAAATCTTCATATTGTTTTTGCAATCTTTGCATGCCTAGTATCCATCTATCTCTATCATTACCTTTCCTTTTAACGTACTCAGCAACTTCTTTATGAGGAAGAATTAAGAACTTTTCTTCCTTTATGGCATCCAAAACATCTTGGGCTACAACATCTGGTTCAAGCATTCCGTCAACACCTGCAACACCTGGGCCACCAGCTGTCATGGCTGTTCTGACAGCCTGTGGGCATAAGCAGGAAACCCCTATACCTTTCTCACCATATGTAATTTTTATCCATTCAGCAAAACTAACCGCAGCATTTTTTGTGACAGCATAACCAGCCGCTCCTATTTGAGTTAGCAACCCTGCCGCTGAAGCTGTATTCACTAAATAACCTTCTCCCCTTTCTAACATCTGTGGAAGTACATGTTTAGCTGCGTGAATATGTGACATTACATTAACAGACCACATATTGCTCCAGTCTTCAACCGAAGCCTCCATAAAACCTGGTACCCCAATAATTCCTGCATTAGAACAAAAAATATCAATACCTCCAGCAAACTTATTTGCTTCTTCTATTACATTTTGTATTTCTTCTTCAACAGCAACATTTGCTTGGATCGCGAGGCCGCCTATGCTATCGGCAGTTTTTTTTGCATCCTCATAATTAATATCAACCACAACAATAGATTTTGCTCCACTTGCATGAAAAGCCTCGCATAAAGCTTTGCCAATACCACTTGCACCACCTGTAACAACCACCCTTTTATTTTCAATTATCATTTAGTACCTCTGTTAAAAACTTAATTATTTTTAAAAGCATCTAATGCTTCTTGCATCTTTTGGTGGACTTTATTTACAGCTTGTAATGGTCTTACCATAACCTTGAAATCAATAATTTTTCCATCATTATTCCATTTAATAATATCAACACCGTTCACAGATATTTCATCAATATAAGTTTCAAACTCTAATACTGACATCAGATCTTCATGCACCTCTCTAGAATATTTAAATTTTTCTAAATTAAAACTATTACCTGCTGCCATAAGATAAAGCTTTGTTAATAATTTACCCTCAATGGGTTTAAATACTATTGGAGAGTTAAAGACAACATTGTCATCAAGTATATTATCTAAAAAATCATGATTGCCTGATAAAAAGTTGTCGTGCCATTGTTCAATAAATTTTTTACTATTCATCTCAACATTATACTTAATAAGTATGTTGTAATATAACACTTAAAAATTACCTTAAATTTATAAAAAATGCGCAAATTAATTAATAGATTTTTATTAGTACTTTTTTCTTTTTTATCATCTGAAATATACCCACAAGCAATTGTTGATATTGAGCAAATTAGGAAAAATGGTGAAATAGGCATTTTTAAATCAGCAGATCTATTGCTTGCAAGCTCATCAGGCAACGAAGACAGAAGTGATATTGAGCTGGGAATAAATTATGTAAATAATTCAGATAAAAACGAATTTATGGTGACTATTAATAAATCTGAAAGAAAAAAAGATAAGGCAATTGAAGATGAGGCTTTTTTTACACATATCAGGTATTTAAAGAAATTACCAAACAATAAATTTGACGTTGAGGGGTATTTTCAAAGAAGTGAAAATCCTTTCCAGTCATATAGCATAAGAGATATTGCAGGGATTGGATTAAGGTTCAAGTTATTTCAAAATTCAAAATTTGGTGTAAGTGTATTAGATGAAAAAGAAGAAAGTTTACTTGGTATTAAAACTGCAACAACAAGGGTAAATTTTTATTTATCCAGACCTTTTATTTTTGCCGAAAACAATCTAAATATATCCTTATTTTATCAGCCAAAAGTTGCTGGCTTCTCTGAAGACTATAAAACTTCCTTGGTTGCAACTTATAAAATTGAGATATCAGAACTTTTTAATATTAAAATTAATTACTCGAATTCCTTGGATTCAATGCCTCCTGATGATGCTAGCAAAAGAGATAGCTCAATATCTACAAGCTTTGAATACAAATTTTAGCTAGACTTCTATTTTTTATACATCATCTATATTATTTTTAAAGACATATTCACATTTTCATAAAGTGATTTAAAAATGTATGATTATTGGAATACATAGGGGAAACATGAATCTAAAAATTTTTATCATTGTACTTTTGATTTCAGGCATTTTATTGGGACTTTATTTTCTTCCAAATGCATTTAGAGTATACAAAATAATTAATTTGCATGATAAAGATAGCATTGCTTACAACTATATAAACATGCAAAAGTTTTTTGATAAAGGTCCTATGCTGAAAGCCTCAGAAAACCCTCATACTTTCACTAAAAAAGAATTTAAGCTTCCAAGTACATATGAGTTTGAGGGAAAAGTAAATTACGTAGATGAGGCGCTCGAATATTTTGAAACAGACGGTTTAATTATTCTTAAAGACGGTAATATGCTTTACGAAAACTATTGGCATAACAATAGTAAAGATACAAAACATATATCTTGGTCTGTTGCCAAGTCATTCTTATCAGCTTTGATTGGTATTGCCTATGATAGGGGCTTAATTGAAGATTTAAATGATCCCATTGAAAAATACTTACCTGATTTTATTGGAACCGGTTATGAGGGAGTGGCTATAAAACATCTTCTGCAAATGTCTTCGGGTATAAAGTTTAATGAAGATTATGCAGATTTTAATTCTGATATAAATAGGTTTGGGAGAGTGATTTCTTCAGGAACCTCAATGAGAGATTTTGCTAAAACTCTTAAGAATGATAAAACTCCGGGCACCTATCATCACTATGTAAGCATAGATACACAAATGCTTGCCATGCTTCTTGTTAAAGTTACCGGTAAATCAATTACCGAGAACCTACAAGAAATATGGACCAAAATTGGTATGGAATCTGATGCTTTTTATATGGTAGATGATACTGGTATGGAGGTTGCTCTTGGTGGCCTTAATGCAACATTAAGAGACTATGCAAAGTTTGGTCAACTTTACCTAAATAAAGGTAATTGGAATGGCGAACAAGTTGTTCCTGAATCTTGGATCAACGCATCTCACTATCCTGATGAAGATCACTTAGTTCCAGGCGACAATCCTAATTCATCTGATAGATGGGGTTATGGGTATCAATGGTGGGTTCCAGGTTTCCCAGATACAGATTACATGGCTTCAGGAATATATAATCAATATATATATGTTGATCCTGAATCAAATGTAGTCATTGCAAAAATATCATCCAATTACAAGTTCCCACAAGAAAAGCAATTTTCTAAAGATTCACATGTTGCCCTTTTTAGGGCTATCGCAAGTTCAATAGAATAAAAAACTAATCTGTTTTTGGTTTAAAGAACCTGCAGAAAAAGATTCCGCCAAGATAACCTGCTGCGACATGCAATACTTGTCCTAAAGTAGACCTGGTGCCACCAATTACATGAGTCTTAAAGAGCAACTCAACCATTAGCACCAAAGCTACTGCCACTGCTACAGAAGATGCAATACTAAACCAAATCTTATGATCAAATTTAATAAATCTTTTAGTAATAAAGGCTACTGGCATTGCGATATTTAAACCAATAAAAAATATAACCAATAAAGGAATGCCAAGACCCAGCCAATCACTTACTAATGTATTTAAAATAATGGATAATGAAACTGGCATTTCAATTGAGCTTAACCAAACCATATTTGAAAAAGTTGTTATAGGTACTGCTAATATAGTTATCACAAGAGCAGTTAATAATATGGCTAACAGATAATGTAAAAATCTAATCATTATCAGGGCTCACTAAAATGATTTTTCCATCTGGGCCATCAGATAAAAGTATAAGATTCCCATCAGCTGTTTGATGAATATTTCTAATCCTTAAACCAATATCACTAAAGAGCGTTTCTTCAACATAATTATTACCATCCAGATAAACTCTTTTGACATCTTTAGTAACTAGTGCTGATATAAGAAAACTATTTTTCCAGGCAGGAAACGCATCTCCTGTATATAAAACCATTCCAGATGGAGCAATAGATGGGCTCCAATATTTTAAAGGCTGCTCCATTCCATCCATTTCAGTAAAAGGACTAATTTTTGCACCCGAATAATCAATACCATAAGTTATTGCAGGCCAACCATAATTTTTACCGGGCTCAATAATATTTAATTCGTCTCCACCTCTTGGTCCATGTTCGTGTTCATAAATAATACCCTCATCTGAAACAAGTAAGCCTTGCATATTTCTATGTCCATATGAATAGATATCTGATAACGCCATTTCATCATTTACAAATGGATTATCTGCTGGAATAGTTCCATCTTTATTAATGCGTATTATTTTTCCAAAATGATTATCTAGAAATTGGGCTTTTTCTCTATGATCAAAACCATCTCCATTAGCAATGAGAAGTGTTTCATCTGGAAGAAATGCTAATTTTGCTCCCATGTGCTGAGGAACCCTTCTAGGTGAATTTGCTATAAATATTACATCTACTTCCTCCAAAGCAAGCTCATTTAATATTCCTGTTGCAACATAAAGCGTTTCTTTATTTTTTTGTTTTGGATCTTTAGCTGAATAACTAAAAAAAATTCTATTAGTAGACTCAAAGTCAGTATCTAAAATAATATCTGAGAGTCCGCCTTGAGCAGCATAAGAAACATCTGGGATCCCGCTAATATTTGCAATTGAGCCAGCTTCAAAATCTATTAGCTGCATTTTTCCCGACAAATCATTTAACAGAGCATGCTTGGAATCAATAATTGCCATACTCCAAGGATCTTTGAGATTTTCAAAAAGAAAATCTACTTTGTAGTCTTTTGCATAAATATTAAAGACAATAAAAAAAGCAAAAAAATTAAAAAAGATTTTTATTTTCATAGAATTATTCTAACGCAATTATTTGTAAAAAATTAACGATTATTGGGTTTTGCATTTTTGGTCATTTGTTTATGAAAAACTAATGTAGAATTTATAGATGATTAATTTTTCAAAAGTTTTCCCTAAAACCGCAAGTAATGAGTTTGATGGTCCAAAGGTGGCTGTATGGGGGTTTATTATTTTTACAGCATTGATGACATGGAGAGCTATTATTCATATGTTTTTTGAATCCTATGGATTTCATGATATTGCTAACTTTAAAATTATTACTGGTGAACCTGATCCAATGCCAATAATCTATAGGTTTTTTTCACTGTGGGGTTCTGTACAGCTTTTGTTTTGTATGGTCTGCTGGGTAGTAATATTCAAATATAAATCTCTAATACCCTTAATGTATGTTTTTTGGCTTTTAGAATGGGGCTCAAGAATCTTTTTTTATCCAATTATAAGAGAAGATATAGCTATTATGGGACTCTACACAAACAACATAACACCAGGTGTAGAATTTGCTCCCTATATCGTTATTTTAATAGCTTCGCTGTTCCTGCTATCTTTGACTGATAAAAAAAACTGAATTATTTAGCTGGAAAAAGTGTGCTTGGGTCAAACATGGTTTTAATTTCAAGAACATTTCCACTTGGATCTTCAACAAAAAAAGTTTCTTGCTCTCTTGCATCACCCTTAAATCTTAAATAGGGCTGATCAAGATAATCGTAATTTTCTTTTGCTTGAACTCTTGATTTGAGTTGATCAAAATCTTCTCTGGTTAAATGAACACCAAAATGGGGAACGCAAACGTCCCCCATATCTACATGATGTCTTTCTCTAGGAAGAACCTCACTTGCTTGATGAAGTGTCAGCTCATTTCCCCAAAAATTAATATCTTGCCATTTTCCATCTTCAAAACTTCCAGCTTCACAACCTAAAAAATCACAATAAAATTTTTTAGATTCATTAATACTATAAACTGGGATTGCTAAATGAAATCTGTTAGACATAATTATTTAAACCATTTAAAGGGCTCATTGCCTGCTATTTTAAAATAAATAGCAAAATTTATCATATGAGCGATTAATAAAACGATCGATATGATAACAGCCCAGCCGATTTGACGAAAGTATAAATGAGCATCAAATTGATACAAAACAAAGAAAACCAATGCTGTCCAAATGCCCATAACTAAAAAAGCTTGAATACTTTTCATAATTACTCCTGTTTATTTTTAAAAATTACTTCAACCTCAATATCTGATTTAAGCTCGCTTTGGCATGCAAGAACATACCCAGCATCTAACTCTTCTTGGTCAAGTACATATGCAAAATCTATTTGTGGTTTTATCTTCCCGCTAATAATTTTACATTTACATGAGCCACAGCTCCCAACCTTGCATCTATGTGGCCAATCAATTCCTTGATCAAGGGCAGACGATAATAAGGTCTTTCCTTTAATAACCTTTACTTCAAAAGAATTCTCATTCACTGATGCTATGAAGTCTTTATTCTTTTTAGTAAATAACCCAAACATCTGTTTAACTTGCCACTTGTGCTATTAAATTTTTGTTTTCAAACTGCTTTGCGATAACTTTCTCAGCATCAGTTGCATAATTTTGATCCCAATTATCTAGATGTTTTTTTACATAAGATCTAAATAATGGCGGCACTAAAGTTAATACAAACAATGAAAAATATCCGATGCCATAATTTGGGCCACCAACATCATCTAATTCCCAAAAATAGGTTTCGCCTCGAACATGGTGATCACATTGTCTGCCGATTTCAATAAAAAACCAGCTAGTAAATACAGAGTCATTATCCCAGGAATGTCTGTGCTCTACAGGCTTGCCCTCTTCTCTAATTAGCCCATAGTGACCCATAAAATTTAAAGCCTCTAAAAGAAAGTTAGCTATTACCCATACAGCGGCAAGAGCCAATAGCCCAATTAAACCACCTGCCCATACAAATAATATTATTGATGGCAAACTGTAGACATAGCCAAGAATCCAACGATTATCAAAACTTAAAAAAGATTTATTTTGCTTGCCGAGCTTTTTCTTTTCCATATCAAATGAAAACTTAGATTGCCCAATATGAGATAACCATGTGTGCCAGTAAACATTTCTACCCCTGGGTGCTGTAGCAGGATCATCTTGATGACCTAAATCTAAATGGTGATTGTAAACATGAGCATAAGTAAAATGTGATGCCCCGCTTAGAGCCATAATTAATCTAGAGACTAAGAAGCCTTCTTTTTTATTATGAGATAATTCATGCCCATAAATTATGCCGAGACCAGCCCATAATGCAGCCGACAAGGATGCTCCTATTAGATTGGTTGTATTTATACCTGATTCATAAGCAAATCCTGCAAAATATGCGGATTCAATGATGCTACTGTCAACATATTGGAAAATTCTCCAAGCCAATGCCAGCTGCAATGTAATAAATACAGGCAACATAAAATACATGACAAGATATTGGAATTGTTTTATCCCAAAGGAATTGCCATCATCATCTGTTTCAGCTCTAAGATGAATATCTTTGGTTACAGTATCTATTATGGTGTAAATACCAAATAAAATTACTCCTATCCAAGCATAAATTCCACCAAGAAATATGCCAAATAGAGTAATTAATGAAGAAATTGGCACTATAAGATAGCGCAAATTTACATAAAGTTTCATACAAAACTCCTTTTGCTATATAAATTAAATCCTGGGAAATAACTCCGTTTTAGCTCTTTCTTTTATATCGCGGCAATAGGATCAAATCACGATTTCGCTAATAATAATAAATTTCTTAAATTTGTAAAGATATATAATGTATAAAAATATAGATTATTTTTTATAAATTATGATTGATGGATTTTATACATTTATTGGTATGGCAGGATGTGGTAAAACTTCACTTGCTGAGTATTTTAATAAAAGATTTAATACAGCATTTGTAGATACTGACAGACTCATTGAGATGCGCGAGGGTATTGCTTTAGAAGACATAAAAAAGAAAAATGGATATATGTATATTCGTAAGATAGAAGAGGAAATAATAATGTCTTTAGACACTAGTCAGAAAATTATTTCTACTGGTGGAAGTGCTGTCTATTCTAATAATGCAATGAATTATTTATCATCAATATCAAAAATAGTATTCATAAATACTGCACTTGAAACTATTAAAGAAAGAATTGGTGTCAATCCTGAAAGAGGCCTTGCGTCACCCTCAGGAGAGTCAATTGACAATATATTTATTGAAAGACTCCCGCTTTATAACAAGTGGTCTGATATTAAGATTAATGGCAATCAAGCTATAAGTGCTGTTGCTGAGGAATTATTAAATAAATTATGAATTCAAATTTTTTAATCTTTGGGGCCTCTGGGTTAATTGGTAGTCATTTTAAAGAAGCATGTGAAAATAATGAAAAAGAGTTTATTTCTATTGGAAGAAGACATCTTCCTAAACTAGATATCAATAAACAACGTATTATTGATTTTGATTCATTTGAATCCCTGCCTGAGTCTGAAAGTTGTGTTATCTGTTTGGGATATCCTCTTACTTCATACCAGTTAATTAGAATGGGTAAAAAAACAAAGGAAAAGTTTTATAAAGTTGATTTTGAATATGTGCAAAAAATTGCTGAAATTCTGAAAAAAAATGGTACTAAAAATTTGGCTGTTATATCTTCATTAGGTGCAAGCAAGCATTCTCCTAATTTTTATTTAAAAACCAAGGGATTGATGGAAGATTCATTAAAGAAATTAAAATTTAACAAGCTAATCATTGCCAGGCCTGCACATTTATTGGGAGATAGAGAGGTTCCACGAAAAGAGATTGGGATAACAATAATAGAACTATTTGATAAGATCTTTAAAAATTTATTAATAGGTCCTTTTAAAAAATATAAGAATATTCACGGATCTGTGGTTGCAAATAAAATATATGACTGTTTTGATGAATCCTATCAACCAGGTATTTATATTATTGAAAATGATAAGATCAAAAAAGTTTAAAATTTCCCTCGCTGAAATCTCATTCTTATTGAGAAGACTCTAACTAAAGCCACCAAAGTCAATATTGCCTGTACAAAAAGAGAAATCATGAGTGGATTAGACCAATGCCAGTTATCAATAGTTAGCCATAATAAAAAAGTCTGTAATGGAAAATTTATAACTGCTCCCATCAATACTATAATTAATGCCTCTCTGAAAGCATTTTTCTCAGTTCTATTCATTATTTTCTTCCTTAATTTTTACAGCTGTTCCATACGCAAGTATTTCAGAAGCGCCTTGTGCTACTGTTGATGACTGGAATCTAAAACACACAATTGCATCTGCTCCCTTAGAAAAAGCATCTTCAATCATTCTGCTGTAAGCCTGCTCTCTTGCTCTATGCAGTAATTTTGAATAGCCAACTAACTCTCCACCAACAATATTTTTTAGATTAGCCAAAAAATCACTACCTATGTTTCTAGAACGTACTGTACTTCCCTGAACTAAACCTAAAACCTCTATATCCTTGCCCTCTATGGTATCTGATGTAACAACTAACATATCAATATTATCTTCCATGACTTTTCCTAAAAAATAGTTTAATTTATAAATATAATGCAAGATTTAATAGAAGCAAAATTTTCAATAGGAGAAATTGTTAAGCATCGTTTTCTTGCATTCAGGGGTGCTATTATAGACATAGATCCAGAATTTAATAACTCCGAAGAATGGTATCTTTCAATACCTGAAAATATTAGACCTATAAAAGAACAACCCTTTTATCATCTGCTTGCTGAGGATCTAGAAAAAAAAATATGTTACGTTGCCTACGTATCAGAACAAAACCTTTTAATTGACGAGAGTTATGAGGAATGCGTTCATCCAGAAATTAAAAAATTTTTTTCTAAATTTGATGGGAAAAGATATATAACTTTTACAAAAACTAAAAACTAATCATTATGTGCCATCTGCACAGCTATCAAAAATACATCCATAGCAATTTTTAATTCATTAATAGTTATAAAGGTTGGGGCTATCCTCATTAAATTGTCATCTGGGTTATGGCCATATGGAAAAATTGCAGATGCTGGAGTAAGCAATACTCCCATTTCCTTGCATAGTTGATTGACTTTGTTGGCAATTGGTTTCTTTGTCTTATATGTAATAAAGTAGCCGCCTGTTGGTTTTGTATAAGAACCAAAAATATCACCTATGGAATCTAGCTTTTCATACACTAGCTCAAATTTTGGTCTTACTAAGGCTGCATGCTTTTGCATATGAGCCAACACAGCATCTTTTGAAGCTATGAATTTAAGATGTCGTATCTGATTGACCTTATCTGGGCAAATCACCATAGAAGTTCTTATTCGTTTGATAAGTTCTAAATTCTCTGCATCGGCTGCCATAAATGTGAGACCTCCACCTCCAAAAGTAACTTTAGAAAAAGAGGTTGCTACAACAACCTGATGAGTGGACCCTGATTCTTCAGCAAGCTTCCATACCGGCGTTTGCGCTTTTGTTGGAAGAAAATCATGGAAGAGATATGCGTTATCAAAAAGAATCAAAAATTCTTCTGAATATTTTTTTGTTATATCAAACATCTGCTTAATATTTGCATCTGAGTAAACCTCACCAGATGGATTTGAGTGTCTGGGTACACATATTATGCCCATGACATTTTCATGAGTTTCTAAAATATCTCCTAACGCTTTAAGGTCTAAACCCTCTTCTACCAATGGCAGGGGTATCATCTCAATTTTAAAATCTTCAAATATTTGAAAATGCCTATCAAAACCTGGAACAGGACATATGAATTTTGGATTTTTTATATCTTTCCATGGTGTGGATTTCCCAAAAAGATAATGAGCTAAAATAGTTTGATAAGATAGTAATAAGCTAGATTGTTCTCCTGTAATTATATTTTCAACCGGTGCATCTAATAGCTCTGAACCAAATCTTCTTGCCTCAATTAAACCAAGAGGTTCTCCATAATTCCTAATATCAACATTATTTTCTGCAATATGATCTATTTCAATATTAAGAAGATCATTTGATAGATCTAATTGAGATGCTTCAGGTTTGCCCCTAGTAATATCAATATTGATATTTCTAGACCTAAAATCCTCATATTTTTTTAACAATAAATCGTTCATAGTAAGATCCCTATTTTAATGGAATAATATAGAAATGGAGAATGTTAATTTAATTCTGATAGCAATAATTACAATAATATTTGTTTTTAGCATAATTTTGCTTCTATTATTTTATAAAAACTCTAATTCTAAGGCTTTAAAGGCAACATTTGAATCAATTGCTGTTGATGTTTTGCAGGAAAAAAATTCCATCATTAGTAAAAATAATATTGAAAAAATGCAAGAGACTCTCGAGCCATTTAAAGAGCAAATAAAAGAACTTAATAATCAAATAGTTGAGTTAAAAAAAGAACAGTCTGCTGCTAAAGAAAATTTTTCACTCCAAGTTAGTAAAGTAATAGAGCAAACTAATAAAATTTCTATCGATGCTGATAATTTGTCATCAGCCTTAAAAGGTAATGTTAAATCTCAAGGAATATGGGGGGAGCAAATTCTTGAAAAGACACTTGAAGAGTCAGGATTAAGAAAAAATAAAGATTACGTTTTACAAAAAGGATTTAAATCTTCTTCTGGCAAAACTCTTATACCAGATGCTGTAATCTACCTGCCAGCTAATAGAAACATTATTATTGATTCTAAAGTTTCTCTTACTGCATATTCAGAATATATAAATTCTGATAATGAAGATGATAAAAAAGATTATTTAAAACAGCATATTCATTCACTGAAAGAGCATCTTAAATCTTTATCAGATAAAAGATATGAAAACATACCAAACTTAAATCCCCCTGACTATATTCTTATATTTGTGCCAATCGAATCAGCATTATCACTTGCCATCTCAAATAATTGGGAGTTACAAAGGTTGGCTATGCAACATCAAATTGGGTTTGTAACCCCTATTAATCTTATTGCTATATTAAGAATGGCAGAAAATTTATGGCGTCTTGATGCGCAAAATGAAAATGCGGAAGCAATAGCAAAAAGAGCTGGTCATTTAATAGATAAATTTAGCGGATTAAGTGAAGATATTTCTAATATTGGAAAGTATATTCGACTTGCTGAAAGATCATTTGAAGGGGCTGAAAATAAATTAAGCGAAGGCAAAGGAAATCTGTTTGATCAAATAAAGGAATTAGAAAGACTTGGTGCTAAATCAAAAAAAATAATTGATGAACCAAAAAATATTGGCATAAAAAGATAATGCATCATCTGAGTTTTTGGAGATTTTTTTCTGCACCATGGGTAATATTTATCTCAACTATTTTTTCTTTATTTGTTTATACCTCAATATTTAGTAACTCTGATACAAGTTTTATTACGCAAGGGTACCTATTAAGATTAATTTCCAATACCCTTATACTTTGTTTTTTAACTTCATTTATTGCAACTTTAATCGCTGTACCACTAGCAATTCTAACTTCAATTTTTGAATTTCCAGGTCACAAATTTTTTACCTGGGCCCTCAGTTTATCTCTAGCATTTCCTGCTTATATTTATGCATTTATTTATGTCGGTGTATTTGAATATTCATCTCCAATAGCACAATTACTTTTATCATTAGGCATTGGCATACCTAGTATAAAGAATGTTTTTGGAGGAGCATTTGTATTAGCTTTGGCTTTATTCCCGTATATATTTTTATTAACCAAGGCTCAAATCAAAGTATCAGGAATATATATTTTTAAAGCAGCAAAATCCATGGGTCTTAAAAATTCAGATGCGGTTATAAAGGTAATAATTCCATCCATCAAGACATCTATTATTGCTGGAATTATATTAATAGTTCTTGAAACAATTGCTGATTTTGGTGGAGTATCCACTTTGAGAATAGATACTTTTACTGTTGGTATTTATGATGCATGGTTTGGTTATCAGGACTATGTGACCGCAGCAAAATTATCAATATTTCTTCTAATCCTTGCTCTTTTTATTATGCAACTCAGTAATAGATTTGGAGGAGATCAAGATGTAAGTGCCAATGCGGATGCTCAAGAGTTTGAGAAAATTGCTCTTACGCAATCCAAAAGATGGCTGGCATCTTTTTTCTGCTCACTAGTCTTTTTTATTTCCTTTCTTTTTCCATTTATTCAAATACTAATTTGGGCATTTGAGAATAATTCGTCGATTGTTATCGATAATTTTGATGTGGCATTCAACTCTATTTTTATTTCTTTCATAGTCGCACTTTTCATATCAATACTTGCGATTATTTTGGTGCTAACAAAAATTTCATTAAAAACTAATAAATGGCTCATAGATTACTCAGTTATAGGTTATGCAATTCCTGGCTCTGTTATTTCAGTTGGGCTTATGGTGTCATTTAATATTATATTTAATATTCCAATTACTACATTGGGCTTGATTGGCCTTTTCCTAGGATTATCAATAAGGTTTATGACTCCTGCTTTTAGATATATCGAAGCTGCGACAAAAAACATACCTAAAAACTCACAAATTGCTTTAAGCGGATTTAGTTTTTCTCCCTTAAAAGGGTTAAAAAAATTCTATATTCCAAGTATGGCTGCTGCAATAAAATTAAGCTTTTTGGTGGTATTTATAGAGGTTATGAAAGAGCAGCCAGCGACATTATTACTTAGACCAGTAGGTTTTGATACTTTATCTTCAAAGATTTATAATTACACGAGTGAGGGTCAATGGATACTAGCTTCATCTCCCAGTTTAATACTTATAACAACCTGTCTTATTTCTGTATATTTAATAAATAAGGGAATTGATTCAAGTAATAATTAATTAAATAGTATGAAAAAAATTGCAATCATTGGTGCTGGAATAGCTGGCATTACAACAGCTTACTCTCTTGCAAAAAGAGGTCATCAAGTTACCGTAATTGATCAGAGAAGGTACCCAGCAATGGCTACAAGTTATGCAAATGGTGGTCAATTAAGTGCTAGTAATGGCGAGACTTGGAATACATCTAAAAACATTGTTAGTGGCATCAAATGGATGTTTAAAAAAGATGCTCCTTTGCTTTTTAATCCATCTCCAAATCTTCAAAAATATAAATGGATGTTTGGCTTTTTGGCTGCAACACTCAAGGGTGAGCATAAGAATAATACACTCCACACTATTGATTTGGCTAAAAGAGCAAGAGAGATATATTTTAAGATTGCTGATGATGAAAATATTGAATTTGAATTGCTTAAAAAAGGTATATTGAGGTTTTATGATTCTGAAAAAGAATTTAAAGATGATGCAATTAAGGCGCAATGGCTTGAACAAGAAGGCATGGAATGGCAAATTTTAAATCCATCTGAGGTTGAGGATTTAGAGCCTGCTTTCAAAAATAATAAAAATGCAAAAAAAATTGTTGGGGGTATTTATACAAAATCTGATGCTAGTGGGGATATCCATAAATTTTGTGTAAATTTAGAAAAGGTTTTAGTAGATAAATATAACGTTAAGCTATCTTTAGATACTGAGGTCAGGCATATTTCTAAACAACAAGACAAACTTGTACTCACCTCTTCAAAAGCAAATACTGTAATAAATGAGGAGTTTGAGAATGTAGTTATTTGTGCAGGTGTAGGAACTCAAGCTTTTGCAGATAAGCTTGGTGATAAGATGAATGTTTATCCTGTAAAAGGTTATAGCATTACAATAAATCTTGATGATGAAATCTCGAAAAATGCTGCACCTTATGTATCTTTGATTGATCAGCCGGTAAAAATAGTTGCTAGTAGGCTCGGTGATAGGTTCAGGGTTGCTGGAACGGCAGAACTTGCCGGTATTAATACAGATATCAGACAGGATAGAATAAGACCTTTGTTGAAATGGGTTAAAGAGTTCTTCCCTGATGTTAGAACTGAATCATATACCCCATGGGCTGGATTAAGACCTATGACTCCAAACATGATGCCACTAACTCATGAAAGTAAACTAAAAGGGGTTTTTTATCATACTGGTCATGGGCACCTAGGATGGACTTTGAGTGCGGCTACTGCAGAATTAGTCGCTGATAAGCTAGAGTAAATCTTCTATTTGCCAATTATTTTTTAGAGCAATTTCTCTTAATTGATTATCAGGATTCACTGCAACTGGCTTTTCAACTTCCATAAGCAAGGGTAAATCGTTAATAGAATCGCTATAGAAAGTTGTGTTCTTAAAATCATGAAATCCATTTAATTCCATCCATTGCATAACTTTATCTTTTTTACCCTCTCCTAGAGCTGAGCCATTAATATAATTTCCAGAATATATATCATCAATTATCTCAACTTCTGTGGCTATAACATTGTTAAAACCTAGTCGCTTTGCAATTGGATTTACTACAGCAGAATTTGTAGCAGAAGCAAGTAACATTTCATCATTATTATGATTATGATCATGTAAGATTTTTAAAATATAAATATTGATCATTGGCTCAATTATTTTTTCCATAAAGTTCTTCATCAAATTATTGATGTCATTTACAGATTTACCTTTAATAGTTGATAGAGCAAATATTGTATATTCGTCAAAGTCTAAAAGACCTTTTTCATATTGCTCATAGAAATAATTATTTTTAGCCGTATATTTATCCTTATCAACAAAACCTGAATCAATCATATATTTGATCCAGGAATAATCAGAATCACCTTTAAGAATGGTATTATCTAAATCAAAAATAGTTAATTGTTTCATATATGCTCAAAGAACCTGGTTATAGATTAAATGTTGGTCTAATTATAGTAAATAATGCTGGAAAATTATTGATCTGTAAAAGAAAAGGTCAAGATGCATGGCAATTCCCTCAAGGTGGTATTGATTTTGGTGAAAGGCCTCTTGAAACAGCATATAGAGAACTGCACGAAGAAGTTGGTATAGATAGATCTTCAGTAAAGTTATTATCGGAAAATATAAATTGGGAAAAATATGATATCCCCTTAGATAGAAGAAGAACTCATTTTTTAAGCAAAAGATTTAAAGGTCAAAAACAAAAGTGGTTTCTATTTAAGCTAATTGATAACGTAGATATTTCATTTAAAAATGATCCCGCAGAAGAGTTTGATGATTACAGGTGGGCATCTTATTGGGAACCACTAGAACTGATAATATCTTTTAAAAAAACTGTATACCATAATGTTCTGAAGTTTTTTGAACCTATCTATGAGGAGACATTTAATAATGGGAATTGAAATCCTTCTTTATATAATTATTGGAGGTTTCGCCGGTATGCTTGCTGGCTTGCTTGGGGTTGGAGGAGGTTTGATTATTGTTCCATGTCTAGTATTTATTTATACATATCTTGGGTTCAATGAAGATGTTCTTGTTCATATAGCTATTGGCACATCGCTAGCCT
The DNA here is from genome assembly GCA_902559885.1 of uncultured SAR86 cluster bacterium. GTDB lineage: Bacteria > Pseudomonadota > Gammaproteobacteria > Magnimaribacterales > D2472 > CACEJU01. The sequence goes on along the minus strand of CACEJU010000001.1, from coordinate 187,423 downwards.
CAATCATATTTACAGGCACATCTTCAGCTTATGCACATTACATTAAAGATAGTGTTGATACTAAAATCTTAATACCTATTACTGCTGGAATAGTGATTGGCGCTTTTATAGGCGCTGTTATAGCTGATCATATTAATGGTAATGATCTTAGAAAAATTATTGGAGCTTTTGCTTTAATAATAGCTATTCAAATGTATTTTAATGTTGATAAATATTTACTATCTGCAAAACCAAGGAATTTTGTATCAGTTTCGGTTGGTGGCTTTATAGGGGCTGCATCAAGTATTTTAGGAATTGGTGGTGGAAGTTTTTCAGTGCCTTATTTCAGAATGTCAGGCCTTAAATTAAAAATGGCTATTGGTACATCGGCAGCATGCGGCATTTCTATTGCAGTCTTTGGTGCATTAGGATTTTTAATTTCTGGTATAGATGAACAAAGCCTTCCCCAATCTTCTATTGGTTATATTCATCTGCCCTCTTTATTCTTTATATCAATAAGTAGTATTTTTTTTGCAAGAATTGGTGCTAATACAGCTCATAAAATTTCAGATCATTTATTAAAAATAATTTTTGTTCTACTTATGGTTATAATCTCATTTTATATGTTATTCCTATGATTGAGTTATCAGAATTTTTTAATAATCCTAGCCTTATACAAATAGGGCCATTAAAAATTCAATATTATGCACTGACATGGATACTGTCGGCTGTTTTTATTTTTCAATTCTTAAAACATCATAAAATCTCAAAAGAATTAGGATTAGATGCTGAAAAAATTAATGATATGGTCTTTTTTTATGGTCTTTTTATGGGCGCCATGTGTGGTGGAAGAATTGGTTATATGTTGTTTTATGCTCCATCTGATCTAATAAGTGACCCCTTAAGTCTTATAAGGATATGGGAAGGTGGATTAAGTTTTCATGGAGGTTTGTTAGGGGTAATTTTGGCCTTGATATATTTCTGTAAAAAACAAAATATTTACTTTCCAAGGCTTATGGATAGTGTTGCTTTAGGAATGCCAATTGGGTTAGGCCTTGTAAGAGTTGGAAATTTTTTAAATGGTGAATTATATGGAAGGCCAACAAATGGAGAGTGGGGATTTGTATTTCCAACTGATCCTTTTTCTTTACCAAGACACCCTTCTCAATTATATGAAAGTTTTGGAGAGGGAATAGTATTATTTTTATTACTTTATATATTAAGCAAGTATACAAAGGCTAAAGGTGTCGTAGCTTCTTCTTTTTTAATATTTTATGGCTCAATAAGGTTTATAATTGAATACTTTAGACAGCCTGATGCGCATATTGGTTATTTAAATTCTGGCATGACGATGGGTCAATTGCTCTGTGTTCCAATGATTTTTATTGGGATAATATTAGTACTATATTTTTGGAAAAAAAATGAAAGCTTATCTAGAACTTCTTGAACATATTCTTGAAAATGGTGAAAAAAAAGAAGATAGAACTGGAACAGGTACACTATCTTCATTTGGACATCAATTATCATTTAATTTAGAGGAAGGCTTTCCAGCGGTAACAACTAAATCACTTGCATGGAAAGGAGTGGTATCTGAACTATTATGGTTTCTTGAAGGCAGTGATGATGAGAGAAGGTTGGCAGAAATTAGATTTAATAAAGATAGGAGTGAATTAACTGATCTAGAAAAATATTCAACTATCTGGACTGATAATGCTGATAATCAAGGTAGAGATTTAGGATATGAAAACACAGACTTGAGAAAAAAACTTGGTCCAATATACGGAGTCCAATGGAGAGATTGGAATGGAGTAGACCAAGTAAAAGACTTGCTCGAGAATCTAAAAAATAACCCGGATGGAAGAAGGCATATTCTATCGGCATGGAATGTATCGGAACTAGATAAGATGGCTTTACCTCCTTGCCATGTAATGTCTCAATATTATATTAGTGCTGGGACAATAAGCTGTCATATGTATCAAAGAAGTGCCGATATGTTTTTAGGCGTACCATTTAACATTGCCAGCTATGCCTTATTACTTAGTATTTTTGGAAAGATATTGAATCTTAAACCTAAGAAATTTGTTCATTCATTTGGTGATGCACATATCTATCTTAATTCTGTTGACCAGGTGAAGGAGCAGCTTTCAAGAACTCCAAAAAAACCACCACAATTAAATTTACCAGACATAGAAAATTTAGATGATATAAATAAATATTCAATTGATGATTTTAAATTAGAGGGTTATGAGCATCACCCACCCATTAAAGCAAAAATGGCAATTTAAAAATGGTTATATCTCATTTAGTAGCGGTTTCAAATAATAATGTAATTGGTAAAGATAATGATTTGCCTTGGAAGCTTAAAAGAGACCTTCAACATTTTAAAAATTATACAACTGGTAAAACCATTGTGATGGGAAGAAAGACTTATGAATCAATTGGCAGACCGTTACCGAATAGAAGAAATATAATAATTTCTTCAACAATTAGGAGTATTGATGGGGCAGAAGTTTTTTCTTCTTTAGAAGCAGCTCTTGAGGCTCTAAAGCATGAAGATGAAATAATTATTACTGGTGGAAGTTACCTCTTCAATGATACAGCAGATATTGTTAATAAATTAGTAATAACTTTCGTTGATACATCTATTGAGGATGGGGATGTTTTTTATTCAGATATTGATTATAAAAAATGGAATTTAGTTGAAGAAAGCTTTTTTCAAAAAGATAGTGAAAACGAGCATGATTTTTCAATTAAGGTTTATGAGAAGTCTACGAGTTCTGAATAAAATCTCTTCTCAAGGCTAAATTCTTAACTCTCACTTCTTCATTCTCAGTATATTTGAGCCAGTTATTAGCAGCCTTTTTAATCTTTTCATCTTTTGATCTTGCAGCAATTCTGAATTGTTTTTTAGCAGTTTCGAAGCTTTGATTTTCAAAATGAGCTTGGCCTAGCGCCATATATACTTGAGAAGTATTTTTAAGACCACCTTTTTTAATACCCTTTTCTATTGCGTCGATTGCTTGAGTAATTTTATCCTCAGAAAGATATAAGTTTCCTAATAAAACATATGATTTGCCATCTTTTGACATTTTAGATACGCGCTCTAGTATTGGAATTGCTCTATCTATTTCTTGAGCCATTCTCCATGAATCTGCAAGTAGTTTTAGATTTTTTTCAGTATCTTTTACAACACGAACCATAGTTACTTCTTCTGTCTCTTCATCTTTTTGCTCAACAAGTTTTTTTTGTCCAGCTTCCAAGACTGTAGCAGCCCAGTACGGATTTTCGCTTAATAGTAACAACTGAGCTAAAGCTAAATACTCTGATTCTTTATTTAAAAGATCCTTAGCATATGCAGCCTTAAGGGTAATCATATAATCTTTTTCTCTACCTAATTGATTATAAGTACCGCCTAATTGTAGATAATAGATTTTTTTTGGATATAGATTGACTAAAATTTCATAGATATCTGCTTGTCTTAATAAAGCTTCTCTTTCGCCAATCTCTTCTTTTAATTCATTAATTGATGCTGCAAGAATCGTATACCAGTTTTCTTTTGGCTTATACCCTTCCTCTTCTGCCATGCTAATGGCTGTTTCCATTGACTCTAAAGCTTTGTTGTAATTTTCTTTAGAAAAATAGGCAATACCAAGAAAGTACCAAGATTGAGCTGTAACCTTATCCACCTCTGACATCCACTGCTTGGTGAGAGTTATTGCTTTATCATAATTTTCCTGAGAAAGATGAATCTGAGCTAAAGTTAGCAATCCGGACTCTCTTAATCCTTTTGTTACCTCAGGCTCATTAATAACATTTTCATAAGCAATTATTGCATTAGCAATGTCTTCTTCATTAATATATATATAACCCCATTGATACCAGACCACTGAACGGTCATAACTTTTCATTTCAGCTAAATTAGCTCTTAATTCGGTAAGCACTCTTTTAACAGTTTCTAGATCAGGATCTTCCTTACCATCATCATCAAGTCTTTCATAAGCCTTATAAACTTCCGCCATTTTTTTTGCAGTTGAAGACTGAAGTGCTCTTGCTTTTTTATAGGTAATTTTTTTACCAGACTGATCATTGTTTTGTGCAAAAGAATCTAATGAAAAGAAAGCAAAAGAAATTATTAATGCTGTGCTAAATAAGATTTTGCTGATATTTTTGTAAAGTTTGCTCATTACTCTTCACCCGCCATTATAAATGTAAATCTATGTAATACATCATTTACAGGAACAGCTCTACCATCAACAATTTTTGGTTTATATTTTAATTTTAATGCAGCTCTAGCAGAGGCGCTATTAAAAATAGAACAAGGCCTCATTTCTTCTTGAGGCCCTTCAGGGTCTCCACAATATCCTTCTAGTGGTTCTGCGTTTTCTACTGAGCCAGACTCAGTAATTGTAAATTTAACAATTGCAAAACCTTGAGTTCCCCTCTCTTGAGCTCTCCTTGGATAAATTGGCTGAACTTTAAATAAAGGTATGTACTCACCGTCTCTAAAAAATGAGCCGCCTGCTTTTACTTGCGCTTTTGGTTTGGCAATACTTACATCTAAACCCTGCAAAGGCTGAAGATCTAACTCAGGCTGTGCAATATCCTCAGGTTGCTCATCAGGTTTATCAGGCTTATCGACCTCATCCATAAATGTTTGAATCTCTCTTTCGGGCATTACAATATCAGCTAATTTAACTGAATTATCTTCCTTCATCTTTGCATCTCCGAGTGAGATTAATATAACCATTACAAAGAAAAGACCAAAAGTTATCATTGCAGCAAAACCGAACCCAGCAACATATTTATTTGCATCAAAGGCAGCGGCATAAACTCTGTGAATAGGCTCAATTACCTTTTTAAAAGATAATGATATAGAGTTTACTACTGCGTTCATTTGTTAATTATTTTGGCTCTGATGCCAATGAAATTGCTGTTACTCCAGCCTCTCTTGCACCATCCATAACTTTAATAATAGTATCAGCTACTGCTTTTTCATCAGCCTGAATTACAACAGAACCCTGTGGGTTATCAGCAAGCATTTTCACAACATTAGCTTTAACCTGTCTAACATCAATTCTTCTACCGTCCATCCATACTTCACCAGTAGGACCAACAGCAATAAGAATAGCTGCATTTTCTTGAGTTTCCGCAGTATCTGAGTCAGGCCTATTAACATCGAGGCCTGGTTCTTTAATGAAATTTGCAGTAACAATAAAGAATATCAACATGATAAAAACCACATCTAACATAGGTGTTAAATTTATTTCGCTTTCTTCGTCTTTAACAGCGCTTGTTATCGCATTCCTTCTCATTAAATTCTCCTAAAATTCCCTCTTAATTATTTCATCTAAATTAGACTCATGTCTTGTGCTTGCACTATTTAAGTAAATACTTGCAAAAACTCCTGACAAAGCTACAACCATACCAGCCATTGTAGGTAATGTTGCTTTAGAAACACCACCTGCCATAGCTCTAGCATCACCGCCGCCACTAAAGGCCATAACCTGAAATACCTCAATCATTCCTGTTACTGTTCCCAGAAGACCAAATAATGGCGCTAACATAATGCATGTTTGAATCATGCTAAGATTTTTATTGATTTCAAATTTTGCTTGAGAAATTAATTTTTCTCTTACTTGTAAGGCATACCATGAGGTTTTATCTTTTCTTGAGTTCCATTGATTTGCCAATTTATCAATATATGAGTTGTGACCATGAGATAAATACCAAATTCTCTCGAAAATCATACCCCACATAAAGAATACTAATATAGCGATTAGCCAGAGGACAGTTCCTCCCTGCTCCATGAAGTCTCTTATGGAGAGTAAAGCTTCACTTAATGCATACAACATATAATTTACTTAGTTTCTGCGTGCTCAGCTAAAATACCAGTACTTTGCTCTTCTAATACACCAATTATTGATTTTGCAGACGAAGCTGCGAAAGAATGAAGAAGTGTAGTTGGAATAGCTACCAATAAACCTAATACAGTTGTTACAAGCGCTTGAGATATACCACCTGCCATTAGTTTAGGATCACCAGTTCCATATAAGGTAATCATTTGGAAAGTTACAATCATACCTGTTACTGTTCCAAGCAGTCCTGCTAAAGGAGCAACTACAGAAATAATTCTTATACCACTTATACCTCGTTCGATTTGAGGTCTTTCAGCCATAATAGCTTCAGCCAACTTAAGCTCTAAAGTATCAATATCTTTGTCGAAGTTAGCCTTACCAGCCATTAAGACTCTTCCTAATGCATTTGATGACTCAGCATCACCAGCATTTTGAGCTTGTTTTTTAACTGCTCTAGAAATATTTGAAAGCTCAACCAGTTTATATATAGCGAATAGAATACCTATTAGACCAACAGCTATAATTGCATAACCAACCTCTCTACCCTGAGCCGCTCTTTCAGCTAAAGATGGAGTTTGAATAAGATTTGCTAATAAACTACCACCAGTAGGCCCAGTTGGATCAACTCCAAATTTAACCATCTCGCCTGTTGATGCTTCGCCAACATTTTTAGCTGTTTTTGTATATCTGCCAGCTGGTTGTCTAGGAAGAAAAGCATATTTACCTTCTGAAGCTGCATATTCTAAATACTTTCCATCACATACCGCATTAAATAATCCTACTCTGGTAACATCACATTCTGATGTTTCACCATTTACATCTACAACATTAGTTGAAAAAGATACAACCTCTTTACTTGCAGCCATTTCTCTTTGTAATTCAAACCATAAACCTTCAATCTCTCTAATTGTTGGTAATTCAGTTGTTTCTGACATTTTTGCTGTTAGATCATTTAAAAAGCTTACTCTGTCTCTTCCATACTGCGCACTAGTTAGTGAGTCTGAAAGTTGAACAGCTGCCTCTGATGCAGAACTTTGTAAATGCCCAAAGAGCTCAACAAGAGAACCTAATTCTTTTTGGTAAGCTTCTTCTTTTACTCTCAAGATTTCTTCGTTCTTCTTATATTCAGCTTCAAGGGTATCTGCGATTTTTTCTTGTCTTGCTAATTCTCTCTTTTCAGCAGCTAATATCGATGCTTGCTTATTTTTGTTAGCTAGAAAATCTTGTTCCCTTTGGTTGTTTATTGATTGCTCTTTTGTCTTTCCTTCTTTAACAAGTTGGAGTAACTCTGTAATAGTTGAAGCTTGAGCTGTTTCTTCTGCCCCTTCTTGTGCAGATACAAAAGCTGAAACTATCAAGCTTACCAATAAAGGAAGTATTAATAAGTTATTCTTGAAATAATGCATTATGCACCTCCTTTAAGAACAGGAATTGTTAACATATCTGTTGGAGCTAATTTCTTAGCCATTCTAATACCATCTCTAACAGGCCTTCTGTAACCATCAATAATTTCCCATGATTGTGAATCGTTGTTCCAAACACCAGTTTCTGTTTCGTCCTTGGTTTGATAGAACATTCCAATTCTTCCGACTACTAATATATTTACAACCTTGCCTTCTACAGTTGCTTCATATGAATCAATTTTTCTACCATATTCAGCTTCGATGTTGTATGCTTCTAACACTTGTCTTACTTGCTCAGAAGCTGTAACTTTTGGTTTTGCTAGTGAAGCTCTTACAAGATCAATTCTATTTTGTCTTTCTTCAATTCTAAAAGGAGTATCTAAGTTGATGAAGTTCTCAAGACTTTCTAGCATTCTTTGAGCCAAAGGCGGAATTTGTCTTTGCATAACGACAACTTGATCAAGTTGGTCATCAAGCTTATCCATAAGCTCCAGCTGTGCTTTGATTTGAATTCTTTTTTGTTCGTTATAAAGCTTAAGTCCCTCTACTTGCTTGGCGACAACTTTATATTCATTGACTATTTTGTCTGTTTGTCTTTCTGTGCTATCTATTCTACTTTGAGATGCAGCTGAAAGTTGTTGATTTTCCCTTCCAACCTCAAGCACATTCTCCATTGATGCCTCAACAACTACCGCTTCTGATTCATTTGCTTGCACTAAAAATGAAAAAGACAAAACTGTAGCCAAGGCAATAACCTTATAGTTTTTCATAACTGACTCCCTTAAAAGTTTCACTATTCTAACAGCCAAATTGCTATATACAAAATAATAAATTAGAAAAAACACATATAAATATTGCTTATAATTTTGGAAATAACATAGGTGTTTTTTCGACATAATTCTTATATTCAGGGTCTTGTCCCCATTTGATATCTGCTCTAGCTTCAAGCATCCTTACACCACTTACATGAACTAATAACAGATAAGTAAATATTGGAGAAATTAAAGTTATATATTGTAAGCCTTCAAGAGCGGATACTGACATAACTGCAATGCCCGACCATAAGAGAACTTCGCCAAAGTAGTTTGGATGTCGAGATTTAGACCATAAACCATCAGTAATAAATCTATCTCTATTTTCTGGAATACTTCTAAATCTGCTTTTTTGATTATCTGCTTTGATTTCAATATAAAGCCCCGTTACAAATATACAAGCACCTATAATAAAGAATATATTCATCACTTCTAACCTGCCTGTATTAATTGCTGTAAGCGCGCACATCGAACATAAAGAGACCCACATACCTTGCAGTGTCCAAGTCATAAAAAATTGAGTCAGATTTGGTTTTATAGATCTAAATCTTTTATCCTCGCCATCTTTAGATATTCTTAGAAATAAAAATGAGCTTAATCTTATTGCCCAAATGATAATAAATATTGCAATAATTAAATTTGCTAAATTAATGCCTGAATTTGAAGTTACAGCTAAGCTGAAGATGACAACAGTAATATAAGTTAACCCACCAGATAAATCATAAAACTTCTCAGTTTGGAAAACATATGCTGGTATGAATAAAAGCCATTGAATTAAATATGCTAGACAGACAGCCATGACCACTGAGCTTAGTCCGGTTGAGTATGCAATTCCAAAAGCAATTAAAAAAGAAAAGAGAGCTATAATAACATTTATAATTTTATTCATAATTATTAATAAGTTTTCATATAAAATATCATATTAAAAAGACATATGAAAATTTCTACAAATCAATTTAAAAATGGTACAAAGCTAATTATTGATGGCTCGCCTTGCTCAATAATAAATCACGAATTTCATAAACCTGGTAAAGGTCAGGCTGTTATGCGTGTTAAGTATAAAAATTTATTAAGTGGCAACACAAATGAAAAAACTTTTAAATCTGGAGAATCAGCTGAGCTTGCTGATGTTCAAGATAAAGAAATGGAGTTCTTATACGCTGATGGCGAGGCATATCATTTTATGGACTCAGAGTCTTTTGAACAAATTGAATTAAGTGTCTCTGATATGGAAGGTGCTGAAAAATGGCTTACAGGACAAGAAAAATGTGAGCTGCTATTTTGGGATGGAAAAGTAATTAGTGTTCAGCCACCTGTTTTTGTTGAACTAAAAATTATTCGATCTGAGCCAGGCGTCAAAGGTGATACTGTTTCTGGTGCCACTAAGCCTGCTGAATTAGAAACAGGGATAACCATTAATGTCCCTTTATTTGTAAATGAAGGAGAGGTTGTAAAAGTTGATACTAGAGATGAAAGTTATGTTGGAAGAGCTTAATGATACTTTATAAGATTAATAAAATAATTTTTGAGTTTATTGAGTCATTAGATGATTTAACTAATGAAGATCTTATATCAATAAAAAGCAAAATAAATACTCTTATATCCGAAAATCTTGAGAGAGGACACATAACCTCAAATGCATGTCTTGTTGCTGGTAATATTTTAAAGACAAATCCAAAAGCGCTATCAGAAAAATTAAAAGAAATTCTTATAGAAGATGCAGCCATAGAAAATGTTGAAATTGCTGGGCCAGGTTTTATAAATTTATATTTAACAAGAGAAGCATTTTATTCAGTTGTTGATGATGCGCTCTTAAAAGAAGAAACATTTGGTAATTCAAATTCTGGAAAAGATAAAAAGATCCAAATAGAGTTTGTTTCTGCAAACCCTACTGGTCCGCTACATGTTGGTCATGGCAGAGGAGCGGCATATGGTGATGCATGTGCAAGATTGTTATCAGCTACTGGATGCAAAGTTGAGAAAGAGTATTACGTTAATGATGCTGGAAGACAAATGGATATCCTCACAACAAGCGTCATCTTAAGACAAATAAATATCTCTGATGATGATTTTCCTGCAAGCGCTTATAAAGGAGACTATATTAAAAATATAAGCAATAATTTTAAATCTCAATCTTCAAAAGATGCTACTTTTAGCTTTGACATTAGTAAATTTTCTGATGCTGATCCTGAAAAGCAGATTGATAAAATTATTGATTTTTTAAAAACTGATAATGAGGATTTATGGTTTGCGATAAAAAAATATGCTCTCGACAATGTACTGATGTCAATTAAAAATGACCTTGAAGAATTTAATGTAAAGCATGATGAATGGTTTTTTGAATCTACGCTTGGAAGCACTCTTAATCAAGACTCAGATATTTCAAAATCAATTAATTTATTAACAGAAAAAGGTAAAACATTTGAGAAAGATGGTGCCATTTGGCTTCAAACAACTGCGTTTGAAGATGACAAAGATAGAGTGCTGATCAGGGACGATGGCAGAGCAACCTATTTTGCATCTGATGTTGCATATCATAAGAATAAGCTAGATAGAGGTTTTGATAAAATTATAAATATATGGGGCGCAGATCATCATGGATACATAAAAAGAATAGAAGCATCGCTTGCTTCAATGAATTTTGATAAAAATAAATTACAAGTTTGTTTAGTCCAATTTGCCAATCTTTTTCAAGGTGGCTCAAAAGTAAAAATGTCTACTAGAAGCGGTGAATTTTTTACTCTAGCAGATCTTATTGAGAATATTGGTGTTGATGCGTCAAGATTCTATTATCTTTCGAAGCAAGCCGATCAACATCTTGATTTTGATCTTGATCTCGCTAAGTCAGATAAAAAAGAAAATATTTACTATTACATACAATATGCTCACGCAAGAATAGAATCTTTAAATGAAAAATTTATTAATATGAGCATTGGTTCTTCAAAAAATACGATTAAAAATGGTGAATATAAAAATTGCGATAAGATAATCCATGAACTGATGAGATACCCTGAAATTGTCCAACGAGCTGCGGATAATATGCACCCACATATAATAATTTATTACTTAAGAGATTTAGCTCATACTTTTCACAGTTTTTATAATGATAATCATGTCCTCTCTGAATCAGAAGATAATCTTTCTTCAATAATGTCAGCGCTAAATGCCCTCAAAATTGTTTTTGGAAATGCATTAAATTTACTAGGCATTTCACCATTAAATAAAATGTGAGATGAGGGATTTTGCAAACCTATCTTCAAGTAAAAAAAATAAAAGAAAAAAATATAAGACCAAGCACTCTCAAGCTGCATCAATAGAATTTCCTAATGTAATTTTTTTAATCTCAATATCAATTATTTGTATCTTTGGTTCTTTTTTTTATTTTGATACAAATGTTGAAGAGGTTAGACCAAGATCTATCACCAACCAAGTTATAATTGATTTCCCTGAAAGGCTGCAAAATGATCTAGTATTGATAGAATCAGATTTTAAAAGTTTTGACTCAGGACAATGTATATTTTTTCTCCAAGTTGAAACATATGGCGTTAAAAAATACGCAAATGAAGCCGTTGATATAATTCAGAATGGCAGCAATCTAAATAATTTCTATATCGAAGAGGTTTTGTTAAAAAAATATGAAAATAAGATTTTCTATAGAGTTTCATTGGGTCCATTTGATAATAAGTCGTCAGTTAATAATGCAAGAGAAGATATAATAGGCCTTGGCTTTTCACCAATGGTAAAACAAAGATGCAGGGACAAACAATAAAAAAAAATATAGCAACTCTACATGCTGAAATAGATACTATTAAATCAAAATATAATATAAAAAAAGAAGTGGCTATCATTCCAGTATCAAAGAGAAAGAGTGTAGCTCAAATTAGAGAAGCATATGATTTAGGCTTTAGAGAGTTTGGAGAGAATTATGCCCAAGAGTTATCTGAAAAAGCTTCTGATTTGCCAAATGTTGACTTCCATTTTATTGGGGCTATTCAATCTAATAAAATTAAAACAATTGCAAAAAATGCCTCATGGGTTCATACAATAGATAGGTTTAAGGTGGCTAAAATACTTGATGCTGAGTGTAAAAAACTCAATAAAATTATAAATATTCTTATACAAATTAATATCTCTAATGAACCTTCAAAAAATGGTATAGCTTTAAATGAATTAGATGATTTCATTGTAGATATATCTATTTTTAAAAATTTAAAAATTAAAGGTATCATGGTTTTACCTGATATATCTGTTAGCCATGAGGCGCAAAAAGAAACTATGCTTTTAGCAAGAAAAACTCTGGATAAGATTGAGAAGATGCATCCTGATGCAAGCTGCTTGTCTATGGGCACAACTCAAGATTATAAGTTGGCTATTGAGTGTGGCTCAAACATGATTAGAATAGGCGAGTCCATTTTTGGAAAAAGAACATGAAAAATATTTTATTTTATGGAAGCGGTAGTATATCAAGCTCAATAATTGAGGGTTTGTTGAAATGTGGCTATAAGAAAAAAAATATTTTTGCTTATACAAGAAATATTTCTACAAGAAATAAACTCAAGAAGCTCAAAATAAATTCTATTTCTAAGAAAGATCTCCTCAATAATGGTCACAAAATAGATATATATGTTTTAGGCGTTAAACCTAAAGATTATAAAAAGGCAGTTATTGAAATATTGAATATTAATCAAGCTCCTAATTTAGTGAGTTTGTGTGCAGGAATAAAAACAAAAAATATTGCCGCTCTTTCAGATAAGTTAAAAGTAGTAAGAGTCATGCCGAATACCTCATGCAGCTCATTAAATGGAATTTCGGGGATTTTTAATCATAATTTCTCAAAAACTAATTATGTATATATCAAGAATTTATTTAAAAAACTTGGTGAGGTTATAGAGCTAGAGCATGAAGCAAGTTTAAATGATATAACAGCCCTCTTCGGAAGCGGCCCTGCATACTTCTTCTATATATTAAAAGTATATGAAAAAAGGATTAACAAGCTTGTAAATAACGAAAAACTTTCAAAAAAAATTATGCAGAGGTTGCTCCAAGGCATATCTGAATCTGTTAATAATGACAAAACGTTAGATGATTTAATTGATGAGGTATCATCAAAAAAAGGTACTACTGAGGCAGCAATTAAAGAACTTAAAAGATTGCATTTTTTAAAGAATTTTGATGCTGGTATAAAAGCTGCTTTAATTCGTGCAAAGGAAATATCAGAAAATTAAATAATTATGGAGATTTTAAATTTAATAATCGAACTCATTGTTTATGGGTTAATGCTTTACTTTATATTTAATTTGTTCAAAGTTGATTATTACAATCCTGTTGTTGCAGGTTTTACAAAAATAATATCCCCTATTCTAAGCTTCTTGTCATTTTTCCCTAATAAGTTAGTAAGTATTATTTTTGTTGCTATAGCTTTTAAATTTCTTCTTTATGGATATTATGATAGCTCAAGATTTAGTTATATTATTCTAGCTTTGGTTGCTGGACTAGATGTTGTTAGGCTATTTTTTAATTTAATTCTTTTTATAGTTATTGGTGGGGTCATACTTAGTTGGGTTGCCCCGGGAAGCGAGCATCCCATTAATAAATTAATTGAAGAAATTTCATTTAAAGTCCTCATGCCAATTAGAAGGTTTATCCCATCCATGGGCGGATTGGATATTTCTCCTATATTTGTGCTTATTTTTCTTCAGCAACTAGATTATTTCTTCTATGCAATTAGAATGAGCTTGCTATGAAAATAAATAGGCAGCTAATAGGGTTTAAAAACTCCTTTACATTAGAATCTGGGAAAATTCTTTCTAGATTTGAATTAATGGTTGATACATATGGGGAATTAAATTCTGATGCATCTAATGCAATTCTTGTTTGTCATGCTTTTTCTGGTAATCATCATGCAGCTGGGAAACATGAAACTGATGCAACTGAAGGATGGTGGGATCAAATGATTGGTCCTGGTAAGGCAATTGATACAAATAAGTACTTTATTGTTTGTCCAAATAATCTAGGCGGGTGTGCTGGCTCTACAGGGCCTACTAGTATTAATCCAGCATCTAAAGAACCCTATGGTGGAGATTTTCCAGTAGTAAGTGTTTCTGATTGGGTAAATTCACAAAAACTTTTAATGGAGCACTTGGGTATAAACAAATGGGAGATTGTAATTGGTGGCAGCTTAGGAGGTATGCAAGCTCTAGAGTGGTCTCTTTCATACCCACATTTAGTAAACAAAGCTGGTGTTATAGCTGCTGCAGCTAAGGCAAGCACACAAAATATAGGAATGAATGAAGTCGCAAGAGAGGCGATCAGGAAGGATGAAAATTTCCATGATGGCAATTACCTTGCTATGAGAACTAAGCCAAAAAGAGGTTTAAAAACAGCAAGAATGCTTGGCCATATAACCTACCTTTCAGAAGAGCACATGAATCTAAGATTTGGTAGAAAAGTTCAAAATGAAGATACAAAGATTGATGGTTATGTAGATTTTGAAATTGAAAACTATCTCAAGTACAAAGGGGAAAAGTTTTCAGACTCGTTTGATGCAAATTCATATATCCTCATGACAAAGGCTATGGATGGCTACGATCCGGCGAGCAAAAAAAATGGAAATCTAACTAAAGCTATGGAGCCAATAAAAGCAAAACTTCTTATAGTTGGATTTGAAACAGATTGGCTGTTTCCAGCGAAAAGAGGTAAAGAAATACAAGCTGCTGCTATGAATGCAAATGTATTATCTTCTTTTGTTATTTTGCCAGGAAATCAAGGTCATGATAGTTTTTTATTTCATACTCCAGAATACGAAAAAATTTTAAGCAATTTTATTGAATCATAATGAATAGATCATTGTTAAAAATTATTGATAATTGGGTACCTGAAAACTCAAAGGTTATTGATCTAGGCTGTGGAGATGGCTCATTGATTACCGAATTATCAAAATCAAAAAATATTATTGGTTATGGTGTTGAAGTAAATGCTGAAAAAATAGCTTCATGCATTGCTAATGGAGTCTCAGTCGTTCAAGAAGATATTGATGATGGTGTTGAAACATTTAATGGTATGGGTTTTGATTTAAGTGTTATGGCAAGCTCAATACAATGTTTAAGAAATCCAAATTTAGCTCTTGAAAATATGCTAAATATGTCAAAAAAAACAATAGTCACTCTTCCAAATTTTGGCTATTGGAAATGTAGGCTTGGTTTGTTAAAGGGCAGTATGCCTATTACTGATAATCTTCCTAAAACTTGGTATGAAACTAATAATCTGCATCTTTGTACAATTAAAGATTTTGAAAATTTATGCACTGATATGGGTTTTACTATTGAAAAGAAAAGATATTTAGACATTAAATCTAAAGAAAGTTTTTTTGCAAAATTATTCCCAAATCTTTTTGCTGCTGAAGGTGTTTACCTTTTAAGCAAATAAAATGGATATTCTTTTTGCAACTTCTAACAACGGCAAATTCAAAGAATTTAAAAATATTTTTTCTAACTATAAGCTATCTTCATTAAAAGATTTTAATATTTCCGATGCAGAAGAGAACGGAACATCTTTTTTAGAAAACGCATTAATTAAAGCCAAACATGCTGCAAAATATTCTAATTTTTTTGTAATAGCAGATGATTCGGGTATTGTCGTCCCTACTCTTAATTTTGAACCTGGGATCTTTTCAGCAAGGTATGCTGGGAGAGATTCAAATGATGAAATGAATAGACAAAAAATTATTACTAACCTCTCTAAATTGGGCTTAGAATCAACTCCGGCATATTATGTTTGTGTCATGGTAGGATTAAGATCAGAAAATGATCCTTTGCCGCTTATCTCATATGGTTTTTTGCATGGCAATGTAAGTATCAATGAATCAGGTGATGGAGGTTTTGGATACGATAAAATTTTTTATCCAGATGGTTTTAATTGTTCAATGGCTTCATTAAATGAAACAGAAAAAAATTTGATAAGTCATAGGGGTATTGCCTCTAAAGAAATACTTGAAAAACTTGAACAACAACTTACCTAATATCAGTCTTTATATACACTTTCCTTGGTGTGAAAAAAAATGTCCTTATTGTGATTTTAATGTAACCACAGTAAAAAAAGATGGAGATATATTTGCCCTCACTGAAGCAGTCATAAATGATATTTCTTTATCAAAAGATGACATTAATAATAGAAAATTTCAGTCTGTATACTTTGGTGGCGGAACCCCCTCTCTTGTCCCAGAAGAATATTTTAAAAAGATTTTAGATTTTCTGCGTAAAAAAGAAATGATTGATTCATCGGCAGAAATAACGGTTGAATTTAATCCAAAAGAAGCAAGTAAAGATAAGATCGCTTCCTTGCTTTCTGCTGGCATCAACAGAATATCTTTAGGCATTCAATCATTTGATGAGTCGGTGTTAAATCAATTAGGCAGGAATCATAGTGCCGCTGAGGCAAAAAAAGCAATTGCAAATTTAGCTTATTTTTCAAATTTAAATACTACAATTGATTTGATATATGGTGTTATGGATCAAAGCAGCAAGTCCTTTGAAAATGATATCAATTTATTTTTAGATCATGATATTAATCATTTGTCTTTATATCAATTGACTATTGAACCAAATACAATTTTTTACAAAAAGGAATTAAATCTTCCTGACGAATTGAAAATAAACCAATTTGAAAATATTGCTAAACAATTATTAAAAGATTCTGGTTATTTGCAATATGAGGTTTCATCATGGTGTAAAGAAAATAAAAAGAGTGCGCATAACATAAACTATTGGTCATATGGTGACTTCCTCGGAGTAGGCCCGGGTGCTCACAGTAAAATAACTAATAGTGATGGGATTCAAAGACAGATGAGGTTAAAAAAACTCGGCTCATACATAAACAATCCTCAAAAAAAGAAATCAGAGACTATAGCTTATGAGGATATTAATTTTGATTTTATGATCAATTTTTTAAGAATGAAAAATAAAACATCTTTTGAGTCATTTGAAGAAAGATTCGACTATCTTGATAAAAGCAAATTTTTTAAATCCTATGAGAAAGGTATTGAATTAGGACTTTTAGAAAAATCTCATGTAGGAACAACAGAAAAAGGCTTTAGATTATTAAATGATACAGTTAATCTTTTCTAAATAGTTTTTTTGAAAAAAAAATTAGATATTTTTCTATTCTCTGTAATTGCTCTTTTCTGAAACTTTGTAAGAAATTCGTTATTGTATTTAGAGTTTTTATTTAATGAAAATCTAGCATTTTGCTCTAAGGTTTCGTTTATAGATTCTGCATAATTATCCCAATCAGTTGAAATAAATAACTCTCCATCTTGTTTTAGAGTATTGGCTAGAAGCTCTAGGAAATCATTGTTAATTAATCTTCTTTTGTGATGTCTTGCTTTTTGCCATGGATCAGGACAAATAATTACAACATCGTCGAAATATGGCTTGGTTATATTTATAAGTAAATTTCTAATATCTTGATCAAATATTCGTACATTTTTTAACGATTTTGATTTTACAGCACCTATTACACTTCCAATGCCAGACTGATAAACCTCAGATCCAATAAACAAAGTATCAGTATCTTGTTCTGCTATTTTAATTAAATGCTCGCCATCACCAAAACCTATCTCTAGGACTTTTTTATTAAAATTTTTATTTAAAGAATCATTAATATTGAATCTATATTTTCCAATATCTTTTAAATTATCTATTTGATATTTAGTTATTCTGCCCTTGCGCTTAACAAATGATGGAAGGAAATTATCTTCCATATATTAATCTATAATGCCTTCTGTTGGAGAAGAGGGAGAGGCGAGTTTTTGTTTTTTCATTCTTCCTGCGAGAAATCCTTTTCTTCCAGATATAACAGCATCTTTCATGGCTGATGCCATTAATATTGGATTGTCTGCTGCCGCAATTGCAGTATTCATTAGAACCCCATCGCATCCAAGCTCCATTGCCATGACCGCATCTGATGGTGCTCCAATACCCGCATCAACAATGACTGGTTTTGAGCATGACGAAATTATCTTCTTAATTTTTTCTGGATTACTAATGCCTATACCAGTACCAATAGGCGAAGCTAATGGCATAATAGCAACACAACCAATATCATCTAACTCAATACAGCTCTCTATATCATCAGTACAATAAACCATTACTTCAAAACCATCATTTACTAAGATTTTTGCAGCATTAATTGTTTCATGCATATTAGGCAATAAATTATTGTTATGGGTTAACACCTCTAATTTTACAAGTCTATGGCCATTTAGTAGCTCTCTTGCTAGCCTGCAAGTTCGTATTGCAGCATCAGCATCATAACAGCCGGCTGTGTTAGGTAAAATGGTATAGTGATTAGGATCTATTACATCTAAAAGATTTTCTTCTTCGGGATTTTGTCCAATGTTAGTTCTCCTTAAGGCAACCGTAACAACTTCTGCTCCAGACTCCTTGATTGCTTCTCCAGTTTCTTTTAAATCTTTATATTTTCCTGTTCCAACTAATAATCTTGAAGAAAAAGAATAAGAACCAATTTTTAAAATGTCTGAATCGATCATCCGCCACCCACAGCAATAACTATCTCAACCCTGTCATTTTCAGTTAGCTGAGTTTCTTTGTAATTAGAACTTGGAATAATATTTGAATTAATCTCAACTGCAAATCTTTTTTCAAGGATATGCAATGATTCTAGTAAAGTATAAAGAGAATTATCTTCTATTTTGGTTTGAACACCATTTAGAAATATATTCAATTTTCTTATTTATGCTGCGCTGACCATAAGGCCTTTTAACTTTTTCAAGGCCCCTGATTCAATTTGACGAATTCTTTCTGCTGATACTTTATATTCATCAGCTAAATCATGAAGTGTTGCTTTATCTTCAGCAAGATATCTTCTTAATAAAATATCTTTACTTCTCTCATCGAGAGATTCTAAGGCCTCAAACAATGCTGCATGATTCATATCTTCTGCTTCTGAGTTAGCAACTAGATCTTCAGGGCTAAATCTTTTATCCTCTAAAAACTGAGATGGAGACATAACTTCTTCGTCGCTATCTGATGATATTGGAGAATCAAAAGATGCATCAGTAGATGAGAGTCTGTTCTCCATGTGCAAAACATCTTTTAATTCAACATTTAAATCGGCTGCAATCTTTTCAGCTTCGTCTTTTGTAAGCCATTCTAAATCTTTCTTTTTACTTCTTAAATTAAAAAATAGCTTTCTTTGTGCTTTAGTTGTTGCAATCTTAACCTGACGCCAATTTCTTAAAATATATTCATGTATTTCAGCCTTAATCCAGTGTACTGCAAAAGAAACAACCTTTACTCCTTTATGTGGATCAAATTTATTTACAGCTTTCATAAGACCAACATTGCCTTCTTGAATAATATCTGCCAATGGTAGTCCATATCCTTGATATGAACGTGCAATGTGAACAACAAATCTTAAATGATGAATAACTAGTTGCCGTGCAGCATCCAGATCATCATTTTCATAAAGTTTTATTGCCAACTCTTGCTCTTGCTCTCTTGTTAATATCGGAATCGAGTGCACAGAAGCAAGATAGGATTCTATATCCTTACCAGGAGAGCCTAAATTTATTGGCTGAAGCTGTGTACCCATATTATTATATTATTTTTTTATATTGATATATAAGTTATTTATATAACTATACTAGAATTATAGCAATTTTTTATAAAATTCGCTTATAAATGCAAAATATTTATCCTTTAGACTGTTATTTCTAAACGCAACAAAGGGATTATTTAGAATTTCGTTTTCTTTTGCATATGATAAAGGTTCTGAGGTTTTTAAATCTAAGACTTCTCCACCATAAGATCTTAATACAGAATGTGCAGCCGCTATATCCCATTCAGAAGTAGGCCCAAATCTTACATAAATATCTGCTTCGTTTTCAGCTAAAGAGCAGAATTTAAGTGAGCTGCCCTTTTCAATTAACTCAAAATCAAAATTGTGCTCCTTTAAATGCTTAAAAAATTCATTCTCTATGTTTGATAGGTGGCTTCTGCTCACAATAAACCTTAATTTACTTGATTCATCAATCTTCTCTTCAAAATTATGAAAGCTAGAACCAAAATGAATTTTGTTTGAAATAGGAGTGCCAACAATCCCAAAGACATTATTTTTATTCTCAATTAAGGCAATATTAACAGTAAATTCTCCTGTTTTATTTACAAATTCTTTTGTTCCATCAAGTGGGTCAACTAGCCAAAAAATATCATGGATAGGATCATTTTTGTTATAGGTTTCCTCGCTAACGATAGGGATACCAGTGTGGATAAGCCCATCATGAATAATCTTATTAGATGCCAAATCTGCTTCTGTTAAAGGCGAGCCATCACCTTTAAATTCTTTTTTAAAATCTTTTTTGCTGTATATGGATAGAACCTTAGTAGATGCCTCTTTAGTAATAGAGATTAGCCTATCTATGTTAGTATCTATAAAATTTTTATCTATTTTTTTCATGCGAGATTATTTAAATTCAATAGATTATATATTACTAGACATTGATGGGGTTATCCTAGATCAGGATTTTGATAATAAGTTTTGGCAGGATTTTGTGCCTAATGAATATGCTATAAAAAATAAATTAGACACAAAAAAAGCAAAACTTTTATTTCAAAAGGAATCAGATAAAACTAAAGGATCAATAGATTGGTATGATTTGCATTACTGGGAAAAAAAATTTGATCTTGATTTGGTAGCTATTGCAAAAAATAATGCAGATGAGATTTCACTACTTCCAAAAAGTCTAGAAACCATAAAAAAGCTAAAAAAAACAAAAAAAATCATCTATTTAACTAATTGTGATCCTAGACTGGTCAGAGTAAAGGATGGGGTATGTAATTTTCTTAAATATGCAGATGGCTGGCTCTCATCTATTGAAATTAATTCAATAAAAGAAAATATTTGGTATTGGAGACATGCTGTACAAACATTTCAGCTAATTCCTCAAAGATGTTTATTTGTTGATGATAATTATGAAATTGTAATGCAGGCAAAGAATGCTGGGATATCATCCCTGCACGCTATTCAGCCAACCAAGAGCATTAATGATAAATTGGTTCTGAAAAAGGGGTCTATAAATAGGATTTCTGATTTAGTTGATTAAATTATCTAATCTCAGCTTGGTAGCATCTTCTTCATTGTCTGGATAAACATTATTGTATAAAGCCCCCTCCCATTTTCCGTACATAGGATTAGCTAACATATACCACTTTGATCCCCAAAAGCTCGCATATTTTTCAACTAAGTTGTGTCTGAGATCTATCTCAACTGAAGATTCTTTTAAGGGGGTAAAGTCAGAGATTTGATCACCAAACATCATAAGAATTCTATAATCTTTTGCGATCAGTTCTCTTCTTGAGGTCTTATCTGAACCCCAATTATTTTCACCTTTCATTAAAAGATCATCTAGGCTGTCTATTGGAAGCCCCTCTTTTAAAAGGTTATTTAAAGTTGCCTCTTCAAGCTCATAAACTCTATTAGTTACATAGAATATTTTTATGCCCGATTTTTTGGCTTTTTGTAAAAAATCTTTAACTCCTGATACAGGAGGAGCATTTTCTTCCATACCCCAATCTATCCAGCCTGTTGGATAAGAAGTACCATTTAATATAGACCTTGCTTGGAAGATCGAATTATCTAATACCGTCTCATCTACATCCAATATAATTGCAGGCGGTTTTTCTTGATAAGAGTCGCCCTGCTCCAAGGCCGCAGTCCAATTTTTATCTTTTAATGCCTTTTCGAGATTATTTGATGCCTGTAAAAAAGTTTGAACATTTGTAATTTTATGCTCTGTTGAAGTTTGAGCATATAGAACTGATAGCATTGCTTGCTGTTGAAAACTTTTATCATTAGTGTCATTACAACCAATAATGAAAAGGCTGATAACTGCTAGACTAAATTTTTGAATAGATGATTTCATGAGTTTTAACCATTATAATGCTTTATCTAAAAAAAATAACATAAGTATGAATACACAATTATTAGAAAATCTAGAGGTCCTAAAAAAAGGCTTAGTTCTTTTGAGTGAAGATAGAAAAGTTGTACTTCCTCATCATAAAAGTTTTGAGCATGTTGAGCATCTTAGGGCTGTTGTTAATGAATCTATTGAGTTATTGAAAAATGAGCAAATATAGTTGTTTTGATGTCTCAATAGAGAATAGTGTTGCCTATATAACTATGAATAGGCCTGACAAACTAAATACTATGGTTAAAGTTTTTTGGAAAGAACTTCCTGAAATAGTTAATGATATTGATAGAAATGCTGAGGCAAGGGTTCTAGTACTCCAGGCGGAAGGTAAGCACTTTAGTGCTGGAATGGATTTTGGAAATTTTTCTGATGATGGTCAATCAAAAGATAAAGAGCCAGCTAGATTGAGAGAGTTTTTCTATAATGAAATATTAGAGCTACAAGACACTTTTAGTTCACTTGAGGATTGTAGAATGCCAACAATTGCGGCTATTCAAGGAGCGTGTATTGGTGGAGCTATTGATATGGTTTCAGCTTGTGATATGAGATATTGTGATGAAGATGCATTTTTTAAAATTGCTGAAGTAGATATAGGTATAGCTCCAGATGTAGGCACACTTCAAAGACTTCCAAGCCTTATGCCTATAGCGGCAGTAAGAGAGCTAGCTTATACAGGAAGAAAATTCGATGCTAGCGAAGCAAAAAATCTAGGTCTTATTAATGAGGTCTATAGCTCAAAAGAAGATATGCTCAAACAAGTAAAGCTTAAAGCTGAAGAGATTGCCAAAAAATCACCATTAGTAACAAGGGTTATAAAAAAGCAAATAAATTATGCTAGAGATCATTCTGTGAAAGAGTCACTTGATTATGGAGCAGCATGGAATTCTAGTCTTATTAGTAGAAAAGATATGAAGGCGGCTTTAGAGGCTTTTTTTAATAAATCTGAGGCTGAATATGATGATATTGAGAAATTAAGATCTTTCTGGGAAAAGGACGGTCTAGGCTAATCTCTTAAAAAGACCGGCTCTGATTCAGTAGAATCTTTTGCTGAATAGTAATACCCATCTACATTAAATTTTTTTAGATCTTTGCTATCTGTAATTTTGTTCTCAATAATCCATCTTGCCATTAAACCTCTTGCTTTTTTTGCATAGAAGCTAATGATCTTATATTTATCATTTTTAAAATCTTTGAATACTGGTGAAACTAGATTGATTGATTCTGGTAATTTTTTTACTGAATCAAAATATTCTTTTGATGCAAGGTTGATAAGTGTATTTGATTTTAAAGTTTTTAAATCATCTAAAATATTATCTTTGATTTTTTCGCCCCAAAAATCATATAAATTTTTAGTATTACCAATTTCAAGTTTTGTTCCCATTTCAAGTCTATAGGGCTTAATTACATCTAGCGGTCTTAAAATTCCATATAAACCAGAAAGAATCCTTAAATGCTTTTGAGCAAAATTTAATTGAGCTTTTGAAAGCTCTTCTGCTTTAAGACCTTGATATACATCACCCTTAAAAACTAGCAAAGAAGGCTTAGCATCAGATGATATTTTTTTACTAGCCGCCCACGATTGATATCTATCAAAATTTAAATGAGCCAATTTATCGCTTAGTGACATTAAGGATGCTATTTCATAAGGCTCTTTGTCTTTTAAATTTTTTACTAATTTAGATGATTGGCTTAAAAACTGTGGTGCAGTAGAATTAACTTCTGTATCAAATGAATAATCAAGAGTTTTTGCGGGAGAAAGAACAATAATCATGCAGTTATTCTATCTAAAGAGCTCATAAGGTTTCAATGAAAATAGAAGAAAAATTTATAAATCTATTATCTCTATCAATACCATTTATGGTGATTATGATGCTTATTGTTGTTGTTAGCAGGTATGTTTTTGGAATTGGTCAGACTGGTTTGCAAGAATTGATAATGTATATGCATGGCTTGGTTTTTCTTGCTAGCGCTGGATATTTGGTTACAAAAGATGAGCATGTGAGAGTTGATATATTTTATAGAGATACCTCTAAAGAATACAAACATAAACTAAATGTAATATTGGGAATTTTATTTTTATTACCGGTAATCTTGGTAACAATATTTTATTCTTTTGAATTTGTAGAGATGTCATGGAAAATCAGTGAAATATCTACTGAGGCTGGTGGTCTAAAATATGTATATGTCCAGAAAACACTAATATTCCTATTGCCAGTTTCTCTGCTTTTTGCGCTTCTTAGAATTTTGAGAACATATAAATGGAAATAATACCTCTGTTACTTTTAGTTTTAGTCTGTATGGCTCTCCTGCTGGGATATCCAGTTGCATTTACTTTAGCGGGTGTATCTTTGCTTTTTGCATTTTTAGGCTCAATTACAGGTTTTTTTGATCCGGCAATTTTTAAAAGCATCCCTATAAGAATTTTTGGAATTATGAATAATGTTACCTTGCTAGCGGTTCCATTATTTGTATTTATGGGTACTTTACTTGAAAGATCTGGTATTGCAGGTCAAATGCTCTCAAATATGGCCAAGGCTTTTCAGAATATTAGGGGTGGTACTAGTATCTCTATAATTATTGTAGGAGCCCTTCTTGCTGCAAGTACAGGGATTGTTGGCGCTACTGTTGTAACAATGGGTTTAATGTCTTTACCTATTCTAATAAAACAAGGTTATGAGAAAGATTTCTCTGCAGGACTAGTTGCATCAACAGGCACTCTTGGGCAAATTATTCCACCATCAATTGCATTAGTTTTGCTTGGTGATGTTATGTCAAATGCGTATCAGAGAGCTCAAAATAATTTAGGTATATTCTCACAAAAAACAGTTACTGTGGGGGACTTATTTATAGGCGCAATAATACCTGGAATAATAATATGTACGAGCTATCTTTTATATACAATTTATAAAAACTATCAAAACAAAAATATTGTCATAAGTGTATCGGCAGAGAAAATTGGTTCCGTTGAGCTTATAAAAACTTTAGCACTTCCAGTATTTTTAATTTTAATTGTTTTAGGATCTATTATTATTGGTATAGCTACTCCAACTGAGGCTGCAGGAATAGGTGCATTTGGTGCAATCTTAATTACTGTAGTTAATAGAAAATTTAACTGGAATTTTCTAATAGAAACATCAAAAAAAACCTTAATAGTAACAACAATGATTTTTACCATACTTATTGGTGCATCTATTTTTTCATTAATTTTCAGAGGTGTTGGTGGGGATGAATTAATTGAATTAATTTTTAATTCGTTACCTGGTGGGAAGTATGCTGCATTAATTTTTGTTTTAGGGTTTATATTTCTGCTTGGCTTTATCTTGGACTTTATAGAAATCTGTTATGTTATTGTTCCGCTAGTAGCACCACCACTTTTAATGATGGGTTTTGATCCTGTATGGTTGGCTATCTTGCTAGCTATTAATCTTCAAACTTCATTCCTGACTCCTCCGTTTGGGTTTTCCCTATTCTATCTAAGGGGAGTTGCAGATGAGGCCATAGAAACATACGACATCTATAAAGGGGTTATACCCTTTATAGTTATACAGCTTTTAGTAATGATATTGGTTTTGTTAATACCAAATATTCTACTGAATAATTAATACCTCCCAGGCAGGTATTAATAATCTAAGATTAGAATTTAAATACTATCCCGAGACCAACTGTTACTGGGTCTAGCGGCACATCAAACTTAACAGTTGAGCCATCAGTTCCTCTTAGAATTGCAGATGGATTAATTTGATGCTTTCTTATGTCTAAATTTAAAATTAGATTATTTTTAAGTTCATAGTCCAATCCTAATTGTGCAACAAATCCTGTTGAACTAGTAATATCCAACTTGCTTCCTGCTAAAGCACCAGTTGCTTTCTCTGAAAGGAAGAATGTGTGGTTTAGTCCAATACCTAAATACGGGCTAAGCTTGCCGATACTATCAAGATGATATTGAACTAAAAATGTTGGCGGAAGATGTTTGGCTTTACCAACTTTATCTCCGGCTTTAGTGAAAACACTATGCTCAAAAGGAAGGCCTAAAAGAACCTCTGCTGAAATTCTTTCAGAAAAAAAATAAGAGATTGCTGCTGTTGCATTACTCTTACTTCCCACATTTACAACATCACCATTATTAGACTGAGGTGTAATTTTTGAAAAGCCTGCTCTAACAACTATATCTCCCTCATCATAGGCATGAATCCCTTGAGCGCTAATGATAAAGATTAATGTATATATAAAGTTTTGTTTAAAAATTTTCATTTTTTCTCCAATAAAAAATAAGAGAAAAGTTTAAAGCGCCCATTTAGTTGCCTAAGCCACATCTAAAAACCACCTTGCCTGGGAAAGCAGGTTGGCGAGATAAAATCTTCTCTTGATGTTAATCAATTACAGCTTAACTAATGGGATTTAGAATCTATTTAGCGGTATTTATTTAGCGCCCGCAAGCTGATACAAATCGGCGCATGTGTATGTTATTAGATATTTATTTAATTACAACAGTAATTTAAAAAATAAGGACCTTATTTTTTAAAGACCAGCATTATTTTTTTCTAATGCTCTTTCTGCTCTATAACTTGATCGGACCATAGGACCAGATACAACCTCTAAAAATCCTTTTGCTAGACCTATTTCTCTGTATTTATTAAATTCTTCCGGGGTAACCCATCTTTCAACTGGCAAATGATTTAATGTAGGACGTAAGTATTGTCCAAGTGTAAGAATATCAACATCAATCTCTCTCAAGTCATCCATAGTTTTAGAAATTTCTTCATCTGTTTCACCTAAACCAAGAATGAGACTTGTTTTAGTAAGAACTTCCGGGTTTATTTTTTTAGACTCTTTAAGGACATCTAAGGTTTGTTTATATCCTGCTCTTATATCTCTTACTGGATGGGTGAGCCTTTCAACTGTTTCAATATTTTGAGCAAAAACTTCTAAACCGCTATTTACTATCGTATCTACTGATGAGACTAAACCTTTAAAATCTGGAGTTAAAGCTTCAACTGCAGTATTGGGGTTAAGTTGTTTAATTGCCTTTACTGTATCTGCAAAATGTCCAGCACCACCATCATCTAAATCATCTCTATTTACTGAAGTTAAAACTACATACTTTAATTTCATTGTTTGAACTGCTTTAGCTGTATTACTCGGCTCCTCTGTGTCTATCCAGCCTTTAGGATTGCCAGTATCAACAGAGCAAAATTTACAAGCTCTTGTGCAAACTGAACCTAATAACATAAAAGTAGCAGTCCCAGCTGACCAGCATTCTGAGATATTTGGGCAATGTGCTTCTTCGCATACAGTATTTAATCTTTTGCCCTGCACCTCTTGCTTGATTTTTGCAAAATTAGGATCTATGCCCGCCTTTACTCGTATCCATGATGGCTTCTTAGTATTAGGAATTGAAGCATAGCTATTAGACTTTTGGCCATTTTTTAAAGCCTTAACACCGTCTCGATTGATAATTTTTTTTGTTGGAATTATTTCCATGACTAGAATATATGCTTTAATTTTTCTATTGCAAGTTCTTCTACGGCTTTTCTTGTTATGTTTTTTTTGAAATTCTTTATTTGTGTAACCTCAAGCCCCTCATATCCACAAGGGTTTATCCTAGAGAAAGGCTCTAAATCCATATCAATATTCAAGCTTATTCCATGATAGGTTTTACCTTTATTTGTAATTCTTAATCCTATTGAAGCAATTTTTTTATTATCGACATATACACCTGGAGCATCCTGAATTAAATGTGATGGAATGCCATACTCCAAAAGAATGTCTTGGATAAACGATTGAATATTCTTAACTAAGGTCTTTGGCCCAAGATTGTGTTTTTTTATATCCAAAAGAAAATAGATAACTAATTGGCCTGGGCCATGATAGGTAACTTCACCCCCTCTGTCTGATTTAACAACTGGGATATCTTTTGGTGAAAGCAGATGCTCTTTATTGGCGGCTGTGCCTAATGTAAAAACCTTTTCATGCTCTAAAAACCATATTTCATCGCCTTTTTTTGGATCTTTTATATGGCTTTTCATTTTTTCAAATGAATCCAGATAATTAATAATGTTATACGATTTGAAGTCTATTTTAATTTCCGCCCTTCTGTCTTGCCTCTACAAAAGCATCTTCAGAAATTTCATGATACTCAGAAACATCTTGTTTAAACTTAGAATATGAATCATAAACTTTCTTCATCACTGGATCTGTTGCTATGCTTTCCTCGATAACCTCTTCTGATATTTTTCTAAAACTTTCAATAACATCATCTGGTAATTTTCTTAGTTGCACGCCATGAACATCAACAAGCTCTTTTAGGGCACTATTATTCATTGCTGTATATTCATCTAGCAAATCTTGATTAACTGCTTTTGCAGCTGTTTCAATAATTATTTTTAAATGATCCGGTAAGGAATTCCAGGCATCAATATTAATGATCAATTCAAGCATAGGACCTGGCTCATGCCAGCCTGGATAATAATAGTAATCAGCAGCTTGATGAAAGCCAAAAGTTAAATCATTATATGGACCTACCCATTCTGTAGCGTCTATAACTCCAGTTTGTAATGATGTAAATAATTCACCTGCAGGAAGGGTTATGGGTATGCCCCCAGCTCTTTTGAATACCTCTCCACCTAGGCCTGGGATTCGCATTTTTAAACCTTTTATATCTTCTATTGAGTTAATTTCTTTATTAAACCAACCGAACATTTGGGTACCAGTATTTCCTGCTGGTATAGGATACAAATTAAAAGGCTCATAAACTTCTCTCCAAAGCTCTAATCCATCACCTCTATGTATCCATGCATTAATCTCATCAGCGGTTAAGCCAAATGGAACAGCAGTAAAGAATTGTGCTGCTGGAACTTTCCCTTTCCAAAAATAGCTTCCGCTATGACCCATCTGATGCGACCCAGAACTTACTGCATCAAACACACCAAAAGCCTGAACTTGCTCTCCAGCACCAAAAACAGTGATCTGCATTTGACCCTGACTCATTTCTTCAACTAGTTTTGCTATTCTTTCAGGAGCCATTCCTAAACCGGGATAGTTTTTAGGCCATGCAGTTACTAGTCTCCATTTATAGGTCTTAAATTCATTCTGATTAGTTTGCTCTGTGCTTTCTGAAGAACAAGCCGAAAACACTAGTGCTGCTGTTAAAATATATAAAATCTTTTTCATATTACCTCTAGATTTGCATATGATAATACAAGCCACTTAGTCCCTGCACTTTCAAAGTTAATTTGCAGTCTAGCAGAATCACCGCTACCTTCATAATTCAAGACCACGCCATCACCAAATTTTTTGTGTCTAACCTTTTGTCCTAATGAAATTCCCTCATTAGTTTGGAAACTTATCTTGGTTTCTTTAAAATCTTTTTTGTTATAAGGAATATTTACTTCGGCTCTTGGTCTAATTTCATTTATCAGCTTGCTAGGTATTTCTCTTATAAATCTTGAGGGCGGATTAAAGGTGTCTTGTCCGTGAAGTCTTCTAGATTCAGCGTAGGTCAAATAAAGTTTTTCCATTGCTCTCGTTATGCCTACATAGCAGAGCCTTCTTTCTTCCTCTAGTTGTGATTGACTCTCTATTGATCTTCCATGAGGAAATAAGCTTTCTTCAAGACCGGTTAGTAGAACTAATTTAAACTCCAATCCTTTTGCAGAATGAATTGTCATTAACTGGGCGGCATCATCATATTCTGATGCTTGCATATCTCCTGAGTCCAATGAAACCATATCAAGGTATGCTACTGCTACTTCTTCAAAACTTTTCTCTTCATTAAAAGCTTGTTCATAATTTCTTGTAGCAGAAATAAGCTCTTCAAGGTTCTCAATTCTTGTTTTACCTTTTTCACCTGGCTCTTTACCGTGGTAATCTTTTAAACCTGTAACGTTTATAATTTCTTCCATTAAATGTGACAAAGAATTTTCTTTTATAAACTCCTTGCATCTTAAAATAAAATCAAGATATCCCCTCAAGCCTGTAGCACCTCTTCCACCTATCATATTTTCATCTAACAACATTGCTGAAGCTTTAATATAAGAGATATTTCTTTCCTTAGCTAAATTTCTTATTTTTAATAATGTCTTCTGTCCTACGCCCCTTGGTGGAGACCCCATAGACCTCTCAAACGCAGGATTATCAGAATGATTAAATATTATTTTTAAATATGAGATTGCATTTTTAATTTCTAATCTTTCATAAAATCTTAAACCACCATATATCCTATAAGGTATGTTTGCCCTTAATAAAGCTTCTTCAATTGCTCTAGATTGAGCATTTGATCTGTATAGAATTGCAGAATCTTGATACATTTCACCCTTATTCATCCAGTCTTTTAGAATCTCTGCGGCAAAGCGTGCCTCATCTTGCTCATTAAAAGCTTGGTATAAAACTATTTGCTCCCCCTCTATTTTCTCGGTCCATAAATTTTTACCAAGCCTGTCATTATTATTATCGATGAGAGAATTTGCGGCTTCTAAAATTGCTCCACTAGATCTGTAGTTTTGTTCAAGCCTAATAACCTCGACATCTGAAAAATCTTCAGTGAATTGGGATACATTCTCTACTTTTGCACCTCTCCAACCATAAATAGATTGGTCATCATCTCCTACGGCTGTTACGTGAGAATGATCTGAAGCAATTGACGAGAGCCATTTATACTGAATGGTATTTGTATCTTGAAACTCATCTACTAAAATTGATTGAAATCTATTATGGAAAAAATCTTTAACATTTTGATTACCATCTACAAGCTCGTAAGCTTTTAGTAATAGCTCACCAAAATCAACCAAATTATCATCAATACATGTTTTTTCATATTGTGTGTATATCTTTTTTAAAGTCTCAGTTAAAAAATCTCCATTATCTTTTACATCTTTTGACCTTAATCCATCATCTTTCCATGCATTTATTTGCCATTGAGTTTGACGAGCTGGCCAATTTGCCTCATCACAATTGAGCTCTTTACTTATTCTTTTTACTATTCTTAGCTGATCATCTGCATCCAAGATTGTGAAATTGCTTGATAGTCCAGCTTCCTTATAAAACCTCTTCAAGGTCCTATGAGCTAATCCATGAAAAGTGCCCACCCACATGTCCATTAGAGAACTCTGTAAAAGTTCTTCTATTCGTGATCTCATTTCATTGGCAGCTTTATTTGTGAAAGTCACTGCCATGATTGTTGCAGGGTTCTTTTGCAGCGCTGATGATTGCCATGCTATTTTATGAACCAATACTCTAGTTTTGCCAGATCCAGCACCTGCGAGCACTAATGAATGCTGTTTTTCAGATGTAACAGCATGCCTTTGCTGATCATTGAGATTGTCTAAAATATAACTTACGTCCATTTAGGGATTCATTTTTTTGTCTAAGAGAGATATTCTAACCTTATGTCAACAAAATTATTAAGACACATAGAAAATAAATTACCAGAATTAAGAAAATCTGAAAAAGTGGTTGGCGAATTTGTACTAAATGATCCCAAATCAATTATCACAATGAAAACTGCAGAAGCATCAGAGGCAATGGGTATTAGTGAGCCAACACTTATAAGATTTTGCAAAGCAGTTGGTTTCTCGGGTTTTCAAGATTTCAAAATAAATTTATCGCAACAACTTGCAGCAGATGATTATTTCGTAATGTATGAGATTAATGAAGATGACTCAATCCAAGAATTATGTGAAAAAGTTTTTGATACAACTATTTCTGAAATTTTAAATGTAAGGTCACAGATAAATCAAAATGTTCTTGAGGATGCAATTGAGGCATTAGCAAACGCAAGAAGAGTTGAATTTTATGCCTTTGGTGGCTCTGCTCCGGTTGCCATGGACGCTCAACATAAGTTCTTTAGATTAAAAATACCATCATCTTATATTTCTGATCCACACATTCAATTTATGTCTGCTAACTCATTGGGAGATAAAGACGTAGTGGTTGCAATTTCTCAATCTGGAACAACATCTGCGCTAATTGATAGTGTAAATATAGTAAGAAAATCAGGGGTTAAGGTTATAGGTATAATGCCTGCTAATACTCCTCTTGCTAATATTTGTGACTTACCATTATCTATAGATGTAGGAGATAACAATAGACTGTCTAAGCCGCACACCTCAAGAATTGCATATACTGCTGTGATAGATGTGATGACCATGGGTGTTGCACAATTAAAGCCTGAGGCTCAAGAGCATTTATATAATATTGCTGATAGCCAAAGATCATTAAGAGTTAAATAGGGAAAAATATGAGCGATGAAATAAAAAATTTTTTTAATACGTATACTGATTTTGTAAACAAAGTAACTAGTGACCCTAGTCTAAACTTAGAAGATTTAAATGCTAGATTTGCAGAAATTGAAAATGAATCAAATATAAAGACGCCAAGATTGCTTACTGCTGCTCTTGGGCTTGGGAGTGAAACTGGAGAGTTTGTAGAAATAGTCAAAAAAATGTTTTTACAAGGAAAGCCTGCCTCAGATGAGAATGTCTTTCATATGAAAAGAGAGCTTGGTGACATTATGTGGTACTGGGTTACTGCTTGTGCAGCACTTGATTTAGACCCTTTTGAAGTTATTACTGAGAATCAAAAAAAATTAGAAGCTAGATATGGTGAGCAATTTGAAGTCCAAAGAAGTGAAATCAGAAAAGAAGGTGACCTATAAATTGAAAGAAAAAATAAGCAGAATCATCAATTCAAATGATTTAAAAAAATCTGAAGTATTTATTTCAGAACTATATTTCACCATAAGTTTATTTTTGATATTCCTGACACCCATAATTCTATATATTGAGTTAGTTGCTGTTGATTTTTATGGGTCATATTTAATACCAATAACTATAATTGATTACTCAATATTAGGATTCTTTACCCTAGATTTAATTTTAAGAATTTATACATCTAAAAATATAAAAAAATACCTTACTGAAATTGATGGATTGGTTGATGTTATTGCAGTTGTTCCTGAAATAATTACACTAATTATTGGTTTAAATGGCAGCTCTACTTGGCTTAGAGTAATAAAACTCTTTAGATATTTTAAAGTCTTAAACGTTCTTAAGGGTGGGTCATTTTTAACAGGCTTTTCAAGAACAATGGTCCTAACTAGTACTGCAGTCATTTCTTTAAAAATACTTATCTTGATAATTGAATCAAAAGGATATTTGCCTGAGTTTAATAATATTAGCATTGTCCTTGGGTTGGTAAGTTTCTCTCTTGCTATGTTATTGGGAACTAAATTAAGTGTTGTGAATAAAAGACTCTATGATATTGAAGATGCTGTTAATAGGATTGTTGCAGGCATAAAGGTATTTTGGTTCACAAATGAAGAATTCAGGCCGTATCTTCAAAGGTGGATAATTTGTTTTGAAGAAAATCTTAAAAATCCATCTAAAGAATCAATTTCAAAGATGCGTGAAGAGAATAACTCTTTATATGCAAAGATCGGTGTAATTGGAATTAATCCAAATTTTGTGGGCTTTTCAAGAGACGCCGCATTTGTATTAAATAAGTCTATGAGCGAAGTAAATCCTTTTTACGAAAAGTTCTTGTTTTTGATTACAGTTGTTTTTACTTTGGTGGTGCTTATAACTATACCGGGAATTACTGGTCTGGTTGCTGCATTTGTAATTTCGTTTATATTTTTTGGCTTATACCATTTAGTTGAGGATATGGATAATCCTCTTGATTATGGGGAAAACTCAATAATTAATGTTAACCTTAGTCCTCTTGAAGATCTAAAAAGTGATTTAAAAATAATATAATAAAGATTATGGGATTCTTAAAAAACATACTACTTGGGGCTGCTGGTGTTAAGACATATCAAAATGTTTATAACAAGCCAATTATAGTGCCGCCGCATGGATATGTTATTCGTGGTATGAAGCAAAAGGGTTTGGGGTCTACTTGGGTAATAAAATATTCAAAAACGAAATCAATGAACCTTACTGCTTCATTTACTATTAGTAAGGGTACTTCAGCTGTAAACATCGGTGCCGATAAATTTACTATTAATTGGCCATAATAAAAATTCAATTACTTTAATCACCAGTAAATGCTTGTCTAATTTGCGTTTAATTAATAAACATATTAAATTTAATCATTAATACAAATTAGGGAGATTTAAATATGGCAATGATATACGTTACAGATAGGAAGCATGAAGCTGATTTAAAGGTATACGAAGAATCTAGTAAATATAGAGCAGATCTGCTCTATTACCTTTCAGAAAAAAAACATGAGGCCAAGGGCAAGGGAGATGCTATTTGGTGTTATACAGAAAAAAAACATGAGGCAGAAAAAAAGATATATTGGGAAAAAAGTAAATATCAAGCTGATATAAAAGTTTTTAAAGTTTCTAGCAAATATCAAGCTAAGGGCAATTTTTAAATATTTCTAAAAAAGGAGGATAATAATGCTTAGATGGGCAATAAGAGCCGTTGCAGCGGCCAGTTATAAGAGAAAAGCTATATCTGAATCTGATAGGGCTAGCAGGAAATCATCTGATGCAAAAAGACAGTTTGATCGTGCAAGAAGAGAAAGAGATAATAGCAAAAGACAAGAATATATCTGTCAGGGCTTGAGCGATCTTTCTGAAGCAGTTAGCCATACATCAAATGCTATAGAGCCACTAGCCCAAGTTTCATTTGTTGCTTCTTTATTGGTAGAAAGTGTTCAAGATAATCTTGATGAGCAAACAAAGGATATTGTGGCTCAACTCAAATAGCTATAGGAGTAACATTTATGCTTACAAAAGACGAATATTTACTAAAAAACTTCTCTAAAATTAAACATAAAAAATGGGAGTTATTTGTAATAACAAGAATTCTACACCTTCTTGACGATGCTGATATTGAATATGTTTGTCAGCAATATATAAATATCAAAGGTAATAAGCACTATCTAACAGATCTCTGTTTTCCTTCATTAAAATTGTATTATGAAATTGATGAGGGCCAGCATGCCTCAAAGGAACATGGAGATGACGATAAAATTAGACAGCGCGAAATCCTGGAGGCAACTGATTGGGAGGAAAGAAGAATAAGAGTATACGATAATACAAACCCAAGACTTGGTAGAGATCTTAAAGAAGTTATATCTGAAGTGGATGATTTCATTTTATATGTAAAACAAAGAAAAAAAGAATTTGAGATTTCAAATGGTTTAAAAATTACATGGGATTATGAAAATAAATTTAACCCTAAAAAATATATCGAAAAAGGATCAATTGATGTAAATGATAATGTAGTCTTTTTAAATCATAGAGATTGTTTAAAATTATTTGGCTATAAAAGTGAAAATCACTATCAACGAGCATGGTGGAATAAAGGAATTAAAAACCATAATCAGGCTGTTTGGTTTCCAAAACTATACCCGAACAAAGAATGGAAAAATGTTTTATCAGCAGATAGATCAACTATCTTTGAAGAAAGAGTAATTAATGGTAAGGCGGTTAAAATAAATCTTCCAAGTAAGGAGGAAAGAATTGTCTTTGCACACTATAAAAATGTATTTGGCCAAACTGTTTATAAATTCTATGGTGTATATGTACCGGACTTTGAAAAAACAAACGAATATAAACATGTTCATAGAAGGATAGAAACTAAAATAGATTTAAATCGCTACATCTAAAAAGTTATATAAATTTACTTATAAGTTAATTTTTTTCTTGCTGGTTTCATCAAAGTAATTTCTTAAAAAATCTACAGCATATCTGTATTCTTTTGAATCTTTCCTTTTAGTTTTAAAATCCTCAACTAATCCTTCTATTTTTTTGCTTGTTACCATTGATTCTGCAACTTCAGGTATTGACTTTGTTTCGGTAGATTCATCTATCATGAATCTAATTAACTCTTCACTTAAATTCTTCTCACCAGGCACAAAGTTTGTTGTTTTGAATTCAGCTCTATAGCCGTCTCCTTTAATTATTTTGTTATCTTCGTCTATTTCTCTAATTTTTCTTTGGTGATCAAACTCTATGTCAGATTTTGTAAATATCAATGGAGCGCAATCATGTTTTGGGTGAGCTGAAGTTTCTATATATATTCTTTCAATCTTATTTGAAATATAGGCGCTAATTGCGCCAATTTTTTTATTTTTATAATAAACAGATATGCCCCCTGCATACTTTAATACATAGTTTGATGCATGCTCGTTCATTTTTTTTGAACTATCAAAATCCACAGCATTGTAAGGATCTGATTTTAGAACTTCTATATATTTCTTAATAGTATTTTCACATTCTTTTGATGGGAAATCAGGATACTTTTTATCAAGATCATATTTCTCAATTTTATTTTGTACCCATGCATCATAACCTGATACAAAATGTGGTTTATAAGAGCCTTTTGGAGGTCTTACATTTGGATTTTCTTTTGATGAGACACTGGTGACGGCTGTTTGACCAAGAGCTCTTTCAATTAAAGAAATAATATCAACTTTATCATCGAACTCTTCATCGAAAATACTAATAAATTCAGAAATGTCAGAAGCCTTGCTTCTTCTTCTTGGATTTAGATAGCATACTCTAAATAAGCATTTTTCCCATTCTTCGTTAAAGTTATCTGTTGCAATAGCTTGTTTGAAATTTTTTTCCCAATTTTCATCAGATTCTTCTTTGCCTTGGGTTTCTCTATATGCTAATTCTTCATTCCAGTCTTTATAATTAGGATTGTCTGCAAAAAGTTGATATATTTCGGGGTGGGCTATCTGCAGGCATACCATTGCAAACATCACCATAGCAGTATTTTTATCAGTTAGAGCTCCATCAGATTTATCACCATCTTCAATATCATTAAGAATCTTTATCAAGGCCAGTGAATTAATTAATCTTTTGATTGATCTTGGGTTACCTCCAATAGACTTACTAACAAATTTATCAATAAGTTCTTCGTCTAGTTGATCCTCGCCTGCATAAAAATTAATTTTATCTAAAAGGCCAATTACATAATTAGCAATATCATAATTACCCATTGGCATTGAAAATGGTAATTGAATGATCTTGTCAAAAAAAGCTCTAAACTCCCAATCATTTTCAGGCGTTGGTTTCCCAAATTTTCCAACCAAGCCTTTAACGACTACTTGGTAATCAATAGCAAGTACAAAAACACAATCCTGAATATTAAAAATATTTTTTAAAAGCTCAAGTATGCTTACAGCATCTTTAGGCTCAATTCTATCTAGATCATCTACATATATAATTATTTTTCCATAGCGATTTGTTGGAAGTTTTTTAATTTCAGCAACTAGTTGTTTTAGCTGCTCTCTCAACTCTTTAATAGAATTTGAG
The DNA here is from genome assembly GCA_902559885.1 of uncultured SAR86 cluster bacterium. Classification (GTDB taxonomy): domain Bacteria; phylum Pseudomonadota; class Gammaproteobacteria; order Magnimaribacterales; family D2472; genus CACEJU01. The sequence continues at coordinate 150,113 of CACEJU010000001.1, read as the reverse complement.
TTATCACTAAAAATCTCATCAACTGTCTGCACGGCAGCCGATCCAAGCGTTAATGAGGAACCAATTCTTAAGGCGCCTTTCATAATATTATTTACGCCGTCTTTTATTTTATCGGATCTTTTTTTATCAGTATCCGCATCAAGGAGTTCAAGTATGATTTCATTTATGATTTTCATCAGGCATTCTTCTGGGGAACATAATAGGGAGTGTTCCCATGAATTTATCCAAATCTGCTTAAAGTCATCAATAGAGTCATCTTCTTGATTAAATTTCTCTAAGTCAGACCATATTTGATTTAATAAAGATGTCTTGCCACTTCCCCACTCTCCCTGAACACCTATAGTCATAGGAGTATCAGTTCTTTTAATAAAATCAACTAACGCATTTTTATAAGATGATATGTTTAAAGCATCCTGATCGCCTTGTGGTAATGCCTCATCAACTATTCCTACCATATAATTTAACCTAAATATCTGAATGTATAATTTATATACATATACTTACACATTATGAGAAAAATTTGAAATAATAAATCATGCCTAAAAAATTCCCATCCAATATTCATGCAAAAATAAAAAATTATATTTATGCTTTATATAATCCTTTGGTTGATTCTGATCTCCCGTTTTATGTTGGAAGAGGTGTTGGGGATAGGGTTTTTTCTCACCTAAATGTTTCACACAATGATGAAGTTCAAAATATTATCAATGAAATACAAAAAAAAGGCTTAGAACCAAAAATAAGAATTATTATGCATGGCTTGACTACACAAGAAGCTAAAGCTGCTGAAAATGTAGCAATTGCAATGCTTGGAAAGGATAATTTAGCGAATAAAGTCAAAGGAAGTAATTCAAATTTGACCAAAGTAAGCCCGCAAGAACTTATTGATCATTACAATGCTAAAAAAGTTGATATAAACCATAGAGTAATAATGATAATTAGAAATCCGTGGAATCCAGATCTACCAGAACAACGACACTATGATATGACCAGATCTGCATGGAAATTGGGTCCTAAAAAAGATATGGCAGATTACGCCTTCTTGATAAATCAGGGTGTTGTAAAAAAGATATATTCGGTTGCATCCTGGTTTCCAGATGGGACCACCTTTCATATTAGAAATAATCCAGATCCTACAAATCCTAATTTTATTAAAGATTATGCGATTAGAGAAAGGCACGAATTTGTCGGCAAATTAATTGATCCTTCAGATCCAATATATAAAAAATATATAGGTAAATCTGTTAAGAAATATTTAAAAGCAACTGGTTCTCCATGCCACTATAGCTACAATCATAAAGGGGAGCCATATAAGTTTGATGAAAATGACAATATCATCAATAAATAGTTTTTTTAATTCAATTATCTAATGATCTATATTTTAGCCTACACGTATGTTTTAACTGGACTATTCTTTTTTTTAACATGGAGAGCAGGATATAGCTTCTTGAGATATATTTTAAAAAAAGAAAATTTTAACCTTCTTGTTGGCATAGAAATTTTTTTTCTAGGTTTAAATATTTTATTTATTAGTTTTATAACTGGGTATCAGCTTTTTTTATTTCTATTGGTCATCTTGCATCTTATTAACTTAGTTTTTTATATCTCTGGTAAAGATTCTCTATATGATTTTTTTGAGTCATCAATACTTGATGAAAATATAGATCAATTTGAAATGATCACTCCAATTATGAATATTGCTATTGGGATTGTAATTATATTCACTAATTTATAGCATCTAAAATTAGAGAGTAGAACTCAGTAGGATTAAAATTAGTATTTATATTTGCTCCAAGCCCACTTGGGGGTGTGGCTAACCAATTCGATTGCGATAAATCCCCAGGAAATAATTTCATTTTCATTTCTTGTGAAGCATTAAAGATAGGTTGGTAGAGGCTATTTCGTACAACAACTATGTTTCTATTAAAGTCTATCATTATGTATTGGCCATCTAGCCCAATTGTGGAAATTATTGATTCATCACAATTTAAGTTTGTGGTATATCTTGCACATATAGTCCAAAACTGTAGCCCATATGATTCTAGTCCACGTATAGCCTCAACATATGAGTTGTGACTTTGAATTGAACCCTCCCAAATTCCACCAAGAAGAAGCATATGACCAAATTTAGCAAAATCTCTCGATGTTGAATCTAAGCAACAATAAGCTAAGAGGTTTCCATTTGATTGTCCTTGGCTAACAAAATCTTTCCACCAAGTAGCACTTATGCCAATTTTTGAAAAAAGATTATATTCTGCATAAGTTTGTATATCTTGACCGCTGGCACGAAAAATAATTTCACCAAGCACCATAGTGTCGCAGTTAGAATATTTAAAATCACCTCTATGATAAATAGTACCCCCATCTGAATACCATGGATGGGTCACTCCATCTTCTGCCAAACTTCTATTTATGCATTTTGAAAGTTGATCATCAGAGTAAACTATATTTCCTCCAGAGCTTACCGCTGCACCACTTGAACATTCTGCTAATTCGTTGTTTAAAAAGTCAAAACAAATAGGCACTAAACCTGATCTCATGTCTAAGATATTTTTTATAGTTATAGATGACCTATCATCTGTTGACCATTCGTTTATATATATTGATGCTGAATCATTAATTGATGAAATTGTGCCATTTGATATAGCTATGCCTATTAAAAAACTAACAAATGATTTTGAGGTAGACCATGAGGTTACAAGACTATCTCTATCTCTTGATGAAAATAAATTAAGAAAAAAATTCTGATCCCGCCCTACAGATGCGACAAGCAAGTTAGCCTCAGAATCTGTAATTCCTCTGTATCTTTCATGGATAAGCTTTCCATCCTTGATAATTAATGCGGCTTGTGTGAAAGAGCCGTCTTGCATTGCATAATCAAATGCTTGAGATAATTTGGCGGAACTCATGCCTACACTCTCTGGAGTTGCTTCATCCCATACATAAGGATGGCTCGGATAGATTACTGGAAGTGTAACTGGCTTTTCTGTAGATGAGGGTGAAGATGAGGACCCCCCTCCACATGAAATCAAAAATGATGTTGAAATAAAAAGAAAAACTAAATTTCTTTTAAACAATGAAATCTTCTCTATCTTTTCTAGCTGTTCTTTTGATGCCAGATTGAGAGACGTACTCCTTTGTAATACCTTTAGTTCCAGTATAACTCGTTGATGATAGCCTCATAAATGTATATATACATAAGAAACTAACTAACAATATTAAAGATAGAATTCCTATATTTATCATGCTACCCCCGTAGATGTTCTTTAATTTTTTCTTCGATAAGCCAAAACCTATCCTGCCCCCAACATGATAATGGTTCTTCGCTATTTTTCAAAACTTTAAATGATGGTACTCCCCAAATATTATCTTTAAACATATCGCGTCTGTTTTGTTCTAAATCAAGCTCCCATTCATTGGAATCAATATGTTTAAGCACTTCATCGCTTGATACACCTAAAGATTCAGCAACTTTTATAAGATAGCTTTTGTTTCCAATATTTTCTGCTTTTGCGAAAACTGATTCTAGTAACATATGCATATATTCAAATTCAACGTTATTTTTTTCCATTAATGGAAATAATGAATATGCTCTTTTTGCTGTTCTACCAATTGGAGTTTTGATTTTTCCAAATTCAATTTTTTGTTCATTTGCCAATCGAGCAGTATCTGAAACGATATAAAAACCTTTTCTCTTTGAGATGTTGTAATTTCTCATAAGCATTGGTAATACAGGCTTTGTTTTAATAGAAATCCCATATTTTTTCCTTAGTTTTTTAACCTGATGAAAAGCTAAATATGTATAAGGGCTATTAAGAGATGGGTAAAATTCTAAAGTGATCTCAGAGCTTTTTAAATTAACTGCATCTGATATGTTTGGAAAAATACGAAAGGCGTCCGCTGTCTTCTTTAAGCCTAAGTTTTCAAGTCGCTCAAATAGCATATTAACTCTGTCGAGACCCCAAAAATTTTCATTAGCATAATTAAATATTGCTCCTGAAAAATGCTCGGCTTTATCTCTTTTTCTTAACCCCTTATCAAATAAATCCTGATCAATAAAATTTTCTACCTTTAAATTAAAGGTTTCAATCCTATGCTGAAGGTTACCCTCCCAAAGTGCTATGGCTAAATCTGGTAAATAATGAATTATTGCCTGATCTTCTAATGAGGAGATAACTTTTTTAAAAAGCTCTTTATCTAAATCATGAGGTTGCTTTAATTGTTTAAGATTAATTCCGTAAAATTTTGAAATATTAGTTACATCTGCAAGATAATATTTATTTTGATGTTCTTCTTCGAAAATTGAGTCCTTGCTAGTTTTTTCTACAAAGCAAATATCAAGTTTTACATTAAAGTGAATTAATAATTTTTTTAAGAACTGTGCTGAAAGCATTGAATATGGATCATCTAATTGATAGAAAAAAGTAACCATGTGAGGCAAATCTTTGGCTTTTCTATTTTTTTCGAAGGATATTCTTCTTTTTTCAGCCTGATCAAGATCAGCGAACTTAGTCATCAAAGTTGATCTCACTAAGTTCACTAAGATTTCTTTTATATAATTCATAATCTATTCAGATTTTTTAATAAACTCCTTTTTAGCATCATTAAACTCTTCTTTTAATCTAGCCACCAGCTCAGCTGTGGATGGAGAGTCTTTAATTCTTCCAATGCCTTGGCCTGAGCCCCATATATCTTTCCATGCTTTTGACTTTGTATTACCACCTGAACCAAAGTTCATTGAGGACTTGTCTGCATCAGGTAAATTATCTGGATCCATGCCTGCGTTCTCGATAGATGGTTTTAAGTAATTTCCATGAACACCTGTAAACAAAGATGAGTAAACAATATCTTCCGCTGCTGATTCTTCTAACATCTTTTTATAACCTGGATCTGCATTTGCTTCTTTTGTGGCAATAAATCTTGTCCCCATGTATGCATAATCAGCGCCCATAGCAAGCGCGGCTGCGACAGAATGACCGTCTCCAATAGATCCAGATAAAATCACTGTTCCATCAAACCACTCTTTTACCTCTCTTACCAAAGCAAATGGAGAAAGAGCTCCAGCATGACCGCCGGCACCAGCACAAACCAATATTAATCCATCAACGCCCTCACTTGCTGCTTTCTTAGCATGTTTAATGTTTATAACATCGTGGAATACAAGCCCTCCATAACTGTGAGCAGCTTCAACTATTTCTGCAGGAGGTCTTAATGAAGTGATAATTATAGGCACTTCATGTTCGACACATGTCTGCATATCTTCAAACAATCTATCATTTGAACCATGGCAAATTTGATTCACAGCGAAAGGAGCAACTTTTTTATCTGGATTCTTGTCTTGATAGTCTGCTAATTCAGTTTTTATTCTTTGTATCCATTCACCTAAAACATGTTGAGGTCTTGCATTTAATGCGGGAAAAGAGCCAACCACTCCAGCTTTACATTGCTCAATTACAAGCTCAGGCCCTGACACTATAAATAATGGTGCTCCAATTACAGGTATGGATAGCTTATCTTTCATTGAATCTGGTATTGCCATAATTTTCTCCTAATAAAATTTAAAATAAATATAACAAATATTATTGATAAAGAATGCAGAAATATTTGCTACTAAAAGTTTTTAATAATCAAGCGCCATATAAATTAGAGCCTTTAGTCCCTCATCAAGCGCATCGTCATTAACAGTAAAATAAGGTGAATGATTTCCAGGTTGTTCCATTACTCCCGGATCATTTACTCCTAAGAAAATATACAAACCAGGTATTTCTTGAGAAAAATATGAGAAATCTTCTGCTCCAGTTCTTTTGGTAATAAGCCCAAACCTGCCATCAGAGGCTTCTTTTAATGTCGGGATCATTCTTTCGCCAAGCTCTATATTATTAAAAGTTACTGGATAAAATCCACCCACATCAAATTCAACATTTATTTTTGTGCCTGATGAAATTTCTAAGCCACTAGCAATTTGCTTAATTTCGGAATAAATCTCTTTTCTCAGTTTGGGATCAAAAGTTCTAATAGTTCCCATCAATGAGGCAGTTTCTGGAATAATATTATTTCTTGTACCAGCTTCTATCATGCCTACTGAAACTACTGCTGGATTATCAACGATATTGATCCTTCTGCTCACAACAGTATTAACCTGATTTATGAATTGACTTGCTGTCATAATTGGATCAATGCCTTCCCATGGTCTTGAGCCATGAGATTGAACTCCATTAATTGTAACTCTCCATGCAGACGCTGCTGCCATAGCTGGCCCAGGAGCAAAGCCAATGTATCCATGTGGTCCATTAGAAACATGCAGACCAAATATTACTTCTGGTTTATATTTTTCAAATAATCCCTCCTCTAGCATCATCTTTGCACCACCATTCTCACCTTCAGGTGGTCCTTCTTCTGCTGGTTGAAAAATAAAAACTATGCTGCCTTTAATTTGTTCTTTATGTTGAGCAAAAAACTCTGCTACACCCATTAAAATTGCTACGTGTGCATCATGACCACAAGCATGCATTACCCCTACTTCATTTCCTAAATAAGTTGTTTTAACTTGTGATGCATAAGATAGTCCTGTTTTTTCAATTACTGGGAGTGCGTCCATATCTGCTCTAATTGCAACAATTGGGCCAGGTAAACTGCCTTTTAGTAGTCCTACAACTCCGGTATGTGCAACTTCGGTCTCAACTTCTAAACCAATAGATGTTAAGTGCTCTGCAACTTTTTTTGAGGTACGAAACTCTCGATTACTTAACTCGGGATATTGATGAATATCATGTCTCCATTCAATAACCTTTTTCATTAATGGTTCCAACTGATTATCAAGATCTTTTTTTAAATCAGATTGGGCAGTAACTGAAAAGAAAAGAAATAAGAAAGTGATTAATTTTTTCATTTTATGATTATAATGCCCCCTTTTTTATGAAACAAATCGATGAATGTAAATAATATCCGCAATATAGCAATTATTGCTCATGTTGATCATGGAAAAACTACACTTGTCGATAAGCTGTTGCAACAATCTGGTACCTTAGATAGAAAAGATATGGGTTCAGAAAGAATCATGGATTCTAATGACCAAGAAAAAGAGCGTGGCATAACAATAACTGCAAAAAATACTGCTATCAATTGGAATAATTTCCTAATAAATATTGTTGATACTCCTGGGCATGCTGATTTTGGTGGTGAGGTTGAAAGAGCCTTATCAATGGTAGACTCAGTACTTCTTTTAGTCGATGCTGTTGATGGTCCAATGCCCCAGACTAGATTTGTTACTCAAAAAGCTTTTGAAAAAGGCTTAAAACCAATTGTTGTTATTAATAAAATTGACAGGCCTGATGCTAGAGCTCATTGGGTGCTTGATCAAGTATTTGATCTTTTTGATAGGCTTGGTGCTACTGATGAGCAATTAGATTTTCCAGTAATTTATACATCTGCGATTGAAGGCATTTCTGGTTTTGAGACAGATCAGATGGAAAACACAATGCATCCTTTATTGGATATGATTATTGATAAGGTACCGAGACCTGATGCAGATATTGATAACCCATTTCAACTACAAATAAGTGCACTTGATAGTAATAGTTATGTTGGAGTCATTGGAATAGGAAGAGTAAAAAAAGGCAGAGTAAAACCAAATGATCAAGTTATTGTTGTAGATAGAGATGGCTCTACTAGAAAAGCAAAAATACTTCAGGTTATGAGTTATGAAGGCCTAGATAGAGTAGAGATTGATGAGGGCATGGCAGGAAATATAGTCTGTGTTACTGGAATAGATAAATTAAATATATCTGATACTTTATGTGATCCATCAAATATTGAAAAACTAGAGCCTCTTTCTGTTGATGAGCCTACTGTAAGTATGACTTTTCAGGTTAATGATTCTCCTTTTGCAGGTAGAGAAGGTAAATATATTACGTCACGTAATATTAAAGAACGACTTGAAAAAGAGCTAATATCGAATGTTGCCCTAAGAGTGACTCCAGGTGAAAGTCCTGATAAATTTGAAGTATCAGGGAGAGGTGAGTTACACCTTTCGGTGTTAATTGAAACTATGCGACGAGAAGGTTATGAGCTTGCAATTTCTAAACCCAAAGTAGTTCAAAAAGAAGTTGATGGTGAGATTCATGAGCCGTATGAACAAATAGTAATTGATGTTGAAGAGCAGCATCAAGGCTCAATTATGGAAGAACTAGGATCGAGAAAAGCGGAGCTTAAAAATATGGAACCAGATGGCAAGGGAAGAGTTAAGCTTGAATTTATTGCTCCTTCTAGAGGAATTATAGGTTTCAGATCTCAATTTCTTACTTTAACTAGTGGCTCAGGAATTATGACAAGCGTCTTCGATCACTTTGGCAAAGCAAAGGTTGGAGAAATAGCAAAAAGAACTAATGGTGTTATGTATTCTATGATAGCGGGCAAGACTTTGTCTTATGCGCTTTTTAACCTTCAAAATAGAGGCAAATTATTTTTAGGACATGGTAAAGATGTATATATAGGTCAAATTGTTGGTCTTCACTCAAGAGACAATGATTTGCCAGTCAATCCTACAAAAGCAAAGCAATTAACAAACATAAGAGCAGCTGGAAATGACGAAAATCTTATTTTAACTCCTCATATTAAACACACCCTTGAACAGGCCTTAGAATTTATAGAGGATGATGAATTGGTTGAAGTAACTCCGGAATCAATAAGGCTTAGAAAAAAAGGAAAAGTTAGAACCTAATTAACCTATTGAGCAAGACATGTCTTCACCACAACAAAGAGGTGATTTTATTTTCCCATGTTCATTAGGGCACTTTGAAATCTGTACTTGAGTTCCATCATCTAACTCTAAAATATCATCTTCAAGAGGTGCATCGCAAATACCACATGTTGCATTAACTGACATGCCACACTGATCACATTCATAAGTTGCCATAATCTAATCTCCCATTGCTTCTAGTATTTCTAGCAATAGATTAATCATATCTAAATATAATTGGAATGCAATTTGAAAAGCGTTATCCCATGTATTGCCTGAATTACTGTATTTAACTATATAGTTAAAATCAACAAGCAAAAAACCAATAAAAATAAAAATTCCGAAAAATGCAACACCTCTCACTTGAGGTCGAGAAATATTGATAAATGAACGAGAGATTTCAAATAAAATAAGCCCAATTAAACTAAAAAATAGAAATGAATTTAAAGCTACATTGTTAGCAAAATCTATACCGCTGTATAGTCCAATTATTGCAGTAAAGAACGTAATAAGCATGGTCAGCTTCATAGCTAAAATACCGTCGTTATCATCACCCTCTAACATTAAAGTGCCAAGAAGCGGAACAAAAAGTATGCTTAAAAGTGTAAAAGCTAGCATACCTATTAACATGCCGCCTGCCATCTGAATAAATGGCAAAGAAAAAAGTAAAACAATCCATGAAACAAACATCGCTGTCTGAAATGGATTAGAAACACCTTGATCTTTATACCCCTCCCTTAGGGCTGCCGTTCTTTCTCCCGCATTTCTTACAAGTTTCTCTACAAGCTTGTACTCGATTTTTGTTTTTGGGCCAAGCAAGGTATTTTCAGTAATCTCTTCTGGTTCTGACTTAACCATAAACCTTGGAAAATATGTTTGCGCTACAGGATAAGGAACAAGATCTAATTTTTGATTATATATATTCCTTGATTGTCTGAAATGATAACCAAAAAAACTTATCCCATCTTTTGCCGCCTTTCTTGCATAAGTTATAAAGAGATATGTTCCTCCAAATACTATAGCAATTTGCGACGATAAAATTGTTAAGGTTTTAAATAATAGAGTTGTTTCAAACATGTATTCTTATAATACATATTCATACACATTTATCGAGAGAAAAAATATATGGAAATATATATATATTTATCAAGTATCTTTTCGAACTAAATATCTAACCTTGTGTGATAAGAAATCTTTTTCACCAACTTCATAGAAATTAAATCTAGAGTGAAAATTTAATGAAATTGCGTTGATTGGTTTAATGTTAACTTCGCAGCATATTATGCTTTTTGTTTTTCTATATTTTTCTATAAGCTTTTTATATAGAGCCGAGCCCATGCCTATGCCCCTATAATTCTTGCTTATAGCAATTCTATCTATGTATAAGAAATCACTATAATTTTTTAAAAAATATTTATAGTTTAAAGATGAATAGTTAGATTTTTCATAAAAACAAACTGCGAAACCTGTCATTTTTTTATCAGCATATGACAAAAGTATGTCATCAGATAATTCCAAAAGATTAATAAAATCATTGAAATTTTCAACGCTTCCAACTTCGGGTACATTGGCTTGATTTAGGTCATATAATTTTTTGAGCAAAGAAATATCATTGAAATCTGAAAGACTTCTTATCTCAATATTTTGGTTCAAAATCTTTTTAAAGCTTCGGTGTCTGGATCTAATTTAGAAAGATAGTCTTCTATTGCTTCATGAGTATCTTTAATAAATAATTCTTTAGTCATGGTATAGCTGGGGTGGCCCATTCCTGAAAGCTCTTTGGCTTTTTCCATCACTCTCTCGTCTAACTTTTCTGTTTCAATTGTTTCATCAATAAAACCAACTTCGATAGCTGCATCTAAGTTATACATTTCAGCACCTAAAACAGCTCTATATTTATGTGTTTGAGCAACCCTAAATCTAATAAGCTCAAGAATTGGAGTTGGAATTACCATATTGGTTCTCATCTCATTGGCGCCAACCATAAATTCTCCTTTTGCTCCAACCCTATAGTCACAACAACATAATAAAAATGCTCCAAGTGCAATACCATGACCTGAGCAAGCAGCTATCACCGGTCTTGGAAAGGAAAAAATTCTCGATAGTAATTTAAATCCGCCTTGAGTCATCTCTTTAATAAGTTTATTGTCACCGGATTGAAGAACTTTAAGATCAAAGCCTCCTGAAAAAATTCCATCTCTACCTTTAATAACTAAAGAGCCTGATTCTGTTGGAACACTGTCTAGACATTCGTTGACAGCATCAATCATAGTTGGAGAGAAAACGTTTGCCTTGCCATCATCTAAAGTGATGATAGAAATGCTGTCTTGTTGTTCTAAATTCGCTGGTTTGCTGCTCATAAATAAAAAATCTAAAAAATTTACATATATAATATACTAAGAAAATCATGATCTGTTGTGTATTTTTAAAAAATAGTTGGAGTAATTATGTTAAGTAGAATAATCAAATCCGTTGGATTCATGCTTGTTTGGGCGCTAATGCTTTTGAGCATTTATCTTTTTAATTTGTTTTATATGAAGCCTGTCTCAATTGATCATTACTTAGGGAAAGAAATTATTAAAGATCTAACAAACTCTCCTGAATATATGACTTATTTAGGAAATTTGGATGGTTTGGATTGGTTAACTGGCCATAACAGTAAAATTACCATTCCTAATTATGAGGATATTGCTGAAGACTTAAATTCTGAAAAAAGAAAACTAGATATCTTGACTAGATATAACGATAAAGCCCTTTCACCTCTTCAGCAAACAACTAAACAAATTGCTATTTTTGATACAAAAAATAATATTCAAGAGCTAGAAGATTTTCCTCTACATTATTATCCATTAAACCAAATAGGAGGAGCTCATTTAAATGCAATAGAGTTCTTATCTGACATGCATCAAATTGATAGTTATATTGATGCAAAAAACTATATTCAAAGAGCAAGCCTGTTTGATGAAAGTTTTGAGGGACTGCTAACAATATTAGAAAGACAAGCAAAAGAAAATATCTACGCACCTGATTTTGTGTATGTTCATGTCATCAATCAACTAGATGAGTTAATGAATCATAGCTTAGAAAATCATCCACTATATTCACAATTTGTAAACAAAATTTCTAAGACTGATGTTAGTGAAGAAAATCAAAAAGCGCTTGCTAAAGAGCTTGAAGAAGTAATTAATAATCATGTCACTAGAGGCTTTGGTTTATTAAAAGATTTTATGGTCAAAACTCAGAAATATGCTAATACTAATGACGGTATATGGTCTTTACCTAATGGTGATGAATATTATCAACTTCAAATAAGGAGCTACACTACTACCGATTATACTGCCAATGAAATTCATGAAATGGGTGTGAATGAGGTTAAAAGAATTTCTAACCGAATGAGCGAGATTCTAAAAAATCTTGGTTATGACACTGAAAATAAATCAGTTGGTCAAATAATGAATGATCTTAATGAAGATCCAAAATTTCTTTATGCGGATACTCCTGACAGGAAAGATATTGTTGTTGCCGACTATACGGCGATGGTAAAAGAAGCTCAGGAGGTAATGGTCGACTATTTTGTTACCATGCCAAAAGCCGATGTAATTGTAAAAGCGGTCCCAGAATATTCTGAACAAACCGCTGCTGGTGGATACTATCAAAGCCCTGCATTGGATGGCAGCAGACCTGGAGTTTTTTACGCTAATTTATATGACATAAAACAAACCCCTACATACAGCATGAGAACTCTTGCGTATCATGAGGCAACACCTGGACACCATCATCAAATTGCGCATTCATTGGAAAATGAATCTTTAACTTTGTACAGAAGATTTGGCTATCGTACTTCAGCATTTTCTGAAGGATGGGCTTTGTATTCAGAGCAGCTTGCTTTAGAGGCTGGGCTTGCTAGCAATAAATATGATGAATTAGGAATCTTGCAAAGTGAGCTATTTAGAGCTGTAAGACTTGTTGTAGATACAGGCATGCATCACAAAAAATGGAGTCGTGAAAAAGCTATGGATTACATGAAATCTAAAACCGGCATGTCTGATACTGAGGTAAGAGTTGAAATAGAAAGATATCTGGTTTGGCCTGGTCAAGCCCTTAGCTATAAAGTAGGTATGATAAAAATGTTAGAGTTGCGAAACAAAGCCATGAGTGATTTGGGAAGTAAGTTTGATATAAAGAAATTTCACTCTGCTGTTTTAGACCATGGCATACCTCCATTATTTATAGTTGAGCAAAAAATTGATGAAATGATTGAAGAGTCTTTATAGTCCTAAAAGTTCTCAGGTATTTTTCCGGTAAATTGCTGATAATATATTTTTAAATTCTCAAGATCTTTTTGCATATCATCGCTGGGCTGGAAAAACTTATCTAAAACTATTCTTTTAGTTTTAAAGTCGAAAGCGGCAACAAAGATCTTGGCATCTACAGCCTCAGCAATTCTTAAAAAACCAGTTCTCCATCTCTCAGTTTTTGATCGTGTTCCTTCAGGAGCCATTGCTATTAACGTGCCCTTTAATTTTTCTATGTTTGCGATTGCCTCTTTGACCAAGCCTGATCCTGGTTTATTTTTGTTTACAGGAATACCTCCCATATACTTCAAAAATCTTCCAAGAATAGGCTTTTTAAATAAAGTATATTTACCAAAATAAGATATTTTTACATCTAGGCCCAGAATGGCTGCAAAGCCAAAAATTCCATCCCAATTTGAAGTGTGTGGCGCTGCAATTAGTACTAGGTTTTCATTTTCTTGCATTTCAGGTATGTTGCCATCAACCTTCCAGCCAAATATTTTTAATAGTAATCTAGCCAAGAATTGAATAAAACGAGGCCTATAAGCTCTAAATACTTGCGGTATTTGGCTTGGGGAAACTATTTTATTTTCAACCATTGTTCTTTAAAGTTTTTTTATCAAATAAATAGTAAATGAAATATAAAAGATAACATAAAACGATAGCTAATATATATATGTCTATCATGTGGTATGGCTCTGGTCTCATCCAATTCATTATTGAGTCACCTTCTGGTTTAAAATTTACGTACCAGTAATTTGCGCCCATCCCAATGAATGCGTTAACAACATAGATAGCCGCCAATAGAAGAGTTGTTATAGCTAGAATTCTAAAAGGATCAGATCTTATTACTTTTTGCTTATCAACCTGAAGAGCGTATGAAACCCCAATTAGAATAAAAGAATGCCCAATGTGGGACTGAATATATTCAAAGTATGGAAAACCATATATAACATCTGGGGTTAGTAATGCAAAACCTGCTCCCCAGATTCCCCAAAAAAAAGCAAATAGAAAAAATATTCTTATCTTGGTAAATAGATATACCAATATGCTATAGGCAGAAAAATCACACATATGTAACGGTAACCCTCGCTGCCATGGATTTTCAAAAATGTACGCCGTCTTATAGAAATCAAAGCCATCATTTATCATGATTAAACAAAGCAGGGCTATTTTAAAAATATTTTTTTTAGATTCACTAGAAGAAATAAAATATCTTGGTAAATAGATGATTACCAAAATGCAAACAAGTGTACTTAGAAAGTGAGATAAGCTTATTAGCTCAAGCTCGTTATACATTGATATCAGTCCTAATTAAGGTGATTCAGGTAGATTTTTATAATTTAAGTTTTCGTATGGAGTCTGATTTGCGATAGAAGCAGGATGAACAACTGATATAACTACATCACTACCATAGTCTCCTGAAAAAAATCCAGCTAATGTATTTGAAGGAGTCAGATTTATGGTGGCAAACCTTTCATTTTTTGTATAGACCAAGGTTACTTCATCACTTACTTTAGATGAAACAAGAACCCATCCAGTTGAAGGTGTTTCATTGCCATAAAAAATAAGATTCTCAGCTGGGCTATAATCTGATTCAAGAATAATTCTTCCAGATATAGCATCACCAGTTCCTAAAAGAACTGTAGGAACTTTAATTATTTTTGCATCTTCAGGCAAAGGCAAGTCTTCAAGTAGGTATGCAAGAACTTTTCTTTGATTTTGCTGATATTCGTCTACAAAAATCGCGCAAGATGAAAAGAGAATTGTTACTAAAAAGATGCTTAAAAAATTTTTACTATTCATACCGAAAGTATTACATTTTTTTTCTATATTTTCATCAGAAAATAAAAAAATTTATAGATAATGGTTTATCTAGTTCTTTAAGGAAATATCTATAATACTCCCGACATCTCCTTTAAAAAAACCAGCAAATGTATTTCTAGGAACTAAACTGATAGATATTACTCTATTGCCCTTTTCATAAACTAAAATTACTTCTTCGCCTGCTTTTGAAGATACCAATATCCATCCAGCAATTGGTGCCTGTGTATCATAAAAAATCAGGTTTTCTGCGGGGCTATCTTGAGAGGTTAATACAATTCTTCCTGAAACATTCTGACCCGTTCCCTGAATTGATGTTGGAGTTTGAATTACTTCAGCATTCTCTGGGATAGGCACATCTCCTAAAAGATAATCAATTACCTTCCTTTGATTTGATTGATATTCATCAGTTACAAGTGAGCACCCTGAAATTATAAATATAAGGGCTATATAAAAGAGTTTGTTCATATTTCGTAATCTTATATTAATTCCATATTAAAACCAAAGATTTAAATAAGGTGTCAAGTTTACTTGACATTTTAATTGCTTATACTAATATTATTTTTTTACAAAAATTAAAAATGGCTAAGATAACTCAAAAAGGAATGTGGATAAAAATCAGCTCGTTAAAAGGCGCTGATAAAGAAAACTATATAATCAGTAATGCTTGCTTGCTTATTGGAGCTATTGCATGGGGATTTCATTTAGCATCTGTTGGTGCACTTGGTGGTGAATATGCTGAAGATGCAACAACGGCTACGGAATTTAATATTGCAAGAATTTGTGTTGTTATTTTTTGGGGAATAGGCATTTATTTCTACTCTAAGTTTTTAGCTACTCAAGATGAGTTATTAAAAAAATATCATTCATATTTGGCTGTTGGTGGCTTTCTGGGATTTGTCTTGATTGGCATGATCCTCTCACTTTTGTCGCCTTACTTTGGCTTTAAGCCAACTTTTTATGAATATTTATTGGCTTCATTATTTGGAATATTTTTAGCTGCGTTTAAATTTCATAGAAAATACCTTAGTTAATGAAAAATTATATAAAAAAACATAGAGAGAAAATGGGCCTTAGTCAGGGTGACCTAGCTAATACGTTAGATGTGAGTAGACAGACTATAAACTCAATTGAAAATGGTAAGTTTGATCCCTCTCTTACACTTGCAATGAAATTAACTAAGTTTTTTGATGAGCCAATCGATACCTTATTTGAATATAAGGAATAATTTTATAAATAGACTTCTCCGTATTTATTAGCAGTAAAGTTCTCCCAATTAATTGTTTCTTGTTTAACAAAACCGGATGAATCAATTTTTCCATTGAAATACATTTCTAAACAGCTACATATCCCAGCAGCGGTAGTTCTCTGAATTGCACTAAATTTTTGATCTCCATATATTTTTCTTAAATAAGTTTTTTCTTGCAGAACTCCATCTTTTTCACCAATAACTTTTACATAAAAAATAATTACATCATTAGTGGTTCTTGGTACCTCTTTATCAAATAGCTTTTCTAAAATTTCTTTATTCTTCTTTAAGTGCAAATCATTAAATAAAAATTTCATATGATTTAAATGACCAGGGTATCTTATGGTTTTGTATGTAAGATGTTCTACTTTGCCTGCATAAGTTTCGCACATGGTTGCACACCCACCACTAGTATTGAAAGCCTCATAGCTTTCTCCTTCTACTCTAAGTTTTTCTGCCCCTTCTAATGGCATAACCTTAATTGGTTTGCCCTCATATATTGCATCAGCCTCATTACAATATTCATTAATTAAGCCATTGGTTGACCAACTCAAATAATAACTCATTTCATTGTTGGTAAATCTAGGTAAAGCCCCTACTCTCATCATAACTTCATTCACTTTATCAAATTCCTCAATCATGCTTGCGGCACATATATTTATAGCCCCAGGTGCAAGTCCGCATTGAGGCATCATGATTGAAGTTGGATTAAGACTTTTTATAAATTGAGTGGTCTCAACATCTTCAGTTAAATCAAAATAGCCTATCTCTTTTTCTGCCGCTACCTTCCCAATATTTTGATTAATAGCAAAGGGTCCTGCAGAAATTACTGCATCGACATCGACAAGGAAATCTCTGACATTGTTTATATTTGAAGCATCCAAACCATCAGTTATATCTCCTTGTTTAATCTCATAGTCATTTTTAAGCATTTGCTTAATTGCCCAGCCAATATTTCCCTTACCTATAATTGCAACTTTATTCATCATTAAACTCCACTCCTTGTGCTAATGGAAGATCACTACCAAAGTTTACTGTTGCGGTAACCCTTCTCATATATGCTTTCCATGCATCTGAACCAGATTCCCTTCCACCACCAGTATCTTTCTCTCCACCAAATGCTCCACCTATTTCAGCCCCGCTTGTACCAATATTTACATTTGCTATACCGCAATCACTCCCTTCTGCTGAAAGAAAAAATTCAGATTCCCTTACATCATTAGTAAAAATTGCACTGCTAAGCCCTTGATTAACATCATTCTGATAATTAATTGCTTCGTCTAAAGTTTTATATTTTTTGATGTACAGAATTGGTGCGAATGTTTCTTCTCTCATTTCTTCTATGATTTGATCAACTATACAAATTGCCGGTTTAACATAAAAATCAGAAGGGCTTTCAATATCAAGTCTTTCACCACCGATAACTAATGCTCCATCGTCTTTTGCATTAGAGAGGCTTAATTGCATTTCTTTAAAACTATTCTCAGATATTAATGGTCCAAGTTGAGTAGAAGGATTATTTGGATCTCCTATTACTAAATTATCGAAGCTATCCTTCAATTTTTCTATACAAGTTTCAAATATATCTTCATGCACAAAAAGCCTTCTCATAGAAGTGCAGCGTTGACCAGATGTGCCAGCTGCAGAAAAAGTAATAGCTTTTATTGCCAAATCAATATCAGCAGATGGGCATACAATACCAGCATTATTGCCTCCAAGCTCAAATAAAGTTTTACCCATTCTTGCCCCAACAATAGGAGCCAACTCCTTACCCATTTGACAGCTGCCAGTGGCCGAAATTAAATGTATTTTTCTATCTTGACATAAAGCCACTGCTTCATCTTTTCCACCTTCAAGAATAATACAAAGATCATTAAAATCACCGCTTATCTCATCCCATATTTTTTTCATTGCATGTGCACAACTATTTGCATGAGGGCTTGGCTTCCATATTGTACTGTTGCCGCATACTGCTGCTAAACAAAAATTCCAGGCAAACACAGCCATTGGAAAATTAAAAGCTGTAATGCATCCAACCGTTCCTAGTGGATGCCATAATTCTTGTAATCTATGATTTGGTCTCTCACTAGGCATGGTCAAGCCATATAATTGTCTGCTTAGGCCGGTTGCAAAATCACACATGTCAATTGCCTCTTGAACTTCTCCTTCAGCTTCCGAAATTATTTTCCTTGCATCCTTGGTGATTAATGTAGCTAATTCTGATTTATGCTCCCTAAGCTTATTTCCAAAACTTCTGATAACCTCTCCTCGTTTAGGTGCTGGAACTTTTTGCCACATTTTTTGAACATCATTAGCTCTAGAAACTATCTGGTTATAGTTATTTAAATCCATATTTATCCCCCGATATGTAAATTATATACATTTTTGGGAGCGATGTTCTTATTGATTATTTTCAGGTGCTTTTACAAAAGGCCATAGGATTTGATAGGCTGCCGAAGCTTCATTGAGGTTTTCAACTCCAATTTCTCGAGGATACTTTCTAGTAATTTTTGCTGTACCAAAAATAATATCCCAAAGAAATAAAAGGTTTCCGTAATTTCCTTTATAGTGAGTTGCTGGATCAACCATATGCTTCCCATGATGTGCCCAGTGCGTTGCTGGTGTAGATATGGTTCTCTCAAGCAACCACATTAACGGTTGTAAAAATTTTATTTCATAAAGCTTTTTATCCCATCTAAGATCTGTATGGGCACCAAAGATAACTGCCTGTTTGATAATTATGTAAAAAGCATATACCTTTAATCCGCCTAAAAAGACTAATATTCCTGAAAAATATAATCCCGGCATTAGTAGAAAGTAAATCGGGTTATTTCTAAACACTATTCGAATAGACATATATTCTGCTTCGTGATGAGGTCTGTGGAGGTTATATAGCAAAGGAACATTATGACAAGTTCTGTGCCACCAATATTGAGCCATATCATCAAAAATAAGGAACAAGAGAATAACCAAAAATACGTTCCAGTTAACTATTAAATCTTTATATTCTGGAAAGAGTTCTGCCCCAACACCATACCCAATAAAAAAAGCCAGTGGTTGAATAAGAAATTGTAAATAAATAAATGAGGCGGTTTCGACAATTGCATCTTGTGGCTTTTGATTAGGTTTCACAAAGAAGTTAGTGAAAATTATTTCTAATAAAACAATTCCAATAAAAATTGATATGACAGCTATCTTATAAAATTCCATATATTTGGTTTATCAAAGATTTTTTTAAAAAATCTTATGCTTCCCCATCAATATCTCTACAAACATCTTGTGATCACCTATAAAACTATAAAAGGGATAGGTAAAAGTAGCAGGCTTATTTTTCTCTATAAAAAAATGGGCAACCCAAGCGAAACCATAGCCGCTTAATAAGGCATATATTAAATAAATAGGGTCAAATGTTCTTACAAGCTGAGCTAAAAAATATAATGAGATGCTTGTGCCAATAAAATGAAGTAATTTTGTTTTTGGCTTTGAATGCTCTTCTATGTAATATGGATAAAAATCTTTGAACGTTTTGTATTTTTCCATAACAATCAATCCTTTAAATGAATCATAGTACATACTTTATTGCCAGATGGGTCTCTTAGATATCCAAGATATGCTTTAATGCCTCCACCCTCTCTTACTCCAGGAGGGTCCTCACATGTCACGCCACCATTTTCAATCCCAGCTGCATGCCATGCATCAATGGTCTCAGTATCTTTTGCTTTAAATCCTAATGTTGCTCCATTTCCATGAGATGCAGGATTTCCATCAAGTGGCTCTGAAATTAAAAAGGTCATTCCATCTAAGAAATACATATACCTAGTAACACCCTTCATAACATGTTTTAACCCTGGTTTTGCTCCCAGGACACCCAGAGTTGCATCATAGAACTCTCTTGAAGCCTCGATATCAGTTGCTCCCAACATTACATGACTATACATATTTTTCCCCTTATAAGAATTATTAAAAATATATTACAGAAATTCTGTAAAAACTTCCAAGCTTTCTCTGCCTGTTCTAAATTTATTAACAGGGTGATTTAAATCTGGATACCCTAGAGAAATTCCACACCACACAATTTCATCATCAGAATGCTTAATGTGTTTCTTTACTGTCTCAGGAAATTCTGCCCATGCCTCTTGAAGACAAGTGCCCATGCCTTCTTCTATTGCTGCCAAGCAAATATTTTGAATAAAATGCCCAACATGCCCCCATCCATTAGGGCCTACAGACCTATCAACTGTAATAAACATTCCAACTGGGGCTCCAAAGAAATTAAAATTTTGTTTGATTTGATTTAATCTTCCTGCAATATCATCTCTTTCTATTCCTAGTGCTTTATATAGACCATACCCAACTGCTCTTTGTCTTTCTTTATACCAATCGGGCCTATCTTTAGGATAAATGAGATACTCATTTTCTTCTGTCTGACCATTATCAAATAAATTTATTACATCCTTGCTTAATAATTCTTTTTTTTCATCTAGTAGTACATAAACTTTCCACGGCTGTGAATTAACCCCTGATGGCGCACATTTTGCTAAATTAATAATATTACTAATAACATCTTTAGGAACCTTTTGATCAGTAAAAGCTCTTACAGAAAATCTATTTTTTATTGCATCTTTTACAGTCATCATAACCATTGCTCCAAAGTTTTTTCTGAATAATCCCAAAGTTTTTTTGCATCTTCCTTGCTAACTGCCCAATCTGCAACTCCAATATAACGAGAGGCCTCAGGATTTTCGAATTCGGATTTTAATTGAGCAACATTACAATTTTCGCAATATATACCTCCAATATTTTTAAGCATTGGACTGGTTGCAGCCCATAAAGTTGTAGTGGCTCCCTGACTTGGGGTCTTAAACCCTTGTAAAGCAAGATCCGATGGAGAGCCATCTTCCTTAAGCCATCCTAAAGCAACCATTTCTTCGTTTTGTAAATGTCTTTGCAAAGGGGTAAAGATGCCGCCTGGATGAACAGCATATCCGTTGATGTTTTTATCTGACATCAGCTCATTAAAATGGACAGCGATTAAAGAGGATGCTGTTTTAGATTGACCATATGCAATCCACTTGTCATAACTACTTTGTGTAAAGTGGATATCATCCCACCTTATTGGAGAAAAAATATGAGCGGTTGATGAAAGGCTCACAAATCTGGCACCATCATTAAAATATGGAATTAATTTTTTTAATAGAAAAAAATGACCTAAATGATTAACGCCAAACTGAGACTCCCAGCCATCTCCGATTCTTGTCTCCGGGCACGCCATAATTCCAGCGTTATTAATTAATATATCTATGGATAGATTTTCATTAGCAATAAATGCTGAAAAGCTTTCTATTGATTCAATAGATCCTAGATCCATTGATTTAAGTATAAGATTTTTATCATTTGAATCTAAGTTTTTATTAGCCTCATCTAGTCTTCTGCATGGAAGAATTACTTTTGCACCAGCTTTTAAGATTGCTAAAGTTGTCTCAAGTCCAATACCTGAATAACCTCCTGTGATTATTACTGTTTTATTGCTTAAATCTATCCCGTGCATAACCTCATTTGGTTCTGATTTTGCATGAAATAAAGATTCAACTGGTTTTTGAAATTCTGAAATCATGTTCTCTCCCTTTAGTTCCATAGAATACTATTTATATGACATCAAGTCATAGATAATGTTTTAATCTTAGTTATTTGTAATAAAACTACATAAATAACTGCTTAAATTCATTGAATTTACAGTGAATTATGATGTTATTGACATAAATCTAGACAAAATATTTAATAACTAAAAATTTCACTACAAACTGTTTTGCTGTGATCTTGATTGAAGTGGGCACACTTAAGTCTTATATATCACGGACGCGCGGTTACTGATTACGGGTGATTTGTGTGTGGACAGTTATTAAATATTTATTTATATACTCCTCTTTTTAATAATTAGAAGCTGTCCATATTTGCCCCGCTATTAATATATACCCCCATTATTAATAGCACAGGGCCGATGCAAAGTCGGCCCTATTTTTTATATTTCACTATCGTTACTGTCTATTATTTTTTTATCTCTTAATTTTTTTATTAAAGTCTCTAGTCTTACAAATGCAGCTAATCCGAAGATGAAACCCAATATACCCATTACTTCCATCTACTTCTCCATAGACTTATAAATTTATAATCCACTCTTCTAGCATTTCAATTGCTTCTTTGTCTGCAAGAGCTCTTCCTGATTCAGGCATCATGATTCCTGGATCAAGCGATTTCATTCTATGGATTAAAATAGATTCGCTAGGCTTGCCTGGCACAATTGAATATTTAAATCCCCCGCTACCTCTCCCAGTCGCAACTGGTTTTTTATATATACCCAGATGATTTTTTCTTTTTTCATTAAGATCTAGATATAAACCTGTTGAATTTGCAGCCCCAGTTTCAATATGACAATGACCACAATTTATGTCCAAATAAGATCTTGCCCTATCATCTAGTGACATGCTTGGATTTGTCCAGTCAATTGCCAACTTTTCATTGATAGCATGTGGTTTAAAAATTTTATTATTTATGAAGTGCTCAATTTGATTTATTTCAACCTGATCATAATAAACATCATGATTCATATTCCTTGCTTTTGGCCCAATTGGCGAAATCTCATCATTAACAGCATGACATTCCTTACACTGGTTAACATTTGGAACTCTATATCTAACCTTCTTTGTTTCTCCATTTTGATCAATAAAATTTGTAGCTATTGTTTTGCCTGCAATTTTTAAATATGCTTCAGATTGATCTTCATTCCATGCATAAGATGCGGCTTTCCAAGAACCATTATTTTTTATTAACAATCTTGTTTCTAATAAATTTTTTTTATTAATTGAATCATCATCATAATAAAAAGTTTTTATAAGAGCAGAGCCATCTGGAAAATCATAGACGCCATTTTCTCTGTAACTTGCCTGATAGCCATCTGGTACATACATCCATCTTTGTTTTTTTGTAAAATCAGAAAATAAAGCTGAAGCTAGGCTATATGAAAAAACTCTATCGTTTGGTATTTGGGCCTGCTGATCGGTAAAAAAATTATACCTAGAAAGCTCTTTAGCAAAACTATCTTGTTGAACGAAATAATGTTCAACACCAAACATATTAAGACTATTTGTTATTAATATTAAATAAAGAAGTTGACGCATAGCTTACCAAAATCTATTTATGACTATTTCTCTAAGAGGGCTGGGATCGTTTTCAAATTCCTCAGTGCTTCTATTAACCGGATCAAATATTGACAACATATATTGAATTGGTTGAATGCTTAAAAAAGTTGCATCGCCATTATGTTTTAAAACTAACTTCTCCTCATCAGGCTGCCCAAAGATCATCTGCTTAAGCGGGAGAACTCCATCCCAAAAAATATCAGGCATATCCCCATCTGAGAGACTAAATAAAATTTTTGAAAGGTCTCCGGTATCTAAATCCGGATCGAAGCCACTCCTGCCAAAGCTATTATTGTGAATCTGAATTTTGCTTGGGTGAGGATAATAATCTTTATCCTCTGTTTCAAGTTGATATGAGACTACGGCTATATTGACTGTATCATTTTCACCTATATTGTTTTGAAAAATCTCTACTTGTGAATTTGCTTGAACAATAATCCCTGTACCCCTTGGAACTTCGCCAACAATATTTCCTTCAGGGGCAAAATTATCAGTATCATTATTTGTTATTTCATTATTAAAAACTCTTACATGGTGTCCGCCTTGTTGAGGCAAATCGGGAAGATCAAAGACTAAAATTCCTCCTGTGTTATGCTGAGCCTTGTTATTAAATACATCAGCGTAGTATGAATTCTCTATTTCGATACCGGCTACGTTATACATAGCTTGGCTATTTTTAACAATAATATTCTTAGATTGCCCTACATATATACCTGCATCTGAGGCTCCAATTGCAATACATCCGTCAATATATACATCTTTAGATTCAACCGGATAAAGCCCATAAGCACCATTGGTGCTCTTAGGCCCACCAGTCCATTCTGTCCTAAGATTTATCATGGCAATGCCATCGGCACCGATAACTTTTATAGCATCACCTTTTGCATCAATAACAGCAAAATCTTTTAAAACAACTTTATTTGAGGTTACCAGAATGCCTTGAGCTCCAGATTTTTGATTTTCAAAGTTTAAAATAGTGCTATTTAGGCCTTCACCTCTTATTACAACATTATCAACATCAAGCGAAAGTGAATCCTCAAAATAATAATCCCCACTTTTAATTAATATTGAGTCTCCTGCATTCATCAAAATCATAGCTTCTTGAAGATTTTCATATGCGTCAGGTCCAGGGTTTATTACATAGTCTTTTGTGCTAACAAATAAACTAAATAAGCTGCAAAATATTAAAAATTTAGTTTTCTTCATTAATTAATCTACTCCTTAATAATTTTATTTTTTCCATCTCCCCAATATTCATCTCTTAGAAGTCTTTTGTACAGCTTGCCTGTCGGCAATCTTGGTAGCTCATCTTTATAATCTATAGATCTAGGAATTTTTTGTCTGGAAAGATGCTCTGATAAATATTCTAAAATCTCAACTGTAAGTTCTTCAGTTGCATCTACTCCTTCAACTGTTTGTATTACAGCTTTAACCTCTTCTCCGAGATCTGTGTTAGGAATACCAAAAACGGCTGCGTCAAAAATCTTTGGATGCGCAATAAGCAAATCTTCACATTCTTGAGGGTAAATGTTTACCCCTCCAGAAATAATCATAAAAGCCTTTCTGTCAGTTAAATAAAGGTATCCGTCGTCATCAACATACCCTACGTCACCAACAGTGGTTAGCTTTCCATCTTCTGAGGTTGCTTCTTTAGTCTTATCACTATCATTATGATAGGCAAATTTTGAGGCTGGCTTAAACCATAAAGTTCCTGGCTCGCCATTAGGTAACGGCTCCATATCATCATCTAGAACTGAAAGTTCTCCTATGACAATTTTTCCAACTGTGCCTGGGTGATCAAGCCACTCCTGGGTATTACATGCAGCAAAACCAAAAGCCTCAGTTGCTCCATAATACTCATATATAATTGGGCCCCACCAATCTATCATTTGTCTTTTTACTATTTCAGGGCAAGGTGCAGCCGCGTGAATTGCATACTCCAATGAAGATAAGTCAAATCTATTTCTTTCGGCTTCTGGGAGTTTTAACATCCTACTAAACATTGTTGGTACTAATTGAGAATGGGTAACTTTATATTTTTCTATATTTTCTAAATAACTTAATGGATCAAATTTTTCCATTATTATGGTTGTTGCTCCTGATCTAATTGCCAAGCCAACAGCTGCCTGGGGAGCAGAGTGATATAAAGGTGCTGGGGATAAATACACCATGTCTTCTCGATAATTCCATAATCCAGCTAAAAATTGAATGATTGGTAGCCCTTCGGCAGGGTTTTGTTTTGGTAGTGGCCTTAACACTCCTTTAGGTCTTCCTGTAGTTCCAGAAGAATATAGCATTGGTGTTCCTAATAACTCATCTTCTATGGGAGTAATGGGAAAAGTGCTTATTGCTTCTTGGTAATCTCTAAATTTTTTAGGAAGTATTTCAGCAGAATCTGAGATTACTAAAACCTCTTTGATTAAGGGACACTGACTGATTGCCTCTTGTGCAATATCAAGTTTGGCAGAAGACACAATTAAAAGCTCTGATTCGGAGTTTTGTAAAATATAAGCAACCTCATCAGCTGTTAAATAAGAGTTTATGCACGTGTAATAAAGACCTGATCTTTCTGCTGCTGCGCATGCTTCAACATATTTAAGATTATTTTCCATAAAGATAGAAATATGATCCTGGAACCCTAATGACTGACTCCTAAAATAATGTGCTAGCTGATTAGAGCTTGCTTCAAGTTCTGCATAAGTTACAGCAATGCCAGACTCTGCCATTATATATGCCGCCTTATTTGGTTTACTTTTAACTATTTCGCCAAGATACATGGGCGCTCCCTCCTCTTAATTAGTTTAACTAAAATAATCGAAGAAATTAAGCTTCGATCATGCCAGTTAAAAAAACAATTGCCTTTCCTGAAATAAGTGTTCTGGTGCCTTCATATTCGCAATATAAAACACCTCCCCTTTGAGAGATTTGATTTGCAGTTAATTTATTCTTTCCTAGTCTGTTTGACCAATAGGGCATTAGGAGTGTATGAGCAGAGCCTGTTACCGGATCTTCGTTAACACCGAGCTGAGGAAAAAAACATCTGGATACAAAATCTGCTGTATTACCTGGAGCTGAAACTATTAAACCTCTTGCATCAAGCTCTGAGACTTGTTGAAAATTAGGAGTTAATTTTTTTAGCTCTGCCTCTGATTCTAGTATTACCAAATAGTCATCTCTACCTTTATATATTTCTTTTGAGCATGTATTTGCCGCTTGGTTTACTTCATCATTATTATCAACTTTTTCAAATGTATCTGATGGAAAATTTAATGTTATTAGGCTGTCGCTTTGTGTAACTATTAGCTCGCCACTCTTTGAATCAAAAATAATTTGTTTTTCATTTGGTAAATAGTGCTTGAACAAAATCTTAGCACTTGCAAGCGTTGCGTGACCGCATAAATCTACCTCAGCTGTAGGAGAAAACCATCTTATTTCTATTGGTGATTTATTTATTAAAATATAGGCTGTTTCAGATAAATTATTCTCAAAAGCAATATTTTGCATTAGCTCATCAGGTATTTCGTTTTCTAGGATTACTACGGCAGCAGGATTTCCTTTAAATAAGGAACTTGTAAAAGCATCTACCTGAAAAACCTTTAGTTGCATATCTACTATATTATCAGCTATCTTAATTATAGGTTTGAACTTTTTTATTTATAAAAAGTCTAAAATTTTATATGGAGTTAATTATGAAACGATATATTTATATTACATCCTTGTTATTAGCTGTTGGAATGATATCCGCTGATGATCACAAGGGAGAAGGTAAAAAAATGGAAAAGGCTAAAAGCCATCCAAATTTTTTACTAACACCTAAAGAGTGCAAAGAAACAAAAGAGGCCATAGGTGGCTTGCTTTTAATGAGTGATAAGATATGGAAAGAAGTAGAAAAACATAGCGAGCACTACGGAAAAGAATGGACAGAAAAGGAGTGGGCGAAAGCATCTTTTATTGCAAGCACAGCTGCTGATTATTCAACAGTTTATGATGTTTGGTGTAAAGATATGTTAGCTATGCGAGCTAAAATGGCAATGAAGAAAAAAATGAAAGAAAAAAAAGATGATTAGCTAGATGTTACGGGTATTGGGAGGACCAAAAATTATTTCAATACTATCTTTAAATCTTTTCGATTGACTTAAGTCTGTAAATATCTTTTTCCATTCCATAATAGTTATGGTAATTGGATTAAAGGTATTTACATTTTTCACTAACCCGAATTTAACTTTTTCCTTTTCTGGCTCGAATGTGCCAAATACTCTGTCCCATATTATTAAAAGGTTTCCATAATTCTTATCTATGTATTGTTCATTGGCACCATGATGGACCCTATGATGAGACGGTGTATTAAATATATATTCTAGAGGCCCTAATTTATATATGGTCTTAGTATGGCCAACGATGCCCCATAGTGTACTTATTACTCCTGCAACAGCTATTATCATTGGATCAAAGCCTAAAAGCGGCAGTACCATAAAAAATGGTATCTTAGAGATAGGGCCAAGCCAGGCTTGTCTAAAAGAAACAGAGAAATTCATTTCTTCACTCGAATGATGGGTCATATGGATTGCCCATAAAAACCTAACTCTATGTGACATCCTATGATAAAAATAAAAAACAAAATCAATCATAATGAAGGTTAATACCCACATAAACCAAAGCGGTATAAAATCTGCCAAATCAACCATACGAAATTGATAAAGAAAGATATGCAATAAAAGCGTTATTCCTTTTATGGCAAAAGCTACTAATATATTTCCAAATAAAAGCCCCAAGGTACATAAAGTGTCTGAACGCCTATATAAAGATTTATTAGAATAGGCTCCATACATGGCTTCCAATAAAATTAAAAATAAAATTATTGGGGCACCAATTGCATAAACCTGATTAAAAGTAAGATCTGTCATCCTTCATATAAATTAATATGAAGATACTCAAACTGCAAATAATTAATTAAATTACTCTGTAACTTCTATTAATATCTTTTTAGAGGTAATGAAGCTGTCCTCTGACATCCCAATTTTAATTGGGGTATGAGTATAATCTCCAAGCACTAGTTGTAATGAATATTTTCCTGGGCTCAATGAAATAGTTGCTGTTTTTTGTCCGCCGCCAAAATGATGTACGTTTTCTTTAAATGGTATTGAGCCATTGCTAGTTGGTTCATATGCTTCATTGATGATTAAATGATGATGCCCGCTTACATAACATGAATGCTCATTCTTTGGAGGAAGCTCACCTGCCGGATTAATAGAAATGTTATATTCACCAAACTCAAAATAAACATCTTGATTATTAGTTACCAAGCCGTCAACGGGAGCTATAAAGAAAATATCTTTACTGCAAAAAGGATCATCCGGTTCTACTGGAGTATTTGGAGCACCATCAGAAGTTAAAGATTTTCCTGCTTCAAATGCTGAATCTAAAGCAGCGTCTAATACGCCTTCAACAATAGCACCGCCAATTACATCTCCTACGCTTTCTCCAACAAGCACAGCACAAGAGGAAGTCATAAATAAAAAAAGCAACGAAAGTTTTTTCGCTGCTTTGCTTATAGTATTGGTTTTAGTTTTTTTGCTCTTAGTCAAGGGGTACTATTTGTTCTGCTCTTGGACCTTTTTCGCCTTGGCCTATGCTGAATTCAACTTTTTGACCTTCTCTTAAAGACTTGTAACCTTCTGCTTGTATTTCTGTATGATGCGCAAACAAATCATCGCCGCCATCATGCTCGATAAATCCAAAGCCTTTAGTGTTGTTAAACCATTTTACTGTACCAGTTGTTTTCTCTGACATTTTGTTTCCTTATTATTTATTTAATTTATATTTTATCTTTTAAAAAGACGCTTCGATAAAAGAGGTATTTAAACTAACGACCATATAAATTAAGACAGTAGATAAATTTAACGTATTAACAGAGCGAAAATATCTTAATGATGAATCAATGTCAATCATCAAAAGTAAATAAAGTTGATAATCTTTAGTCTTGATTGGTAAGAACTTTTTTTAATCCCTCTATAGAAACAAGCATTCCCTGATGGATGGCATCACTAAATACTTCAGGATCAATTTCAGTTGTCCATTCAAGCTCACAAATATCATTTCCTTTGCTTTTCAGCTGCATGGTGGCTAGGTGGTGCTTAATGGGTGTTCTCGTTTCAATTGCTGAATACTTTAAAGTCATAGTTTCATGATTACACTCTAAAATCTTTTCTGTTATTGAGCCCATTCCCTCCATCTCAAAAACTCTGCAATCATCAATGATGCTGATTTTATTAACAGTTGGAAGCCAATCTGATCTAGATACGTCAGAAATAATTTCCCAAGCAACTTTAACTGAATGATTAAAATTTACTGATTCTGTTACTGTTTTCATTTATATTATTTAAGTTATATATTTGTAATATTACATTAAAAAATTGGGGGTAAAATGAAAAAATATATTTATACAACGATACTTATGATTACAGCTGCATCTTCTTATGCATTTGAGGTTACTGGTGATCATTTTAAAGCTAACTTTACAATTGATTCAGTTACAGTTGCTGAAAACCAAGCAACTATCAACGTATCTAGTAAATCTGCGGATGTAGGTCAGTATGGAAAGGTCTATCTTTCATATACTTTTACATCTAATCCAGCAATAAAAAGTTCCGGAACATGGGAGGGCCATGGTAGAGGAATAAGCCCAGATGGTGTGATGCAAAGAGGTATTTTAAAAGGTGTTTGGACTCGCGATGGTGGCGTCATTCATATGAAATCTCTTGATAGTGTTTCTGATGGCGTTAATTACATGCAAGGAACATTAAATCTACTAACTGGAAATGTAGACATTGAGGTTTATGCGGTTAAGTAATTAGCTTTTGTTTAATATTCTGAAACGGCTCTCATGGGCCGTTTTTTACATAAATTACGAGCGCGCTTAATTTAAAAAAGGAAAAATCGGCACTGGGCCCTCTTTAAATACTCTAATTATCCATGTAATTAGCAATGGAAGACTTGAAGCAAAAAAATGAATGAAAATCTCGTCCTGGCTTGGATCTAAAAAGCTTAAAGAAAGCATAAAAATTGTTATTAAAAAGCCTAACCAGTGGAGTTTAAGGAAAATTGTTTGCATATATATATTTTTAACTTATGTGCTCTATTAGCAAGGTCGGAACATTGTGCGTATGAGATTTTACTGTTGCCACTTTTGTATTTTCTTTAATGCCAGGTTTTATTTCGCTTATATCTACTCCAGCTTTCTTAAGACGAGTATGTGTTTGGTTTAAATTTTTAACGGACCATGCCAGCCCCCATAATTTATCAACAGATGGACTGGCATCTTTCTCTTCGATAACCTCTATAGTTGTTTTGTTTAACCTAAAAAATAACATCCTTTTATTCCAAGCATCTATGACTTTATCTAACGCCAGTCTTATGCCATAAATTTCTTTATATATTTTTATAAAACCATCAGCATCATTGGTATTAATAACAAGGTGGTCTAATTTATGGATTGAATCCTCTTTAAATGAAGGCATTTCAAGGGATCCTTCTACATGCTCAATTAAAAAAGCAAATATTCCTCTTGTAAGCTCAGGTGGCAAAAAAAGATTTTTCCATTTTCTTGTTTGAGAGTCTTTGTGATTTATGCCCTCTCCGTCAGCTGGCTCGCCCAGACTATACCCAGCATTGGTTAATGCAGAAAATGCTTTATGAGCGTCTTTAGTTGATAAAACAAATCCTGAAAGACCTTCACCACTTTCGCTTAAAATATGGTTGATTACATCTGCTCCAAAGCCCTCCCCTTTGGCGGCTAAAAGTTCAAGATAGGTATTCTCGAAATTAAATAATGAATTTGCGGTTCCATAAGCTTTATGCTCACCCATCCATACAGGGCTCTGGCCTAATAGCAGCTCATAGTCCTTAGTTGCTTGATTTAAGTCTTCAACCGCAATGATTATATGATCAAGTGTTTCTATCATTTGTTATAAATCATTAAATGCTTCTTCAAGCCATTGCATTCTGGCCAAGTACCAATTTTTTAGATGATCAACTTCTTCTTGATATGTATCGTAAATGACTGGATTAGGCCATACATATTTACCTATGGTTTGCCACTTTTGATCATTCTCAGCTTGAGCCCATTTAAGTTTTTCAGCATACATATCTATTTTTTGAATAATTAGATCTTCATTATTTTTAAAATAAATAAATCTATCTTTTACCATTTGTGTAAAAGCTGGATCCTCAAACAAGCGTTCATACCATGGATTAAATCTAATCCACCAACCCTGATAATATTGAGTATCTGCGTAATCTGTATTGCCAAAGGCTAGATCAAAATCCCATAAAGGACCCATTTTGATTTTCTCTCCTGGCATAACATTCAAATAAATACTTGAATACCAGCGCGAATCAACATTTTTTGTAATCTCGCTAATTAAGTACCAGTCTATAAAGCTCTCAAGATTTATATGATTTTTATACCCAATATTTTCATCTTGAAAATTAGCTCCAAACAATGCCTCTTCAAACTCGGCTATTAAATTTTCAATATACCTAAACTCTTCGGATCCATAGTCTAGATCTGGTTCTTTAATATTGATAATAAATCTTTCGGTTACGGTACTCTCAAAATAAACATCATCGGGATCAATTCTATCTAGTTGATCAAGCTCTAACAGATAGCCTGTGTCTCCTAGCGCCACTCTGTTGTCTGATTCTTCTACTTTTTGAGTAATATTGTATGTCCCGTTATATTCTCCATTTAAATAGACCTCTGCAAACTCGCCAGCTGGTGTCCAATCTAGATTGCTCATGTAACCTAATTCAAATGCTATGGTATTTCTTAACATGGTTTTGTCAGAATATTCGGCAAGAAACAGCCATTTTTTATCTTCTGGCATACCCAAAAATGCGGATTTATCAGATAACTTCATTTGAAATGGTTTTTTTGGGTGTATGAACCATGTTGAGTTCCCTCTGCCTCTTATCTTCATTGACAGATCGGTTAGGCTTTCAAAATCTCTTCTTCCATCAAGACTAACATCACCTTCAACATAGTCTTCCTTCGAGTCGATTTGGACAGAACCATCAGTAATAAGATTTATTATTGGCAATCCAGTGAATTTTGTAAGATCTATTTGATAGTCTTTTTCATCACCGAAATCATTTACAACTTTATAAGTAACTAAATTATCAAAGTTATTGGGCGTTACCCCGCTTTCTTGGGGACTCCCGTCAACACTAATAGATGAGCCCGTATATGAAAAACTAGGAACAAGTTCAGAAATATTTATATTTTGCGTGACCCTGCCTTTGAATGTATTTCCATCAAGCTCTAAGTTTACATCTTGGTTAAGCTCTGAATTTTTTCCCGATGCAAATGCAAAACTGGTTATAGTTGGAGCAACTGCGTTTGTAAGTACAATCTGATAGTCTCTGGATGTTCCCTGGCTATTGCTAACTCTATAAGTAACCGGGTTAGTAAAATTATTTTGAGTGACTCCGCTTTGCTGGGTAACTCCATTTACTGAAACTGAGCTTCCAGTAAAATCAAATGATGCAACTAAGCCTGTTAATACTAATGATGAGCTTACCGTTGCAGAGTACGAAGAGCCATCACTTGATAATTCTAATGTTATGTCTTCATCTAAACTAATGTTATTTGACTGAAGAAAAGTGAATGAGTTTATAGTTGGCTGTATCTCTGGTACAGGAGGTTGTGTTGGCTCTGTTGAACTTGATCCACCTCCACCTCCACAAGCAGCTACTAAAAACAGTAATCCTAGGATAAAAGAATTTTTTTGTTGCATGAAATATATATTATTTAGCTTGTCATTTTAATTTTAATCACATATATTCTTTTTTCAATTCAATACTCACCAATATAAGAGTTATGACAAAGCCAAGCACCTATCTTCCCCTGCCTAAACAGGTAAAAATTGGTACCTCAAAAATACATGGGATGGGTATATTTGCTGTTGAAGATATCAAAAAAGGTACTGAGCTCGGCATAACGCATGTTATGGTTTGGCAATCTTGGATAAGAACACCTTTGGGGGGCTTCATAAATCATTCTGATAAACCAAATGCAAAAGGTGATAATAGAATAAAAGATGGTGTTGATTACAGAATTTTAATAATTACTGAAGATGTAAAAGCTGGGGATGAGATAACTTTCTTTTATACGCTTGATGAATACAAAGGCGTATCCTTTAAAACAAATAGACTCTAAATATTTATATTGTAACCTTTACTTCTCATTTAATTAATGATAAGTTTACGTTACATTTTTTTAGGAGATAAATATAATGAATAGGAGAAGAAAATGGGTCCAGAAATAGTAATACCTTCATTGGGAATATTGACAGGAATAATAGTCCCAGTAGCTGCTTTTATTTGGTTATATTTTGAGAGCAAAGATAAAAACAAAACCATTTTAGAGATATCTAAAAATATAGATGACCCTTCTAAGCTAGAGGACTTAGTGGGCTTGCTTGATGAAAGAAAAAAGCAGCCATTAGACTATAGAAGAAGTGGTGTTGTTACCCTTTTTGTTGGTATTGGTCTCTTTCTTTTTGGTGTTTTCTTTTTAGGCAATATTCTAAAAGGTGTTGGAGCTTTAGTGGCCGCAATAGGTATTGGTCAAATAATTGCTGGGTATTTATATCCCAATACAAGTGAAGAGATTAATAAAGCCGTTGAAGACTTTGAGGGAAAGTAATGAAAAATGCTCTTATTAGATTAATAAATAATAATAATGAAGAATTTGCGAGTGGTTTTAGCGTAATAATATTTTTTTTAATATTTCTGCCTCTGTATTATTTCGAAATAAATTCTGTTTTTAGTTTCTTGTTTTCATTTGGTATATGTTTTTTTGTCTACTATTTAGTCAAATCAAATGAGGCTAAAAATTTAACCAAAGCAGTTGAAGAATTTGAAAAAAGATAAATGGGTAGAAGTCATGAAAAGCTGCGCAATAATCTTGAAAAGCTTCGTAAATCAGCTGGTTTAACTCAACAAGAACTATCAGAAAGCGCTGAGGTTTCAAGAAAGAGCATTAATGCTATTGAAAATGGTATATATATACCATCAACTGTACTTGCTCTAAAAATTGCAAAAACTCTTAAATGCACTGTAGAGGATTTATTTAAATTACCGTAAAAATGAAGAATGATAATTTCATGTTATGGTCTCCAAATAATGTGTGGAGCTCTTTTTTAAATAAAAATTAAGTCTTTATCGAAGCGCATTTAAAATCGTGCTTCTTGTATCTGCGGGATCTATAACAGCATCTATTTCAAGAAATGAGGCTGCTTCGATTGCTTTACCAGCATCGTACATTTTATTAACTAATTTATTATAGAGCTCCTCTCTTTCATCTTTGTCTTCAACCGCCTCAAGTTCTTTTTTAAAACCAAGTTTAACGGCGCCCTCTATGCCCATGCCTCCAAATTCACCAGACGGCCAAGCGCATGTATAAGTAGGTTTATGAAGGCTGCCGCCAACTATAGCCTGAGCTCCGAGGCCATAACCTTTTCTTAAAAATACAGCTACCAATGAGTTTTGAAATGTTGCGCTAGCTTTAAAAAGCTTGGACATTCTTCTTACTGCTCCGTCTTTTTCACTTGCCGGGCCCACCATAAAGCCTGGAGAATCTACTAATGCAAGCATGGGGAGATTGTGTGAATTACAAAGCTCATAAAAATCGGCGGCCTTCTCTGCAGACTCTGAGTCTACCGCTCCCCCTAAAAACTTACAATCTGAAGCGACCAAGCCTAATGGCTTGCCTTCAATTCTAATAAAGCCGGTAATAAGACTTTTACCATAATCTACTTTTAGTTCTATGAATGAATCTACATCTGATACAAGCTTGATAATATCCCTTACTTCGTAACTGTACCTTCTGTCTTCAGGAAGAATATTTTTAAGTAATTGTTGATCTTGCTTTTTATAATCAGAGATGAATCCTTGAAAATACCCAAGAATTTTTTTTGCTAAATAAGTTGCATGCTTTTCATCATCCGCAATTAAATCTACAACTCCACTTGAAATATGATCATCTACTTTGCCTATATCATCTGGAGAATAATTTCCTAATCCTCCTCCTTCTATCATGGCGGGTCCTGCCATACCTATATTTGCATTCTTTGTAGCTATTCTTATGTCACTTGCTCCAAATAGAGCTGCATTTCCTGCAAAACAATATCCATTAGATATTGCTATACGAATACATTCCCCATCCAGGGCCGCCCAATTTGCAAAAGTTGGAATGTGCATACCGGCAATCTGAGTTAATACATCAACATCTCCAGGACGACCGCCTCCACCTTCTGTATATATAACAATTGGTAATTTGTATTTCTTTGCTTTATCAATAATGCGGTCAAGCTTTTGATGATGAAAGAGGCCTTGAGTACCAGCTAAAACTGAATAGTCGTAGACAATAGCAACTGCATCAGCTTTGAATTTTTCAGAAATATCTTTATTTATGCTGCAAAAACCTGTGATTACTCCATCCGCATTTGTTTCTATTAATAGATCGTCAATATCCCTTCTTGATCTTTGAGCTGCAACTGCAAACTGCCCAAACTCTAGAAAACTACCCTCATCAACTAAGTCTAATAAATTTTCTCTAGCAGTTCTGTACCCTTTAGAGTGTCTTTTCTCTGTTGATTTGACTCGTATTTCGTCTTCACTCTTTTTGAGGCGCTGAATAAACTCATTATAGTCTGCTCTTTCTTTCATTAAATTAAGTATATCAATTCTTGATATAACAATTTTTATTTAATGAATATCTAATAATATATGTGATATCTAGAATAATGATGTTTAGATATTAGTCGTGGCAGGTATTACAGTCTATGTCTTTGCATGCCTGATGATTCTTTAGGTGCGCATAAGCCACAAATACTGAGCCAAGTAAGGTTAAGCCCTTCTCACCAAACTCACCCAATATGCTTTCACCCAAAAGAACTGCTGCAACCAAAGTAATAAGGCCAAAAGCTCCTATGGGTATAAAAGAAATATCTTTATGATTTTTATAGCCTGTATACAAAGCATAAATACTTATTGGTACTGCAACAAATAAAATAAATTTATGTACAAATTCATTATCTACAGTAAAAGATGCGAACGCAGAAGAAAGAATAATAAAAGAAGGTGCAAAAAAACAATGGGCAACACACAAAAAAGATAATGACATTGCTGCTTTGTCAGTTGTGAGTTGAGTTTTTATAGACATATAACTTTTTTTACTATGAATAATTTGTAGTCGCTTAGTTTATTGATTAAAAATTAAAATACAACAAAAATTAATAAAAAATAAAAGGCGCAAAGTTCTAGGTTATTTATAAACCATTAATTTTTTTATGCGAATAAATACTAATATTTATTTAGCGCAACAGGCGCATTCGCAACAACTACAACAATCACACATAAAAATACTATAAACCATAGTGATGAAATTTGCATTAAATCTAAACTTTATTGCTTGTAGTTTGAATCGTGGTTGTCAGCTATATTTTCTGCAATTGTATGCAAGTCAGTAATAAAACCTGTATCAAATTCATTGGTTCTTAAATTTACGCCATATATCGCATTCAGCCAAAAAAAATTAGACCTTTTTAAACCACTGAAGTTCACTCATTGATTGGAGTATTTGTTCCATGTGGCCCAATCTTTGTTTATTAACCATGGGTTATCTTGCCACTTTAAATCAGGATTGCTTTTTATATAAAAAAATCCTTCTTTTTCTAAATGTAAATCTGCATAGCAGCCTCTATCTACTATTACAAAATAGTGAGTATCTGTGTCTTTAAAGTCTGCTGTATTAAAAACATAATTTTCATAGGGCCTGCAACTTCTAACCTCATCACCAAATATTTCACCAAAGCTTAAGATTGAATTTTCTCCTTCTATCAAATCAAAAACCAATATTTCTGAATTTTTAATCTGGAGAACCTCTCCATTAACTCTAATATTTACAACAACAAAATCTGCAATATCTGCCATATTTGCCATAACAAAAATTTTATCTTTTCTTAATTCAGGATCGCTCAGTTTACGTAAAATCTCATCTTCGCCGCCCATTCTTGATAGAGTGCTTGTGGTTGGGTATGAGGAACAAGCAAATATAAATATTGCTGCTAATATCGGTACTATTTTTTTCATATTTAAATGGTATTCAATTGATTGAATTATGGAAGGTTTTTTAATCGCTACATTTATATATATTTTAGGATACTTATCTTCTCACCCCAATCTTAAAGAAAGAATAGAAGTGATTAAAAGCCATTCAATTAAGGATTAAGACTTTTTGCTCCAATCAAATGCTGCACCGATTGCAACGCCTAAAGCTATCCAAACTGGTTCATTTGTTAAAACAAAAAGCACTGCCCCAAGCGCTACCCCTACTCCAATGCCATTTCCTGGATGACCTAATTTTTGATTTTTATCTTTCATATCCTTATCTTAACATTTTGATATATTCTTATTCTGTATCAGCAGCTATAGATATTAATCCAATTTCTTCTGCAGCAGAATTTGGAATAAGCATTGTTAGGGCATAGTGAGCAATTTTCCATTCTCCATTAATTAATTGCACAACTCCTGTACCTCTACAATGTCCTAACTTTTTATTAAATACAATCTCATCAAACCAGCGGGTATTGCCTGCCCCTTCTATATTGCGATCAACTACTTTGTAAGTCCATCCATGGCCGTCCGAAAATGCTGGTTCTGCATATACTTTGAATTCTTCAATACTCCAGCGTTCATTTTTATCAGTTCCTAAGAAAAAAGCATCAGAGGTGTATCGTTTAAAATAAGTCTCATAGTTCCCTTCATGCGCATCTTTGTGAAGGCCATCCAATAGAGCATTAATTTCATTGAAATGGTCACTGGCATTAGAATTTAAAATAAAAAATAAACTTGTTAACAATAGTTTTTTTCTATATTTCATTTCAAAACTCCTTTGATACCATTTTTTTCTATTACTTTTTCCTCGTGGACACCAATGGAATCATATATTTTTTTAAAATATAAATATAAAAAGTAAGTGATAAATGGATGAGCTATAACAAGTAGCCCAATAATTCCATTTCTAGAAAGCTCATTAAGAAAAGCTAATAAGCTTTCAAATATTGAATTTGGTATAAATATGCCGACTAAAATTCCAAAGTAAATTATTATTCCTGCTAGTAACCAGCTAGCGAAGTTTAAAAAAAAATATGACATAGGTATAAAAATTATGATTTTTTTAATATTGTTTATGATTGATTTTTTACCCATAATTTTTTAAAAAATATTGCTCTCTTTCTTCTTTTTTCATTCCAACTGTATTGTTCATAAAATTATTTCTATCTTCTCTGGATTTGAAAACCCATATGCAAACAGTGTCATGCGAATGGTAAATTGCTTTTAGCTCATCATCTATTTCGCAGATCTCTTTTGGGATTTCTGTTTTGATGCAAATCACGATTTTTAAATGTCCCTTTTTATTAAGTTATCAGCTTAGGTATTATTCCTAGTTGAGCAAGAATACCAAAAATAATTAGCAATATAATACTAGAGATTATTTTTAGATTCTTTTTTTGAATCCACTCAAACAAGATGTCTATAAATTTTCTTGTCCATTTATCAGCTTTATCCATCCATTTAATAACTCTTCTTGTCCATGTATCAGTCATATCAATTAATATAAGAGAAAATGCTGCGATGATAAGCCACACAAAACCATTAAGGATCATGTCTATAATCCAACCAACTACTATCCAGTTTATTTCCATTTTGATTTATTCAACGGTAACGGAGTATTCTTACCCCACCCAAATTTGTTATAAGATAATCTTAGCATGTATAAAAAATTAAAAGATTTCTTGGAAAAAGATATGAGAATGTCTCACATCTATCAACCAGTAATGATCAAAACACTTTTAAAACATGGTGGATCAGCAGAAATATCTAGAATTGCACAAGATCTTCTCTCTTATGATACAAGTCAAAAAGAATACTATGAGTTAGTGACCAAAAATATGGTTGGAAAAGTATTAACCAAAAACAGAAAGATAACTTCCAAAGAGGGATCAAAATATTGTCTAGATGGTTTTGACAAACTTTCAAAAGATCAACAAAAATCACTTATTAAGATTTGTGATTTAAAAATATCTGAGTACATCCAAAAGAGAGGTGAAAGGATTTGGTCACACAGACATCTTTCTAATGACCCTATTCCAGGAAGTATAAGATATGAGGTTTTGAAACGTGCAAAAGGAAAATGTGAACTATGCGGAATTAGCAATAAAGAAAAAAGTCTCGATGTTGACCATATAATACCCAGGTCTAAGGGTGGTTCAAATGATATATCAAACCTTCAGTCCCTCTGTTATACATGTAATAGGCAAAAAAGAAACTTGGATGATGCTGATTTGCGCGATATTGGTAAATTTTTTGAATACCGAGAAGAAGGTTGTGTTTTTTGTAATTTAAAACGAAAGAAAATAGAAGAGAATGAGTTTGCATTTGCAATTAAAGATAATTTTCCAGTTACAAAAGGTCATCATTTGGTTATTCCAAAAAGACATGTGTCAGACTATTTTGATTTAGAACAATCTGAGATCAATTCAATTAATAAAATTTTATTTTCAGTTAAACATAATTTAGAAAAGAAGGATAAAACTATCACAGGTTTTAATATTGGAATTAATTCTGGTGTATCAGCAGGTCAGACAATCTTTCACTGTCACA
The DNA here is from genome assembly GCA_902559885.1 of uncultured SAR86 cluster bacterium. Taxonomy (GTDB): domain Bacteria; phylum Pseudomonadota; class Gammaproteobacteria; order Magnimaribacterales; family D2472; genus CACEJU01. Next base: position 110,084 of record CACEJU010000001.1, on the reverse strand, counting down.
TACATTTAATACCTAGACGTGATGGAGATGTAAAAGATCCAAGAGGTGGGGTAAGAGGAGTTATTCCTGAAAAACAAAAATACTAATTTTTATTCGACAGTAACCGAATGTTTTGGAACGGTGATTATAGTTTAGGGTAAACAACTTTAAAGTACTCTAACAATAGAGTCATGTTTTTATTAAACTCTATTCCAAATTCTTCACATTCACGGGTAAAAAAATCAACATGCACTTTATTCCACCAAGATAAAGATTGATCGCCTTCTCCTTCTTTGCGAGCGTGTAGATCATTCACTTCCGAAAATTTTACCTCTTTAATTTCTGTAAACTCAACAATACAAACAGGGGCATGATCCCAATTAGTGACAATAAGTAGATCGCCTGCCATCGGTATATCAAAATTAGTATAATTATAACTTTCTTTTAGAGAACAAGAGGCGGTTTTAATCCCAGAAAGGACTAACTCTGCACATAAATTTGCGTTTTCTTCGTCAGAGCAAAAATGATCTGCTGATATGTTTTTAATCTTAGACTTTTCTATTGGATTTAAAGTTAAAAAAAACTCATTTACAAAATTTTTAATATCCTTGTTAAAAATTTTATTCATTGATTTAAATCACTGTTCGAAACTACTCGACAGTAACGGAGTGTTTTGGAACAGTGAATAAGCCTGTGACTGCTTTTAAAAAACTTACTGTTTCTTCTTCGCTTAGTTTGCTTGCCTCATCACTTACACCATAAATCTTATTTGCAGATAACTTAACAACTACGGTGTTGTTCTCAGGCGAAACATAGATAAATTGATTGTAAACTCCGATAGCAGTGAAATCGTCGCTATCATCAGGGATCCACCACTGGTAGCCGTAACCCATTGGAAAATCTGAAAGAGGATTTTCTCCAGGCATTAGGTGAGGAGCATCAGGTGTCGTGGACGATTTTACCCAGTTACTTGGAACAATTTGTTTGCCATTAAATTTACCCTTAAGCCTAAATAATTCACCCAGCTTTGCATAATCTCGAGCTGTTGCATTAAAACCCGCATAAACCATTTCCATATTTTCTGAGTCTAATAACCAATAAGCATTGCTTTCGGCGCCCATAGGATTCCATAAAACTTCTTGCATGTATTTAGTGACAGAGATTCCAATAGCCTCTCTTAAAAGCATGCCAAGAACTTGTGTATCTGTAGAGTTATAGCGATTAAATGTCCCAGGCTTTAGTTCGTTTGTAAGGCTTGCCGAGAAATCATCCAAGGATCCTCCTATAGCGAGGATTTTTGCGGAACGCATGACATCAGAATCGGGATCACTATAATCCTCATTCCACCTTGCCCCAGATGACATCTGTAATATGTCTTTAATTCGAACACCCTCATAGGCAGAATTTTCAAGCTGTGGGACATACTTAGTTATTGAGTCATTAACACTATCGATATAACCTTGTTCGATTGCAATCCCAACTAAGGCAGATATAAAGCTTTTAGCTACAGACATCGAAATCCACTTCACATCTTTTCCACCTGTTAGCCAATAATTTTCGTATCTAATTTTTCCATCATTAACGATGAGCAAAGCACTAGTTCCGGTTCGGGAAAGAAACTCCTCTACATCAACGAGCGAGCCCCTAAAGCTAAACTTTGAGGGAAGATCAATCGATTGCGCTACTGCGAAGGGCGCAGGTTCGTTCGATGCTAGAAGTTTGCTAGTAGGAAAAATTTTATAAGCTCTGTTAAGGTTTTTATATTGCTCTGCACCTGTGAACAAAGAACTTACAAACATCAATCGCTCTTTGCTAACATCTTGGGAACAGGCAGTCATTAGAAGAATTACTGGAACCCATATAATTAATCGAAACTTAAAAGTTTTATTCACTGTTCTGAATTACTCCACAGTAACAGACTTGGCTAGATTCCTTGGTTGATCAATGTCTGTGCCCCTTAGCAAGGCAACCTCATATGAAAGAATTTGAAGAGGAATGTTATATACGATGGGGGTCATAAAGAAATCACATTTAGGCATATGCACTAAGCTTCCTGACTTAACATCCATATTCACCGAAGGATCAGCCATTACATATAAGGTGCCGCCGCGTGCTTTCACTTCTTCCAGATTGGATATTAGTTTTTCAGCTATTTCACTCTCAGGGGCCAAGGCAATTACTGGCATATTCTCATCAATTAAGGCAAGTGGGCCATGTTTTAATTCTCCTGCTGGATAAGCCTCAGCATGAATATATGAAATTTCTTTGAGCTTAAGCGCACCCTCTTTTGCAATTGGATAAAAAATACCTCTGCCTAAAAACAAAGCGTTGTTTTTATTGGCTATGTTGGGTGCTATCTCCAGCATTTTGTCTTTTAATAATAAAGCCTCTGCAATGGTTTCAGGTAATAACCTAAGTGCTTTAACAATCCTGCCTCTAAGTTTAGGGTTCAAGCCTCTGCTCTTTGCAAGCGATAAAGCTAAGAGCATAAGCCCTGCTAACTGAGTAGTAAAAGCTTTGGTCGAGGCAACACCTATCTCAGGCCCTGCATTTGTAAATAATGAAAAATCTGACTCTCTGGCCAATGAACTAGTTGGCACATTACAAATTGTTAATGAGGAAAGATAATCTCTTTCCTTAGAATAATTTAAGGCAGCTAAAGTATCTGCTGTTTCTCCAGATTGAGATATCGTTATTAGTAAAGAGTTTTGATCAACATGGGGGTTTCTATATCTATATTCACTTGCGTAGTCAACCTGGCACGGTAATTCTGCTATTGATGAAAACCAATTTGCTGCAACTCTGCCTGCATGAAGACTAGTTCCGCATGCAACTATTTGCACGCGCTCCACCTTTGCAAATATGTCGCTAGATCCAAGTCCAAAAATATTATCAAGCACGTCCTCGCCTCCAATCCTTCCATCAACAGTTTTGGAAACCGCCTCAGGCTGCTCATAGATTTCCTTTTCCATGAAATGCCTATAGTCTCCTTTGGACGTAGCCTGAGTTGAGATATCTATGTGAGTAATTTCTCTATTTGCTTTTGATTTTGTGTTATCAAAAATTTTATATGTTTCAGCTGAAATTTCTGCAACATCACCGTCTTCTAAAAAAATAAAATCATTTGTTAGCTCAGCTATTGCTATAGGGTCTGAGGCTGCCAAAATTTCATCACTGCCAATTCCCAACAAAAGAGGTGATTTATTTCTTGCAACAACAAGATTGCTATTGTCATCAATGTTTATTGCAGCTATTGCATATGCACCATCTAGCTTTTCTTTAGCTTTATACATTGCATTCACCATTGATTTGGTTTCTTTGTAATAAAGATCAAGTAAATGCGCTATTAATTCTGAATCTGTTTGGGAGCTAAACTCATATCCATCTTTTATTAATTCTTCTCTAAGTTCAACATAATTTTCAATAATCCCATTGTGAACTATATAAACTGAATCTTTTGATTTATGCGGATGAGCATTTAGCTCTGAAGGTTCACCATGGGTAGCCCATCTAGTGTGAGCAATTCCAAGTTTACTTTTTGGCTTTTCAGCTATCATCTTATCTTCAAGCAATTGAACCTTCCCAACAGCACGAAGATGCGCGATAGAGTTGTCTTGATGAAGCGCAATACCTGCTGAATCGTAGCCTCTATATTCCATCTTGTGAAGGCCTCTAACTAAAAGCTTGCCGACATTTCTACTAGATGCAGCTGCAATAATTCCGCACATTTTTATTTTTTATCCTTAGGCCAATCTTTAATATTAGATTGCTTAGACCTTCCGACTCCCAATGAATTTTCTGGGACATCTTTTGTTATGGTGGAGCCAGCAGCTACAAAAGAGCCGTCTCCGATTTCAACAGGTGCAACTAATGCGCTATTGCTACCAATAAAGGCATTATTACCAATTTTGGTGACATATTTATTTTTTCCATCGTAATTACACGTTATAGTGCCGGCACCAATATTTGCATCATTGCCTATTTCGGTGTCACCGAGATATGTTAGATGACTTGCTTTTGCGCCCTTGCCTAATTTAGCTTTTTTGGTTTCTACAAAATTACCAACTTTGGCTTCATCGCCTATTTCACTACCCTCTCTTATTCTTGCAAAAGGTCCAATATTACACATAGATCCTATTTCAGCACTCTCAATATAACTAAAAGCTTTAATATTAGTATTGCTGCCTACTTTAGTATTTTTTATATAGCTATTAGGTCCGATTTCTACCCCGTCACCTAATACAATGTCGCCCTCAAGAATTACATTGACATCAATATAACAATCCTTGCCAACTGATACACTGCCTCGAATATCTATCCTATTTGAGTCTACAATTGTGACGCCTTTTTCTTGTAAATCTTTTGCTTGCATATTTCTGTTAGTATTTTCTATTAATTCTAGCTCTTTTTTTGAGTTTGCACCCAATACTTCGTTTATATCTACAGAGTATGTGTTTATTTTAATCTCTTTTTTGCTGTTTATGGATACTAAATCAGTTAAATAATATTCATTTGCTGCATTATTGTTTTTTATATCATTAATGCTTTCTTTTAATATTTTTCCCGAAATACATAAATTGCCTGTAAATATCTCTTTAATATTTTTTTGGTCATCATTTGCATCTTTTTGCTCAACAATACTAGTAGCATTTTGGTCTATATTTTTAATAACTCTTCCATACCCATAAGGATCATCTGGGAAGCTAGTTAAAATAGAAAATCCTTCTTCTGATGAGCTTATTAAATTTTTTAAAGTATCTACTTTAATTAATGGAACGTCCCCATACAAAACGACGACTTTTTCATCATCTGATATATAAGGGATGGCTTGTTTAACAGCATCTCCAGTTCCTATTGGGCTTGGTTGTTCAACATAATTAAAATCACCAAGCTTTTTAGCGTGCTCAATAATACCCTCTTTATCATAGCCAACAACAAGAGTTATTTGATCGCTAATTTCTTTGGCAGTTTTGATTATTCTTTCAATCATTGTCATCCCAGCAACTTTTTGCAAAGATTTGGCTTTTAAAGACTGCATTCTGGATCCAGAACCAGCTGCAAGAATAATAGTATGTACTTTCATTTCAATAAGGTTAAAAGAATACCTTACTGGTTTTTACGAATTTTTTGAATAGTTTTTAATCTAGCCGCTGCCTCTGCTAGCTGAGCGGCTGCTTTTGCATAGTCAATATTGTCATCTTTATCGCTTAGATCTTTTTCTGCTTGCTCTTTAGCTTTTATTGCAGCTGCCTCATCTAAGCTATCTGCTCTTTCTGCAGTGTCTGAGAGAATTGTTACTATGTCTGGCTGAACTTCGATAAAGCCACCTGAACAAAAAAAAGTTTCTTCATCAGAATTGTTTTGTACTCTAACAGGGCCTGGTGCTAAACCAGTAAGAAGAGGCGTATGGCCTGGTGCAATACCAAGCTCACCAAGTGAGCCAGTAGCAAAAACCATTGTGGCCTCTCCTGAGAAAATTTCTTCGTTTGAAGAAACTATACTTACTTTTATAACTGACATATTTAAACTGTTTTAGCCTTTTCAACAGCTTCTTCTATAGTTCCTACCATGTAAAAAGCTTGTTCTGGAAGGTCATCATAATCTCCATTAAGAATGCCCTTAAAACCTTTAATACTTTCTTCAAGTGAAACATATTTACCAGGGCTTCCTGTAAAGACTTCAGCAACAAAGAATGGTTGTGATAAAAATCTTTCAACCTTACGAGCTCTTGAAACAACCTGTTTGTCTTCTTCTGAAAGTTCATCCATACCAAGAATAGCAATAATATCTTTAAGCTCTTTATACCTTTGTAACACCCCTTGAACCGCTTGGGCTGTTTCATAATGGTCCTCCCCAACAACTAATGGGTCAAGCTGTCTGCTTGTAGAGTCAAGTGGATCAACAGCTGGATAAATACCTAATTCTGCGATGCTTCTTGATAACACAACCGTAGCATCTAAGTGAGCAAATGTAGTAGCAGGAGATGGGTCTGTTAAATCATCCGCTGGAACATAAACAGCCTGGATTGATGTAATAGATCCTGTCTTTGTAGAAGTGATCCTCTCTTGTAATGCTCCCATTTCCTCTGCTAATGTTGGCTGATATCCTACAGCAGATGGCATTCTTCCTAATAAAGCTGATACCTCAACGCCAGCTAATGTATATCTATAAATATTATCGATAAATAATAGAACGTCTCTACCCTCATCTCTGAATTTCTCAGCAATTGTAAGTCCGGTTAAAGCAACCCTTAATCTGTTTCCTGGGGGCTCATTCATCTGACCATAAACAAGCGAAACCTTATCCAAAACATTCGAATCTGTCATTTCATGATAGAAATCATTACCCTCTCTTGTTCTCTCACCAACACCGGCAAATACTGAGAAGCCCGAGTGCTCAATAGCAATATTTCTTATCAATTCCATCATATTAACTGTTTTACCAACACCTGCTCCACCAAAAAGCCCAACCTTTCCGCCTTTTGCAAATGGACAAATCAAATCAATAACTTTAATGCCTGTTTCAAGTAGCTCATTTGATGTGGCCTGATCGGTATATGATGGTGGTTTGGCATGAATGGGTAATTTTTCTTTTTCGCCTATTGGGCCTTTTTCATCAATTGGATTACCTAAAACATCCATGATTCTGCCTAAAGTTTCTTGTCCGACTGGCACAGATATAGGAGCATTGGTTCTTGCAACTACCATGCCTCTTTTTAGCCCTTCAGTTGTTCCCATAGCAATACTTCTTACAACGCCATCTCCAAGTTGCTGTTGAACCTCAAGAACAGTTTCTTCACCATCAATTACTAATGCTTCATAAACATTTGGAATATTATCTTTGTCAAACTCCACATCGATAACAGCTCCAATAATTTGTGTTACTAATCCATTACTCATTTCGTTCTCCTTAAACTGCTGCGGCTCCACCCACAATTTCAGACAACTCTTGAGTAATAGCTGCCTGTCTAACGTTGTTATATAAAAGTTCTAATTCTTTAATTAGATCGCCTGCATTGTCAGTAGCATTTTTCATTGCGAGCATTTTTGCTGCTTGCTCGCATGCTACATTTTCGACTACTGCTTGATATATTAAAGACTCAATATATCTTGTTAATAATCCCTCTAATAATATTTCTGCTTCTGGTTCGTATATATAATCCCAGTATTGTTTAACTTTTTCATCTTGTTCCATTGAAGGTAATGGGATTAACTGCTGCACATCAGGTTGTTGTGTCATGGTATTTACAAATTTATTACTGCAAAGATAAACCTCGTCAACTTCATTGTTTTTATGTAAATCTAAAACTATTTTTGTAAGTCCGATCAAATCTTCTGGGTTTGGTTTGTCTCCAAGTTTTTCGGTTTTAGCAACAATTTCGCCGCCTACTGATTTAAAAAACCCAGCAGCTTTTGAGCCAATAATTGCAAAGGACGCATCTATTTCATTTTTATTAAGTTCAGCTGCTTTTGCAATAACGCTTTTAAATAAATTAATATTGAGGCCACCACATAAACCTTTATCAGTACTAACAATAATAAAGCAAACTTTCTTTGTTTTTCTTTCCTCAAAAAAAGGATGTGAATACTCTGAGTTTGAGGTAGCTACATGAGATATAACTTCCTTGATTTTTTGTGAGTAAGGCTGGCCAACCAACATAGCGTCTTGGGTTTTTCGCATTTTTGATGCTGCAACCATTTCCATTGCAGATGTTATCTTCTGTGTAGACTTGATGCTTGCTATTTGTTTTCTTACTTCTTTAGTGTTTGCCATAATTAAAAAGTTTGAGTTTTCTTAAAGCTTTCAAGTACCTCTACGAACTTGCCCTCAATATCATCATTCCAGTCACCTGTTTCATTTATTGAAGATTCCAGCTCAGCTTCCTCTGATGTAAAGTATCCATGCAACGCTGACTCAAAATCTCCAATTTTTTCAACTGGCACATCATCCATATAACCTCTATCAGCAGCAAACAAACTTATAGATTGTTGAGCAACACTTAAAGGTGAATATTGTTTTTGCTTAAGCAGTTCTGTTATTCTTTGGCCGCTTGCAAGTTGAGCTTTTGTGGCATCATCTAAATCCGAAGCAAACTGAGAAAATGAAGCCAGTTCTCTATATTGAGCTAAAGCAGTTCTAACACCGCCGCTTAATTTTTTCATTATTTTTGTTTGCGCTGCTCCACCAACCCTTGATACAGAAATACCTGGGTTAATGGCAGGCCTAATCCCTGAGTTAAATAAATCTGTTTCAAGGAAAATTTGTCCATCAGTAATAGAAATAACATTTGTTGGTACGAAGGCAGATACGTCACCCGCTTGCGTTTCAATAATTGGAAGAGCGGTTAAAGATCCTGTTTTACCCTTTACTTCTCCATTGGTAAACTTTTCAACATACTCAGCGTTAACTCTTGCAGATCTCTCAAGCAGCCTTGAGTGAAGATAAAAAACATCTCCAGGATAAGCCTCTCTACCAGGAGGTCTTTTTAATAGCAGTGAAACCTGTCTGTAGGCAACTGCCTGTTTAGATAAATCATCATAAACAATTAACGCATCCTCACCTCTATCTCTAAAATACTCACCCATGGTGCAGCCTGCATATGCGGACAAGAACTGCATTGGTGCTGGATCAGCAGCTGGCGCTGAAACCACAATAGTGTGCTCAAGAGCTCCGTGCTCTTCAAGTTTTTTAACCACATTTGCAACGGTTGATTGTTTTTGTCCAATTGCAACATAAATACATTTAATGCCTGTTCCTTTTTGGTTAATAATTGCATCAATGGCTACAGCTGTTTTACCAGTTTGTCTGTCGCCAATTATTAGCTCCCTTTGACCTCTACCAATCGGCACCATAGCATCAACAGCTTTTAGACCAATTTGAACAGGTTGGTCAACCGATTGCCTTGCGATAACACCTGGAGCAACAACCTCAACTGGAGCTGTTTCTTTGGTTTTAATTTCACCTTTACCATCGATTGGTGTTCCTAGTGTGTTCACAACTCTTCCGAGAAGCTCCTCTCCAACTGGTACTTCGAGAATTCTTCCTGTACATGTTGCTTTTTGACCCTCAATTAATTCTAAATAGTCCCCTAAAACAACAGCACCTACTGAATCTTGTTCAAGGTTTAGCGCCAAACCTAGAACACCATTTTCAAACTCGATAAGCTCTCCATACATAACATCGCCCATGCCGTGAAGTCTAACGATACCGTCAGATACACTAACAATTACACCTTCGTTTTTCTTTTCAGAAGAAAGGTCTAGGCCTGAAATTTTCTCTTTAAGAACGCTTGATATTTCAGATGGGTTTAATTGACTCATATTTTCACCTTAAAAATTTAATTGGTTTATAAGTTTCTTCACTCTGCCTTTAATAGACAGATCTAGAGACTCGTCACCCACCATTACTGATAGGCCGCCCATAATTGATGGGTCTTTAATAAAATCTATAGAGGCATTATCGCCGTAAGATTTCTTTAATTTTGTTAATAAGTACTCTTTTGTTTCATCGCTAACATCTGTTGCAACTGAAACAGATACATTTGTTTGCTCATTATGTTTTTCTAAAAGCTCTATATAGATAATATTGATGTTTGAAATAAGGTTTAATCTTTTATTCTCAGCCAATACATTTAATAGTTTTTTAGTTAGATCATTCAAACTATCTCCCAAGATTTCAACAAGCTTGTTAGCAATTTCTTTTTTTGTATGTGTTGGCTCATCTATATAGGCAGCCACCTCTGTTGTTTCAGAAACATTAGCAAGCTCTTGGATTGCGAGGTGTGTGCCTTCCAGGTCCTTAGCCTCTAGCGCGGCCTCAAAGAGGGCCTTGCCGTATGGTCTTGCCAAAGGAGCCTGATCAATCATTTATAATTCCTCAGCTGCTTTTTTTAATAAAGCTTCATGTTTGTCTTTTGAAATCTCTTCGTCAAGTATCTTTTGAGTTGTATCAATGATAATGCTAGAGAGTTGTTTTCTTAAGTCTTCTTTGGCTTTATTAGTTTCATTCTCAACCGTTTTATTGGCAGAGGTTATTATCTTTTCTGCTTCTGTCTCAGCCTTTGATGTGGCATCACTAACGATTTGAGTTGCCCTATTGTTGGCTTTCTCAATTATCTCTGACGCTTCTGCCTTTGCATTTGATAGCTCTTTTTCGAAAGCTATTCTTGCTTCCTCAAGGGCATCGTCTGCTTTTTTGGCCGCATTAAGACCGTCAGAAATTTTCTTTTCTCTTTCTTGCATCGCAGCCAATATTGGTGGATATACATATTTCCAACATATTGCTATAAAAACAATAAATACTACTGCTTGAGCAAGTAAGGTTGCGTTAATATTCATATTTTTTAACTATCTTCTTATATAGCAAATAGCATATACATACCAAGACCGACACCGATCATTGGAACCGCATCTGTTAATCCCATCATAAGGAAAAACTGTCCACGAAGCATTGGTATTAGTTCTGGTTGTCTTGCTGCTGCTTCAATAAATTTGCTGCCTAAAACACCCACACCTATACCAGCACCAATTGATGCAAGTCCCATGGTTACTCCTGCTGCTAAAACGTTTAATTCCATTTTTTTCTCCTTTAAAGTAGAGCTTAATGCTCCTCTGTTTCATGGGCCATTGCTAAATAAGCAATGGTTAACGCCATAAAAATAAATGCTTGCAATGCCACAATAAGTATGTGGAAAAGCGCCCAAACTAAATGCAAACCAAATCCCATAATTCCGATTGGTATGCTGCCAAAAAATAACATTAGTGCTATTAATATAAAAATCATCTCGCCAGCATAAAGATTTCCGAAAAGCCTTAGACCTAATGAAATTGGTTTTGCAATAAAGTTAACCATTTCAAGAATAAAGTTTACTGGTATTAACCATTTGCCGAACGGATGAAGTGTTAGTTCTGCGATAAATGCCTTTGGTCCTTTAACTGTAATACTATAATAAATTGTTAGCACAAATATCGCGAACGCCATGCCTAATGTAATATTAGGATCTGTTGTTGGTACAACTTTAAAATAAAAAGACTCTGGGCTTGATATCCACCCCACGCTGTCACCCGCAACTATATATGCAATGTGACCAGCCAAAACTGGCAAAAAGTCTACTGGGACTAGATCCATTAAATTCATAAAAAGAATCCATACAAATACAGTGAGGGCTAAGGGCGCAATAAGTGTGTTTTTCACGCTGCCAAAAAGAGATTGAACATTATCATTAACGAACTCAATACACATCTCTACTATATTTTGTAACCCGGATGGCGCTGAATCTGTTGATTTAGGAATGCCCAGCCTAAAAATAGTAATAAATAAGGCTCCTAGCAATATAGACCAAAAAAGTGAATCAACGTGAAAGGCCCAAAAACCCATCTTATCTACCATATAAGGATCACATGTCCATCCGTCTGGGGTTTTTCCACATGTCAGGTTTGTAAGGTGGTGGCCTATATATGATTCTGTGGTTAGTTCTGTTGCCATTAATTTATATTTTATTTTTTATTAAAAATGGTTGGTTGGAGTGCTATATTGATGATTATTGTTGTAAACAAAGCCACCAAAAAAACTTCTTTTTGTTTATTGGCTATGTAAACCATATAAACAACAAACCAAAGCCATTTACCTATCCAGTTGTAGCTTATGTTTATAGCCTGTGAGTCTATAAAGTTACCAAAATAATATATAGCTAATAAAATTAATATATATATTATTTGAGCAGGCAAAAAAGCAAAGCTTTTAATTGATCCTAAAATTAACAAGACCAACAACAACCCAAGAAAAACAAAAAAAATTTTTGAATTGGTTGGGTTTAAGATTTTTAATAAGCTCAAACTGATTATGTAAAAATTTTTCGCGTGAATTATATAAAATAATATACTTTAAGAATAGGCTGTTTTTAGATTAATTTATAATTTTTGAAATTATGTTTTCGAGCTCATCTTTTGTTTTGTAGCTTATTGAAACTTTGCCTGTTGATTTGGTTTTAGTTTCTATCTCAACCTTGTGCCCAAAAGCAACTGACATTTCCTCTTCTATATTTAAAAGATCCCTGGTTTTTGTTTTGGTTTGGTTTTTTGGTTTGGTTTTTTTTGGTGATATGTCTTTTATGGTAAGTTTGTTTTTAACAATATCATTGGCCGCTTGCTCTGCTTCTTTGGCGCTCATTCCAACAAGTATTTTTGCGTGGCCTTTTTCTATTTGTCCTGTGGATAATAAGTCTAAAATACTTGGGCTTAATTGGAGCAATCTTAGTGAGTTTGCAATTGTGCTCCTTGCTTTACCGGTTGCTGTTGCAACCTCATCTTGGGTTAAACCAAACTCCCTTTTAAGCCTATCGTAGCCGCGCGCCTCCTCTACAGCATTAAGGTCTTCTCTTTGTAGGTTTTCTATTAAGGCGGATTCGAGGGCGTCTTGGTCTTTTTTTTGGTCAACCAAACAAGGGATTGCGGAGAGGCCGGCAGCCTTACTGGCGCGCAGCCTCCTCTCCCCCGCAATAACTTCAAATTTGTTTAAACCAAGCTCTCTAACAAGAATGGGCGACAAAACGCCATGTTTTTTTATGGAATCTGTTAGTTCAGATAACTTTTCTACATTAAAGTCTGATCTTGGTTGAAATCTGCCTGCTTCTATTTTGTTTATTTCTATTTCTTTTACAGTTTTGGTTGGTGGGTTTGATTTGGATCCCAGCAAGGCGTCCAAGCCTCTGTTTAATATCTTTGGCTCTTCAGACATTTTCTACCTTCCTAATAAGCTCCCCTGTTAATGCAAGATATGCCTTTGCTCCATACGAGTCAGGCATATATTTAATTCCTGATACACCGTGGCTAGGGGCCTCTGCAAGCTTTACGTTTCTTGGAATTAGGGTGTTAAAAACAAGGCCTTGGAAATGTTTTTCCAACTCTTCTGAGACCTCTTTTGCAAGATTGTTTCTTAAATCAACCATTGTTCTAATAATACCCAAAACCCTGTTTGATGAAAGGTTTTTTTCTGAAATTGCTTGAATTGTTTTAATTAGTCCCGCAACACCCTCTAAAGAATAATACTCACACTGGAGGGGTATTAGGGTTCCTGATGCAGCAAGCAATGCCTCCATTGTTAACTGGTTAAGTGTTGGTGGCGTGTCTATGATGGTGTAGTCAAAATTGTCATTAATGTTTTCTATTAGTTTTTTTAGATATCCTTGTTTTTCGTTTTCTCTTATGGCCACATCAAGGGCTATTAAGTCTTGTGAGCCCGGCAAGATAAAATAGTCGTCACTTGTTTTGTGTATACAGTTGCTTAGTTCTTCGTTTTCAAAAAAGTTGTCGCATATATTTTTTTTGCTTTTGTCTATTCCAGCCGCTGTTGTTGCATTCGCTTGAGGGTCAAGGTCTATCAAAAGAACCCTTCTCTTGGTGGCTGCAAGGCTTGCTGATAAGTTTACAGCGGTGGTGGTTTTACCGACCCCTCCTTTTTGATTGGCAATAGCGATAACTTTATTCATTGGTTTTTTTTATAACCACTATGTTTCTTTCTTTGGGTTTCTCTTCTATATTGATTATTTCATAAATATAATTGTTTGTGTCTATTTCGTTTAGCTCATCTTTTATGGTTTTTTTTGTTCCTTTTAAAAGCAGGTATTGGGTTTCTTTGTTGGAATTGTTTTTGGTGAGGTTTAAAATGTTTTTTATCGAAGAGAAGGCTCTAGCTGTTATTAAATCAAATATTCCCAGATTGTTTTCTTGTTCGAGTCTTTTGTTTACAACAGCGGCGTTCGCAAGCCCTAGCTCTATGATTGTTTTTTTTAAAAAATAGCTTTTTTTGTTATTTTTTTCTAAAAGATATATTTTACATTCAGGGTTTGTGATGGCTGTTATGATTCCTGGAAACCCTCCCCCTGAACCGAGGTCAAGTATTATGGGTTTGTTTTTTATGAACGGGTTTATGCTGAGGCTTTCATTAACATCTCTTTGAAGTTCTTTTTTGTTGTTTCTGTTAAAAAGATTATGGTTTTGGTTGTATTTAAGGGCTTTTTCTAAAAATTTGTTTACAAGGTCGTTTTTTTCAAGCATTTGCTTTTTCTGATTTGGTTTCTGCTTTTTTTATTTTTATTAAAATTAAGTCTATTGCGGCAGGGGTAACCCCCTCTATTCTTGAGGCTGAGCCTATTGTTTCAGGTTGGGTTTTTGTAAGTCTTTCTACCACCTCGTTTGAAAGGCCTGGGATGTTGTTGTAGTTTATGTTTGCTGGTATTTTTTTGTTGTTGAGTTTTTTGGTTTTCTCTATTTCTCTTTTTTGTTTTTTTATATACCCCTCATATTTTATTTCGTTGAACGCTCTCTCATAAAGCTTGATTTTGTCATTGGGTGCATTGTAGGTTGCATAAGGATCAACTTCTGGTCTTTTAAGAACATCTTTAATTGATTTTTTTTCTTTAAGCGGAACCCTTTCGCCGTCTTTATTTATAAAGCTATTAATTTTAGTGCTTAAGTCTGTGTTTAAAAAGCTCAAAAAGTCTTCTTCTTTTTTTAGATGTTTTTTGAGCCTTTTGCTATCAACCAGCCCTGTTTTATTGCCTTTTTCTAAAAGCCTTTTTTCAGCGGTGTCCTGTCCAAGCAAAAGTCTGTGCTCAGCCCTGCTTGTGAACATACGATAAGGCTCTGTAACACCGTGTGTTGTGAGATCATCTATGAGAACCCCGATATAAGCCTCATCTCTTCCTAAAATAAAAGGATCTTTTTCTAAAATTTTTAGCGCTGCATTGGTTCCAGCTATTAAGCCTTGCGCCGCTGCTTCTTCATAACCAGTTGTTCCGTTTATTTGCCCTGCAAAATACAGACCTTCTAAATATTTTGTCTCAAGGGTTTGTTTTAGGGTTCTTGGGTCAATAAAATCATATTCAACAGCGTAACCAAACTCTTCTATTACAGAATCCTCTAAGCCCGGGATGGATTTGATAAACTCCTCCTGAACGTTTTTGGGTAAGCTTGTTGAAATGCCGTTTGGGTAGACCAAGTCTTTGTTTATTCCCTCTGGCTCGATAAATATTTGATGACTGTCTTTGTTTTTAAATTTAAATAGCTTATCTTCAATTGATGGGCAATATCTTGGGCCTATGCCAACAATGTTCCCAGAGTACATAGCTGAAAGATGTATGTTTTTGTTTATGATTTCGTGTGTTGCTGTAGTTGTTCTTGTTACAAAGCATGATAGTTGTTTTTGGTGTTTGATCTCTTTTTGAAGAGACATGTGTGGGGTTGGTGTTTCGCCTTTTTGCTCCTCCATTTTTTTTATATCAAGGCTTGATAGTTTTATTCTGGCTGGGGTGCCTGTTTTTAATCTTCCCATAGGAAGTTTCATTGCGTACAGTTTTTTTGATAAAGGTATAGATGAGTTATCCCCAACCCTGCCTCCTTTTTTCTTTTCTTCTCCGGTGAACATAACTCCATTCAAAAAAGTCCCTGTGGTAATAACTGTTTTCTTAGATAATAAAGTTTCTTTGTCAGTGATTACTCCATTAACTTGACCGCTATCAAGAACTAAATCTATAACCTCACCTTCAATTATTTCTACCGATGTTCCTGAGAGTATTTCTTGAATTGCTGACTTATATAAATCTCTATCACATTGAACTCTAAGCGCCTGAACTGCTTGTCCTTTTCTTGTGTTTAAGGTTCTATATTGTATTCCTGACATGTCAGTTGCTAAACCCATAATACCGTCGAGAGCATCTATCTCCCTAACCAAATGGGTTTTTCCAAGACCGCCTATGGCTGGGTTGCAAGACATCTGGCCTACTTTACTGCTATCAAAAGTAATCAAAGCACATCTTAATCCAAGCCTGTAAGCCGCATGCGCAGCCTCCACACCAGCATGGCCACCACCTACAACAATAAGATCGAACTTTTTATTCATACTATTAATTTAATAATCATATATATAACTTTTTGTTGTTTTTATTATATAAGGGTTTATCTGTTAATAAGTCTGTTTAAGCCTTTAAATTAAATAAAAACAGCAAACCACAAACCCCTTAATAAAATGTTTAAATTAATATTATTTTGCTTTCTATAACCTGTTGATAAATTGAAAACCTAAATATTTATACATGTTTTAAACACAGTTTTTACTTACCTATACAGAAGTTATTAAATATATCTCCAAGCAAATCATCAGCTGATTTTCTTCCTAAAATACTGTTTAGTGATTCTCTTGATATCTTGAGATCCTCTGCTACTAACTCAAACAACTCTTCATTTTCAAACTTATCAAAACCACTTTTTAAATGGTTTAAACAAACGGAAAAAAGATCAATATGTCTTTCTTTAACCATATATATAGAATTATTTTTTATATTAACCTCAAAGTGTTTACTGATTCTCTTTTTTAAATCACCAACACCTCTTCCAGTCTTGGCTGACAAATAACAATCAAAACCCTCAACAAGATCATCGCCAAGATCTGTTTTGTTAAAAACTTTAAGGTAAGGCTTCTTTCCAACAAGGCTAGTAAAAAACATACTTTCATTAGCAGAAGTTTTATCAAACACACCAACAACCAAATCCGCGTTTTTTATTTCTTCTTTGCTCTTTCTAATACCCTCTTCTTCAATAAAATCACTTGTGTCTCTTAAACCCGCAGTATCATACAAACTAAAGGATAGATCGTTGTAAAAAAGCTCAGAGTCTATAAGGTCACGAGTTGTTCCCGGCTTGTTTGAAACAATAGCCCGCTCAAAACCGAGCAACCTATTAAAAAGAGACGATTTACCACTATTGACCGGACCAATAAAAACAACTTTCTTAGAAACACTTTCGTTGGATTTATGGTGGCACTTAGACACAAAGGATTCAAAATTTGAAACAAGACAAGCAAAAGAATCTTTAAGCTTTTCATCGAGAAAAACCTCATCCTCATCATTAAAATCTATCTCTCCCTCAACCCGTAATCTCAAGTTATTAATCTCTTCAGAAAAAGCACCAAGCTCAGAAGATAGCCTTCCAGACAAAGCTGCGGCCGACATATACGCCTCTTCTTTTGTTGATGCGTTAATTAGATCTAAAACTGACTCAGCCTCATTCAGAGAAAGCTTATCATTTAAAAAAGCCCTCTTAGTAAACTCACCAGGACCGGCCTCATCAAAACCAACACTTTTAAAAGCACTAATAATTTCCTTGATTACAGCAAGACCGCCGTGTGCATATATTTCTACACAATCCTCACCCGTATAGCTTTTTGGACCCTTAAAATAAACAACACCAACACGATCAACAAGCCTCTTATCATAGTAAAAATTCTTTAAATAAAAAAACCTTTCCTTTTTAGGAGGGGAAGAAAAAAAATCTTTGAATAAATCTAAACAAGATTCACCAGAAACACGAAAAACACAAATAGCTGACTTAGCCGGCGGCGTAGCCAAAGCATAAATTACGGACACAAGAAACTAGGCACCAAGCCTCTTATATAAAGCTCGCTGCTGAACCAACGAGACAGCACCGTTTACTACAGAATAAAGCGCCAATGCCGAAGGAAAGAAAATAAAAAACAACGAAAACATCACGGGCATAACCTTCATTATGTTTTGTTGCATCGGATCCATGTTAGGAGGTTGAGGGTTAAGCTTTTGGGTTAGAACCATAATAAGACCAAAAAGTGCTGGCAAAATAAACAAAGGATCGGGTGCTGATAAATCTTGAATCCAAAAGAAAAACGGAGAATATCTCAACTCCACCATCTCTCTTAAACCAAAAAACAAAGCAACAAAAAAAGGAAGCTGCGCTATTAAAGGCAGGCAGCCACCAATAGGGTTTGCACCGTATTTTCTATAAATTCTAAGGGTCTCAGTACCAATTTTCTGGCGATCGTTTTTATATCTATCTTGAACCTCTTTGAGCTCAGGCATAGCCTTTCTCATAGCGGCCATAGATTTGAAGCCTTTGCCGGTTACTGGAAAAAGCAACAGTTTTAACAAAATTGTAAAAATGATGATTGAGATGCCCCAATTACCAACCACACCATTAATAAAATCTATACTTGCAACCATAGGCTGCGAAAGAAACCAAAACCAACCCATATCAATAGAAAGCTCTAAATTTTCTGCCCTAGCAGCCAAATCTTTGCTGATTTTTGGGCCAATAAAAACCCTATGAGTAAACTCAGAAATATAAACCTCTTCTGTTTTTGAATCTGTTGCAGAGGTGTAGCCCATGGTATAAAGGCCCGACTTCAGATTTTTTTCTGCAAAATAATTATAAGCAACGTCATCTGACCCTATTAAAGAAGCAAGAAAATATTTTTGTACAAAACCAACCCATCCCCCAAACTGCTTATCATAAACAATATCTCCTCTATCAAGAGCTCTCAATCTTTTTGCTTCATAAGGGGTAACCTCATTGCTAAAACCAACCCCCTCAAACGATGCATTATTCATCATGCCGCCAGCGAGAAAGTCTGTTTTAATGTCTAGCGCGCGCTGTTTGGTTCTGTATAGCGCAGCATATGCACCAGAAGTAGAAGGCCCCGGCTTCACATCTTTTATTTCTAACTCATAACCATCATTAATAAAGGATATATGCTTCTCATAACCCTCGTTGTTTATTAACACAACACCATCGTTATGTTTTGAAGACAAAGAATAGCTGGAAAGACCATCTGTCCCCACAAAACCAGTTCTTAAGTAATACTTGAAGTTAGTCAAAGGGTCAGAACCAAAAACCCTCACACCAAAAGAACCCTCTATATTTTCAACCAAATATTTTTTTAACCTAGCCTCTAAAATATTACCCGTGGCAACATCAACAACTATCTCTAATTTATCGTTTTCAAGAAAAACAACTGAATCGTTAGCAAGCACAAACTCTCTATCAGCCGTGGCATCTTTTATATGCTCTTGCTGGTCAATAACCCTGTTTTGGCTGGTAAACAAATACATCATTAACACCAAAAGCCCTAAAGCCCCGTACAAATAATAATTTCTAGTCTTCATTTTCAGTTATCCCGGTTATTTCTTTTTTTATAGCAACAAGACCCAAATCTAAAAAACCATGATATACAAAAACAACATACATCACACCCTTTTCTATACCAACAATAGGCCTAAAAACCTCTCTCACCATTCTTTTTGCTCTGTTTCTATCAACAGCAAGCTTGTAAGATTTTTTAGGCACAACAATTCTCAAACCCTCACTAGAGCTTGAAAGTTCTTTATAAACTTTAAATGTTTTAGACCTTAAAACAAGATTTTTAGGCTTTGAATAACCCAACAGCCACACCCACAATTATGCAGATAAGACTTTTCTGCCTTTCTTTCTTCTGTTTGCAAGAATCGCCCTACCAGCTTTAGTGGCCATTCTAGCCCTAAAACCATGGGTTCTTTTTCTTTTTAAAACACTTGGTTGAAATGTTCTTTTCATAATTTATACCTAAAAAAGAAGCGTGATTATATACTATGATCAACAATAAAACACACTTTTTATTAAATATTCTTATATACAAGTTATCCACAGAATATTCCTTGCTTTATCCTGTAGATATCTTGTTAATTTTTGTTAGTATAAGTATCTTACATATAGGAGAGAGAATTGGAATTTTGGAGTAAGTGCTCAGAAAAATTGGAAAACAGGCTTCCACAAGAAGATTTTAACACATGGATTAGGCCGCTTAAGGCAAACCTAATAAACAACACGCTTGAAATTTCAGCGCCAAATGACTTTATATTAAGCTATGTTGAAAAAAACCTAACTCAAGAAATAAGAAAAATTGTAAATAAAGAGACAGATGTCGAAATAGATCTAGTTTATAAAAAGCTTACAAAAGAAACTTTTGTTGATAAATATAAAAAACAAGCCTCAGAAAACACCAAGTTAGTTGATTCTTATGTTTTCGATAACTTTGTAGAGGGTAAATCTAACCACTTAGCCCTTGCAGCAGCAAGACAGGTTGCCAATAACCCGTCTGGAGATTACAACCCATTGTTTATATATGGCGGTGTTGGGTTGGGAAAAACCCACTTAATGCACGCTGTAGGCAATCAAATTCTTCAAAACAACCCCAATAAAAGAATAGTATATGTTCACTCAGAAAAGTTTGTTTCAGACATGGTCAAAGCACTTCAGCTCGGAGCCATGAATGAGTTTAAGTCTTTTTATAGAAACGCTGATGCTTTGTTAATAGATGATATTCAGTTTTTTGCAGGGAAAGAGCAATCACAAGAAGAGTTCTTCCACACTTTTAATGCTCTGCTCGATAGAAACAATCAAATGATCTTAACTTGTGATAAATATCCAAAAGAGATTGATGGTTTAGAAGAAAGGTTAAAGTCGAGACTTGGCTGGGGCCTTCCTGTAATAATTGATCCGCCAGGCCTAGAAACAAGGGCTGCTGTATTACTTAAAAAAGCTTCGCTTATGGGTGTAAATATGCCCAATGATTGCGCCATATATATAGCACAGAGAATTAGGTCTAATATTAGAGAGCTAGAGGGTGCGCTAAAAAGAGTTGCAGCTAACGCAAAATTTACAGGATCAGAAATTGATTTACCATTAGTAAAAGATGCTTTAAAAGATCTTTTTGTTATATCAGCAAAAATGGTAAGCATTGAAAATATACAAAAAAACAGTTTCAGAATACTACAACATAAAACTTTCAGACCTTTTATCAAAAAGAAGAAGCAGGTCTATAACCAGACCAAGGCAGCTCGCAATGGCGCTTACAAAAGAGCTTACAAACCACAGTTTACCTGAAATAGGCGAGGCTTTTAACGGAAGAGACCACACCACAGTTCTTCATGCTTGCAAAAAAATAAAAGAACTCAGAAAAGAAAACCCCTCTCATGAAGAGGATTACAGGAACCTAATAAGAGCACTAACAAACTAATATGGATTTTTATATAACAAAAGAAGAAATAGTTAAGTCACTTAGCGCAACACTTGGTGTTGTCGAAAAAAGACAAACACTGCCAATACTTTCAAATGTCTTAATATCTGTTGATGAAGCATCTGTAAAACTAAAAGCAACCGATCTTGAGTCTGAAATAGAAACACTTTCAACAATTACAAACTTTAAAAGCGGGGGTCAAACAACAGCCCCAGCCAAGAAACTCAGCGAATTATGTAGGCTTTTACCAGACCTAAGTGAAATACATGTATTTTTAGATGGTGAAAACCTCAAAATTGAAACAAGCTCAGGAAAATACTCACTAGCAACACTTCCCAGTGCTGATTTCCCTATTTTCGACATTGAAGAAGATAAGAACAAAACAAGCATCCAAGCACCAAGCCTTAAAGAGCTCATTAATAAAACCTCATTTGCTATGGGCAATCAAGACTGGAGACACTATCTAAACGGTTTATACCTTGTTATTGATGATACCAAGATAACAGGTGTAGCCACAGACGCCCACAGGCTTGCAATAGCAAACCAAATGGTTAATGAAGGATCAGAAGAGACAATATCTGGAATAATTCCAAGAAAATCAATAAATGAAATTGCAAAAATTATTAATGATAAAAACGAAAACATATCCTTAGAAATAGGATCATCATCGATATCTATTGAATCTGGGGAAACAAAATTTTCAAGCAAACTCATCGAGGGAAAGTTTCCTGATTATGAACAAGTTATACCAAGTGGAGAAAGCTCAGAACTTACTATTAATAAGAAAAATCTCTCAGAAAGCCTAAGTAGAGTAAGTGTTTTGTCTAGTGAAAAGTATAGGGGTGTGAGGATGAGAATCACAGACAATAATCTTAATATATCTGCAAACAACCCTGAAAAAGAACAAGCAGAAGAGCAAATTGACTGTGCTTATGAAGGTGAAATTATTGACATCGCTTTCAACGTAAACTACTTACAAGAGATCCTATCATCAATTGATTCCGAGAATGTGATCATACATTTTTTTGGCTCAGACAAAAGTTGTTTAATAACATCACCAGACAGTGAAAACTATAAATATGTAGTAATGCCATTATTAATCTAATAATAAGTGCCAACATCAAATCTCAAGATTGTTAATTTTAGATGTTTTTCTAATGCATCTATCAATCTTTCCGAAGGAATAAATTTTTTCTATGGAAAAAATGGTGCAGGAAAGACATCAATACTGGAAGCCATCCATTTAGCATCATCAGGAAAATCTTTTAAATCATCAAATATTAACAGTCTATCAAAAGATGATAAAAAAAGTTTTTTAATTGAATCATACAACTCTTCATCTGGAAGCATAACAACAGTATCTAAGTATGAGGGCAAGGCGCTATCTATTAAATTAAATAATAAAAAAATAACAAAAATAAACTTATTAATTGAGAGCCCATCAATCATCACCGATAACCACACTTATTCATTTACAAACGAAACACCAGCTTTTAGAAGAAAAATGCTCGACAAGGTTTTATTTGTTTCAGATTCTAGTTATAGAGAGTCATGGATGCAATATCAAAGATTATTAAAACAACGCAATGCGGCCCTGAGAACTCAAGATGCAGGCCTGGCCAACGCCTGGTCAACAAAACTAGCTACCAATGGCGAGGTAATTACAAAATCCAGGATAGACTTTTTAAACCTAGTTATATCAAACTTTCATACTTTGTTGGACTATTTAAGTAAAAAACACTCAATAAACCAATTAAAAAAAATAGATATAGCTTTTCTAAAGGGTTGGGATGGAGAAGGGCTTCTTGAAGAAATAAACAATAGAGAAAACATTGACATAAAAGCCAAAACGACAACCAAAGGCCCTCATAAAGCAGATATACAATTTTTATATAAAAACACAGAAGCCAAACACATTCTTTCAAGAGGAGAGCAAAAACTCCTTTCAATTATTTGGACATATTCTCAACACAAAACCATTAAAGACATGTTCAATAAAGAACCAGTTTTAATACTTGATGATATTAAATCAGAGCTTGATAGCCATACCTTTGAGGTTTTTCTAAGTTTATTGGAATTAATTGAAACACAAGTCATCTTTTCCTGTATTGAAGACATAATTAGTAGTAAAATAGAAGATAAATTTAAGGGTTTAAAAAAGTTCCACGTGGAACAATTCAAAACATAAATATGTCAAATAAAAAAACTTCCCAAGAAAAATACGATTCTTCAAATATACAGGTATTAAAAGGGCTTGAAGCTGTTAAAAAAAGGCCTGGTATGTATATTGGCGACACAGACGATGGTTCTGGGCTTCATCATATGGTATTTGAAGTTCTTGATAATTGTATTGATGAAGCAATGGCAGGACATTGTACAGAAATAGAGGTTGGAATAAACAAAGACGGTTCAGCAACAATTAAAGATAACGGCAGAGGTATTCCTGTAGACGTTCACAAAAAAGAAGGTATTTCTGCTGCTGAACTTATTTTAACAACACTTCATTCTGGCGGTAAATTTGATGATAATAGTTATAAGGTTTCAGGCGGTCTTCATGGTGTTGGTGTTTCTGTTGTAAATGCCCTTTCTGACAAATTAACGCTAAGAGTTTGCAGAGACGGAGGCGAGTATCAACAAAGCTATAGTGAAGGCAAGCCAAAATCAAAACTAAAAAAAACAAAAGCATCCAAAGAAACAGGAACAGAGATAACCTTCTATCCCTCCGATAAGATTTTCTCATCAATTGAATTTGATATAGAAAAAATCAATAAAAGAATCCAAGAGCTTTCATTTTTAAATGCTGGTGTTTCAATAAATGTTATAGATCACAGAACCGGTAAATCAAAGAAGTTTAAAAATAATGGCGGCTTAAGCAGCTATGTTTCTCATTTAAGAGGAAGAAAACAAGCTCTATCAGAAATATTTGAATGCTCTGCCACCCAAGAAGATGTTGGGGTCGAGATTTCTATGCAATGGACGGACACATATTCAGAAAATGTTTTATGTTATACGAACAATATCCCCCAAAAAGATGGAGGTACACACTTATCAGGTTTTAGAGCTAGCCTTACAAGAGTATTAAAGTCTTTTATTAAAAAAGAGAACACAAACAAAAAAATACCATCAGATTTATTAGGAGATGATGTTAGAGAAGGAATTGTTGCTATTATTTCAGTAAAAGTTCCTGATCCAAAATTTTCCTCTCAAACCAAAGAGAAACTAGTTTCTTCTGAGGTCGAAAGCATAGTCAGCTCAGTGTTTAGTAAGTATTTTAAAGAGTTTTTACTTGAAAACCCTAAGGACGCTCAAAGTATATTATCAAAGGTTGCAGAAGCAGCATTGGCTAGAGAAGCTGCAAGGCGCGCAAGGGAAATGACAAGGAGAAAAGGGGTTCTAGAAATTGCAGGGCTACCTGGTAAATTGGCAGATTGCCAAGAAAAAGACCCAAGTAAATCTGAACTTTATATTGTAGAGGGTGATTCCGCAGGAGGATCAGCAAAACAAGGCAGGAATAGATCTAATCAAGCAATACTTCCGCTAAAAGGAAAGATTATCAATGTTGAAAAAGCAAGAATTGATAAGGTTCTAGCATCTCAAGAAGTTGGAACTCTAATAAAAGCTTTGGGCTGCGGTATAGGCAAGGATGATTTTGATATAGAAAAACTTAGATACCATAGAATTATTATAATGACTGATGCTGATGTGGACGGTTCTCATATCCGAACATTACTTCTTACTTTTTTCTACAGACAGATGTATGAAATAGTTGAAAAAGGTCATATCTATATTGCATTGCCACCGCTTTATAAGATCTCTAAAGGGAAAGAGTTTGTTTACGCCTCTGATGAAAAACAAAAAGATGATGCCCTAAAGGAGTTTTCAAAAGGAAGTAACAGAGGTGTAGATGTTCAAAGATATAAAGGTTTAGGAGAAATGAATCCAGAACAACTTTGGACTACAACCATGGACCCAGTTAACAGAAGAATGATGCAGGTTACAGTAAATGATGTTCAAGATGCGAATGAATCTTTTGAAATACTTATGGGAGATGATGTTGAGCCAAGAAGAGATTTTATTAATACAAACGCATTAAGCGTGACAGAACTAGATATATAATCTAAGCATAAAAATTCTTAACAAAGTTAACAAGCTCATCTATATTAACTAATTCTTGCTTCATTGAGTCCCTGTGCCTTATAGTTACGGTACCTTTTTCAAGACTATCAAAATCAACAGTTATACAAATAGGGGTGCCAATTTCATCATGCCTTCTATAGCTTTTACCAATATTGCCTGTATTTTCAAAAAGAATCCTACCAAGATTAAGAGACTGAAGTTCATTTTTTATTTTTTTTGATAAAACAACCAATTCATCATTATTTTTTTTCAAAGGTATCACAGCGGCCTTTATAGGTGCGAGATGCGGCTTTAGTTTTAATAAAGTTCTCTCCTTGCCCTCTCCTAAATCCTCAACATTATATGCTTCATTTAGTATTGCTAAGAATCCCCTATCAACACCTGCTGATGGTTCAATAACATATGGAATAAACCATTTTTTTTCTTCTAAGTCATGAACTGCTAATTTTGAATTAGATTCATTATTTTTTTCTACTTTCGCAGATATATCAAACTCAGATTGATTTTTAGAATGAGAACCTAAATCAAAATCAGTTCTATTAGCTATGCCCTCCAACTCTTCTGAACCGTGTGGAAATTCATACATAATATCAAAGGTTGCTTTAGAGTAATGAGCTAACTCTTCTTTAGGAACGTTATATATAGTTAACTTATCTTTATTTACACCTTGCTCTTCCCACCAACCTAACCTTTTATCTAGCCATTTTTGATGCCAATCTTCATCTGTACCTGGCTTAACAAAAAACTCAAGCTCCATCTGTTCAAACTCTCTAACTCTAAAAATAAAATTTCTTGGCGTTATCTCATTTCTAAATGCCTTACCTATTTGTGCTATACCAAACGGTATGCTTTTATTAGTTGAATCTAAAACATTTTTAAAATTAATAAAAATTTGTTGCGCAGTTTCTGGTCGTAAATAGCCAAAATTTGAACCATCATCAACTGGACCTATTGAGGTTTTAAACATTAAGTTAAAAGGCCTTGGGTCAGTTAAATCTGTTGATCCGCAGCCAGGACACTTATCTGAATCTAATGTATCCGCCCTCCACCTAGACTTACACTCTCTGCAATCAACCATTGGATCCGTAAAAGTAGACTCATGTCCAGAAAACTTTAAAACACTAGGATTTGTTAGGATTGAAGAGTCAAGACCTTCAATATTGTCATTTTCATATATCATAGAGCTCCACCAAGCGTCTTTAAGATTATTTTTAAGCTCTACACCTAGCGGCCCATAGTCATATACACCTTGAAGGCCTCCATATATTTCACTTGATTGAAAAATAAACCCACGTCTTTTGCATAAAGACACCAAATCTTCCATTTTTCCTGCGCTCAAATGATACTCCTGTTAAATAAGAAACAAATGTCTCTTTTATTATTAAATGTTATTGTTTTAATAATTACAGATGTGATTATATACTGTATGTTTTATGAAAACTATTTTTAAATTACTTTCATTACTTCCTAGAGATTTATTAAGATTATTGCTTAAATTTTTCTTAAAAATAGGAATTGTTAATAAAACAAGCTCCTATAGATTAACAAACATTAATTTAAAACTTGCCTTTAAAGACAAATCAAACCAAGAAATAACTAAATTATCCGAAGAAAGCTTTATTGAATCAGTTATCAGCCTTTTTGAGACATTTCACACTTGGGGCTCAAATAAAAAAAACTCAAATAATAAAATATTTAGAATAGAGAATAATTATTTAATGAATATCAATAAAAATAAAAACAACCAACTTCTAATTATTTCTATTCATAACAGAAGTGTTGATATGTTATTAAGGTGGATTAATTTACAAATTAAAACAGCAACAATTTATAAAAAAGTTAAATCAAATATTCTAGAAAATTTTGTTAAAAAAAATAGAGAAGTTGGAATGTCAAAAATGAGCCAAGCAAATATGTCAGGTGTTAGAAATTTATACAAATCTGCAAAGAAGGGCATGTCTGTCTGCATGGCTGTTGATCAAGTTCCAAAAAGGGGTTTAGGAGAATATGTAGAGTTCTTTGGCATACCCGCTTATACGACTACATTAATGCCATCGCTAGCTGCGAAGCTAAATCAAAGAGTTATATATGCAAATATTAATTCAACTATGGAAGATAAAATTTCTGTAAAATTAACACAGTCTGATAAATCTATATATGATAAAAGTAAGTACTTGCTATCAATGAATAATACAATAGAGAAGATTATTTTAGAAAATATAAAAGATTATAGCTGGGAGTATAAAAGGTTTAGAAGACCACCCGCGGGATGTGAAGATCCGTATAAACCTTAGTCACTCCAAAAGGATGGTATAAGAATTACTAGCAAAGTAAATATCTCCAATCTTCCTAAGATCATTGCAAAAGATAAAATTACTTTGCCAAAGTCTGAAACACTAGAATAAGAATCAGCCACCATTCCAAGACCAGGACCCAGGTTATTTAAACAAGCACCAATTGCTGAGAATGCAGTTAAGAAATCCATTCCTGTAAAGAGCATTAAAACCAAAAGTATCATAAAAGAAATTACGTATATTGAGAAGAAACCCCAAACCGATGCAGCAACATCATTTTCAACAACTTTATTTGGTCCAAGCTTAAGAGTAAAAACTCCATGAGGGTGTATCATCTTTTTAAGATTAATTATTGAATGATTAATCATAATCATAAACCTCCAAGACTTAATCCCTCCACCTACAGAGCCCGAGCACGCTCCAACAAAAGCACCAATTAATAGCAAAAAGGAAGCAAAAAGAGGCCAAGAGCTATAATCATCATTTGTAAACCCAGTAGTAGTAACAATGGAAACAGTTTGAAATAAAATGCTTGTAACGCTTCCAAAATCATAAAACATTGAAGATATCAAAATAATAATAAATATAAAAAACAACATTCCAATAAAAAAACCAGATTCGGGATCGTAAAAATATTTCTTAATAGAAAAATTTGTGTATGCATTGTAATGAAGGGCAAAACTTAGAGCAGACAAAAGCATAAAAACAATACAAACTAATTCAATACCAAAGCTATTAAAATAACCAATGCTTTCATCATGAGTTGAAAAGCCTCCAATTGAAACAGTAGATAATGCATGTGAAATAGCATCAAAAGAGCCCATACCATTCAAAAAGTAAAAAATTGCGCATAAGATAGTTAAAATTACATATATTAACCATAAAGACTGAGCTGTTTCTTTTATGCGTGGAGTAAGTTTTTGATCATTCATAGCTCCAGGAACATCTGTTTTGAAGATTTGGCCGCCACCTATTCCAAGCATAGGCATGATAGCAATAGCTAGAACGATCAAGCCCATACCCCCTAGCCATTGTAAAAGTTGTCTATATAGAAGCAATGATCTAGGAAGCTCATCTAAACCGGTGATTACAGTTGCGCCTGTAGTTGTTATACCAGACATAGACTCAAAAAATGAATCAATAGGGGCCATTCCATATAATAAAAATGGAATTGATCCAACACTAGCCAGTATCAGCCAAAAAAATGTTATAACAAAGAATCCATCTTTTGCCTGAAGATCTTCTTTATATTTTTTAGTTGTAGCCCAAATTAGAATAGATGGAGTAATAATTATGCAAAATGAAAGCAAAAAGCTTATAAAGAAACCATCTTTTGTTATAAATGCGTAAATCGCTGGAACAAGCATTGAAATAGCAAAAAAGGCAACTAATTTTGAAAATAGATTAAAAATAGACCCTAAATTCATTTAATTCTTAAAAAGTAATTCAAGTTCTTTAACTTTGCTTTTATCTGCAAGAAAAACAATCAGGTGGTCATTTATTTGAAGTTTAATTTCCTCTGAAGGCATCAAAACCTTATCATGACGAACTATTGCTGTTATAGCTGCACCTTCAGGCATAGAGATATCAGTAACAGGGTTACCAAACAATTCCGATGTATATTCATTAGCATGAACAATGCCTTCAATTGCTTCAGCTCCAGAATCCATTTTTAACATAACATCTTGAGCTACATCACTCTCTCTTAAGTCCTGAAGAACAGAAGAAACAGTAAGCCTATATGGCGCTATATATATATCAATAAAACCAGGAACTAAACCTAAATATGAAGGGTTATTTAAAATTATCATAGTCTTCTTTGCACCCATTTTTTTTGCTAGCAAAGATGACATTACATTAGTCTCATCATCATTTGTTAAAGCACAAAAGACGTCTATGTTTGAAATATTTTCACTTTTTAAGAGCATTTCATCTGTAGCAGAGCCATTCAAAACAATAGTTTTATTGAGCTTTTTAGATATTTCTTCAGATCTTTCGATATTCTCTTCTATGATCTTGATTTTAAAGTCATCTTCTAATGATTTTGCAAGTGAATAACCAATTTTCCCCCCGCCAATTATCATTAACCTCGAGTAAGACTCTTCATGATCTCTAAATTCGTCAACTATTGAATCTATATTTTCTGCAGAAGAAACAAAGTAAACCTCGTCATTTTCTTTAATTATGTCCTTACCCGAAGGTATAAATGGCTTATTTTTTCTATATATTGCTGGTACATAAGTCTGAATTTCAGGCAAATCATCACTTATATGCTTAAGTTCTCTGCCGTATAGCTTGCCACTTTTCTTAGCTTTAACTGAAACTAACTTTACTTTGCCACTGGCAAACTCTTCAATTTGCTCTGCACCAGGATGGTTTATTAATTCAATCAAGTGAGAGGTCACCTCGTTTTCAGGGCTTATTGCGACATCAACAGGGTTACTCGAAAGTTTTTCTAAATACTCTAAATAAACAGGATCCTTAAATCTGCATATTGTCTTTTTAACTTTAAAAATTTCTTTTGCAAGTTGGCATGAAACTATATTCACTTCATCATTATTGGTTACAGAAATAACAATTGAATCAAAATTTAATCCTGCTTTTTCTAGTATTTTTGGGTTTGATGCGTGGCCTTTAATGATTGCTAAATCATAATTTTCATCAAGGTCATTAAGCAGTTCTTGCTGCTCATCTATTATTGTAATCTCATAGTCACTTGTAGATAAGTTTTTTGCTAAACTGCTACCTACTCGGCCAGCACCAAGGATTACAATTTTCATATGTGCTAAATTAAACCTCTTTTGTTATAAATGAAAGCTTTTTGATAAAGATTTAATTATTAAAAAAAAAGGATTTATATGAATTATATATGTCCTTAGGGCCAATAGTTCTTTTGCCAGGAAACTGTAAGTGAGTAATTACTATCGCAGAATCAATTGTTTTAATAGACAAACCATCTTTTGAAAAATTAAGCATGCTTCCCGGCTTAGCATTTGAATTATCTTCAGAAACATACATATCTCTAATAATTATTTCAATATCATTATGAATAAATTTTGTAAGCGGCCACTCATAAAATGCTTTAAATATATTATAAATTTCAATTGATCGCATATTAAAATTTATAAAAGAATCTTCTTTATTTATCTTTGAGCAGTAAGTTGCAAGCTCATCTTTTTGTTTAATTAAAGTTAATTTTTTATCACTTAATTTAGAAAATAATTTATCAATATTGATAATTGCAAGATTAACAAGATCATCTTCTAAGGATAGCTTGTTATGATTTTCTTTAATTTTAATAATATCTTTGTGAATTATTTCACCAGAATCTAAACCCTCAGTCATTTTAATAAATGTTATGCCTGTTTCTGTATCACCATTTAGAAGCGATGACTGAATAGGAGAAGCCCCTCTATATTTAGGAAGTAGTGAAAAATGTATATTAACAGGCATTATATTTGGTAAATCTAATAACCATTTTGGCAAGATCTTTCCATATGCAACCACAATAAGCACATCAAACTCATTATTAGATATACTATTTTTAAACTCTAAATCATTTAAATTAGTTGGTTTGAATTGTTTTATATCATTAGACTTTGCAATCTCTGATACAGGAGAAGGTGATTCTATAGCCCTTCTGCCTCTTTTTTTATCAGGTTGTGTAATAACACCAATAACATCATGGCCCAAATCAATTAAATTTTTTAATATAATTGATGATGTTTTAGGTGTTCCTGCAAATAAAACTTTCAATAAATTCTCTTAAAATACGTCAATTTCGCTTATTTAGCGTACATCTTCGTCAATTTTTTCTTTATACGTTCTCTTTTAATTGGAGAAACATAATCAACCATTAATTTACCCTCTAAATGATCAATTTCGTGTTGAATGCACACAGTAAGAAGGCCTGAAGGCATATCTTCGTGCTCCTCACCTTTAATATCTTGCCATTTAAGCTTTATATTATCTGGCCTAGTTATTTCTTCGTTAAAACCTGGTACAGAAAGACAGCCCTCCTCAAAAGAAAGGTGACTATCCTCATTTATGATCTCAAATTCTGGATTTACAAAAATCATAGGGCTATCTCTTTCTTCGCTTATGTCTATAGTTATTAACCTTATATGATGATTAACTTGAGTTGCGGCTAACCCTATACCGTTTTCTTTATACATAAGCTCGAGCATATCGTTTGCCAATATTTCTAGACTTTTGTCGAATTTTGTAACTTTACTTGCAACAGTTCTAAGCCTAGGATCTGGAAATTTTAATATTTTTAATTCATTTACCACTTAAATACCTTTTGTTGGGATTTTTTATAAATTATAATCTTATTTTTTAACAATTATATATTTTATTATGAGTACTACAAAACTTGAAGTTGCAGTAATAATGGGCTCTGATTCAGATCTTCCTGTTGTTGAAGCTGCGTTCCCTATCTTTGATAAATTTGGCATTAATTACACTAAAAACGTTATGTCTGCGCATAGAACACCACATGATGTTATTGAGTTTATAAAAAATTCAGAAAATAATGGTTGTAAAGTGTTTATAGCGGCCGCAGGCATGGCGGCACACTTAGCAGGGGCATTAGCTGCACACACAGTTCGCCCTGTAATTGGTATTCCTATTGAATCCGGAGGAATGGGTGGTATTGATTCTTTGCTTTCAACAGTAATGATGCCGCCAGGTGTTCCAGTTGCAACAGTAGCAGTAGGTAAAAGTGGTGCCAAAAATAGCGCTATTCTAGCTATTCAAATACTTGCAACTTCTAATGACGAACTACAACAAAAACTTGTTAATTTCAAAGAAGATATGAAAAATGAGGTTTTGGAAAAAAACGCTAAACTCAACAGTTAATATTGATATCAAATGGACTTGATTTAAGCCGCTCTATTGAGTGGCTTAAAAATGAAAAAATATTAATACATCCCACTGAAGGTGTATGGGGAATTGGTTGTGATGCATTTTGCAAGAGTGCCGTTGATCAGATCTATTTATTAAAAAAAAGAGATAGAAGTAAACCTTTAATCGTATTAATTAATAGCTTGGAATCCTTTCAAAACTTTTTACATCCTTTAAACGAAAAACAAAAAGCCTTTGTAAATTCAGTTTGGCCAGGACATGTAACTTTATTATTTAAATATAATGATAATTTACCGAATCATTTACAAAATAATACAAACAAGATAGCGCTGAGAGTAAGTAATCACTATCCATTAAAAGCTTTAAATAAAGGATTTAAAAATCCTATAATCTCTACATCAGCCAATATTTCTGGAAATGATCAGCTTAATACAATAGATGAATTTAAAAAATATTTTATATCTAATGATGTGGCATATTATGATGAGAGGCTGGGTGGTAATAATAAACCATCAAAGCTAATTGATGTTGAAACATTAGAGGTTTTAAGAGATTAAATGAGCAAAGAAATAGATAACTTTTTTAGAGATATTCAAAACAATATAATTAATAACTTTAATAGCTTAGAGGGTTCTAAAAAAGATGTTTATGATGATGTTTGGAATAGAGCAGATGGAGGAGGAGGAAGATCATACATCATTAAATCTGGTAAATTTTTTGACAACTGCGCTGTTAATTTTTCATCAATATCTGGCAATAAACTTCCACCATCAGCATTAAAAGAAAATACTAAAAAAAATGGTAAATTTTCTGCTACAGGCGTTTCTGTCATATCGCATCCAAAAAATCCATTTGTACCAACCAGCCACTTTAATATTCGAATTTTCAGGATATTTGATAAAAAAGATAATTTAATAGATTTTTGGATAGGAGGCGGATATGACTTAACGCCCTATTTTCCATATCAAAAGGATTGCATTGATTGGCACAATAATTCAAAAGAATATTTAGCTAATTTTAATAGAAGTTTATATAAAAAATTCTCAAATAACTGTAATAAATACTTTTATATACCTCATAGAGAAGAAAGAAGGGGTATTGGTGGCATCTTTTTTGATAATTTTAAGCAATATTCGCTTGAAAAATCATTAGATTTATTAAAAATGACATCCCATACTTATATTAATAGTTATATGAATATAGCTAATAAAAGGAACAAATGTTTATATAATAAGAATCATAAGAATTTTCAAGAATACAGAAGGGGAAGATATGTAGAGTTTAACCTTATGTATGATAGAGGAACCTTATTTGGCCTTCAGTCCAAAGGAAGAATTAAATCAATACTCTCATCTTTACCAAAAAATGTTCAATTTCACTATGAGATTGATAAAGAAATGAAAAAATATGAGAAGCGTTTGCTAAAGTACATTAATAAGGATTGGAATGTCTAAAATTCATAAGCTTGGAGTAATTGGCAATCCAATAGAGCATTCTTTATCACCTTTTATTCATTCTAGGTTTGCTCGAACAGAGAAAATAAATATTGACTATAGGCCTTATAAAGTTACAACAGATAATCTAGAAGCATTTATTAAAGAATTTTTTTTAGACAAAGACTCTATAGGACTAAATGTTACTTTGCCTCATAAGAAAAATGTGTTCAGCTTGCTAGAGCCTGTTACTGAAGAAGTTAATATTCTTGAAGCCGGGAATACTATTATCAAATCCAAAAATAATTTAATGCTCTCATCAACCGATGGTATTGGATTAATAGAAGATTTAAAAAAGAAATCAATTTCTTTAAACAATAAAAATATTTTACTTATTGGTGCTGGCGGTGTAATTGAGAGCATAATCTTTTCCTTAGAAAAAGAATTGCCTTCAAGCATATATATAACAAATAGAACAATTGAAAAAGCAGACAAGCTGGTAACTAAGTATTCAAAATTAGTAAATATTAAGAGTTATGATGGGGAAAAGATAGATATTGTAATAAATGGCTCTTCTGCAGGAATTACTGGAGATTTTATTAAACCTGATTACATTAACACTCATGAAGATTGTTTTTTTTATGATCTAAATTACTCTTTAAAAGGGACTCCATTCTATGAATGGGCTCTATCAGAATATAAAGCTAAAAATGTTTTTGATGGTACTGGAATGCTTATTATGCAAGCAGCACATTCTTTCAAGTTATGGTTTGATATATTTCCGCAAACCCAAAACATATATGATGAATTGGATCAAATGAGAAGAGATGAGTAAGTTCATAACATTTATTGCAGGGGCTATATGTCCTGAATGTAAATCAAAGGATACAGTTGCCTTGACCCCTGAGGGAACAACAATTTATTGTGTTAAATGTTCATACAAAGAAGAAAAACCTCAAGAAAAAAAATCACCTCAAATGGATGAAATTAAAGTAATTAATATCAAAGATTATTTAAAAGATAAAAAGTAGAATTTCTTCTTAGTCTCGGCTATTATAGGCGCGAAATTTACCTAATATTTTGGATTAAATATAAAAATATTATATAATTAGATATCATTATTTTTTATTTTACATTTCATTTAGTTTAAGGAACTTATGATGCTTCAGATTTTGAAAAGATCAATCAATAAACTCATTATTACAACTTCAGCTTTTTTTGTTGCAATTTTTAGCAACAATTTAAATGCTGACTGGTTCGCTCTTAATATGACTAGAGGATCGACTGCTGTTAGTGAAGAAGTTTTTGAGCTGCATATGCTTATTTTTTGGATATGTGTGGTAATTGGTGTAATCGTTTTTGGTGTGATGTTTTACTCAATGTGGAGATTTACCAAAAAGAAAAACCCAGAACCTTCTGACTTCCATGAAAGCACAAAGCTTGAAATTGCATGGACTGTAGTTCCTTTCCTTATTCTAATTTTTATGGCAATTCCAGCATCACAAACACTAATCAAAATATATGATGATGAGGAAGGAGATATTAATATTCATGTTACTGGTTATCAATGGAAGTGGCAGTATGAGTACCTTGAAGATGATATTAGTTTTTTCTCTAATTTAAGCACTGATCTAGACGAGATATATAACTTAGTACCTAAAGGTGAATTTTACTTACAAGAGGTTGATGAACCTGTAGTAATCCCAGCTGGCAAAAGAGTAAGATTTCTAATAACAGCTAATGATGTAATTCATTCTTGGTGGGTGCCTGATTTTGCTATTAAGCAAGATGCAATTCCTGGGTTTGTTAATACAGCATGGACGGTCGTAGATAAGCCAGGTATATATAGAGGTAAATGTACTGAGCTTTGCGGAAAGAATCATGGTTTTATGCCCGTTGTTGTAAAGGTTGTTGAGCAGGATGAGTATGATTCGTGGGTAAATGCAAAAAAAGAAGAAGCATATAAATTAGCAGAACTAACAGAAAAAGATTGGACAGCTGAAGAGCTTAGTGCGAGAGGTGAAGGGGTTTATCAAGTTAATTGTGTTGCCTGCCATCAGGTTAATGGTCAAGGAATACCAGGTATTTTTCCTGCGTTAGCTGGTAGTGACATTGTTATGAATGATAAAGAAAGAAATATAGAAATTTTAATGGAAGGAGTTCAAGGTGCAGCAATGAATTCTTTTGACTATTTATCAGAAGTAGAGCTTGCAGCTGTTATAACTTATACGCGTCAAGCATGGGGTAATGCAGAGAACGGTGACGGAGAAATAGTATTACCAAAAGACATCGTAGATTATAAAAAACCAAAAATTTAATTAGAGGTTAGAAAATGAGTGCAGTAATAGAAAATCATCACGACGAACATCATCATGGCCCTGCAAAGGGATTAACTCGTTGGCTATATACAACAAACCATAAAGATATAGGTACTTTATATCTTTGGTTTAGTTTTGCTATGTTCTTAATAGGCGGAGCAATGGCAATGGTTATTAGAGCTGAGTTGTTTGAGCCAGGTATGCAAATAGTAGAACCAGAATTCTACAACCAAATGATTACTTTGCATGGATTAATAATGATCTTTGGTGGCGTTATGCCAGCTTTTGTTGGTTTAGCTAACTGGCTTGTGCCTATGATGATTGGTGCGCCTGATATGGCACTGCCTAGAATGAATAATTTAAGTTTTTGGATTTTGCCATTTGCATTTTTTGTATTACTGTCGTCTCTATTTATGGAAGGAGGAGCTCCAAACTTTGGTTGGACTTTTTATGCACCTCTTTCTACTACATACGCGCCGCCTAGTGTTACCTTCTTTATATTTTCAGTACATATCATGGGAGCTTCTTCAATTATGGGAGCCATTAACGTTATTGTTACGATAATGAACATGAGAGCACCAGGCATTACTTTAATGAAAATGCCTTTATTTGTTTGGTCATGGTTAATAACAGCTTATTTATTAATTGCTGTAATGCCAGTATTGGCTGGAGCCGTAACAATGATGCTTATGGATATCCACTTTGGTACAAGCTTCTTTAATGCGGCTGGTGGTGGAGATCCTGTTTTATTTCAGCATATCTTCTGGTTTTTTGGCCATCCTGAAGTTTATATAATGATCCTTCCGGCCTTTGGAATTGTTTCTCATATCATTGAAACATTTGCAAGAAAGCCTCTATTTGGATACACATCCATGGTTTGGGCAATGCTGTCAATTGCGATATTGTCTTTTGTTGTTTGGGCCCATCATATGTTTACTGTAGGAATGCCTTTGGCTGCTGAATTATTTTTCATGTGGGCAACAATGCTTATAGCTGTTCCAACAGGGGTAAAGGTTTTTAACTGGGTTACCACAATGTTTAAAGGTTCAATCACTTATGAGACACCAATGTTATTTGCATGTGCCTTTGTTGTCCTTTTTACAATAGGTGGATTTTCTGGGTTGATGCTAGCTATTGTTCCAGCAGATTTTCAGTATCATGATACATATTTTGTTGTTGCCCATTTCCATTATGTTTTAGTTCCAGGAGCTATATTTTCTATTATGGCAGCTGTTTATTATTGGATACCTAAATGGACTGGAAATATGTATGACGAGAGACTTGGCCAGTTACATTTTTGGCTATCATTTATTAGTGTTAATGTTACTTTCTTCCCGCAGCACTTTATTGGATTAGCAGGAATGCCAAGAAGATATCCAGACTATGCATTACAGTTTGCTGATTGGAATATGGTATCAACAGTTGGAGCCTTTTTATTTGGTGTTTCACAAATATTATTTTTATTTATAGTTCTCAAAACAGTTATTGGTGGCAAGAAGGCTACTGATCAAGTATGGGAAGGCGCAAGAGGACTTGAGTGGACAGTCGCATCACCTGCTCCGTATCATACATTTTCAACACCACCTAAGGTAGATTAAGTGCAAGGCAAGAATAAAACATTAAAGCTCTTAATAGGAGCTGTTGTTGGGATGTTTTTTTTCTCTTTTGCATTAGTGCCTTTATATAATGTTTTTTGTGAAGTAACCGGATTAAATGGAAAAGTTTTCCAAGCCAGCGAGTCTGAAGTATCTATAGAAGGGGAAAGCAGACCCCTTGCCCTCCAGTTTATTTCATCAAATAATGAAAACATGCCATGGGTATTCAATCCTTCTGAAAAATCTATGAAGATTGAAACGGGAAAATACTACACCACAACCTTTTACGTTAAAAATACTACCAACAAAACCATGACATCACAGGCAGTACCAAGCGTTGCACCATCTAATGCTGCCGATTACCTAAAAAAATTAGAATGTTTTTGTTTTGAGCAACAAGTTTTAGAGCCAGGTGAAGAAGCATACCTACCAGTTAGGCTTTTGGTTTCAAACGATTTACCTGATTCAATAAATAGCATCGTAATGTCATATACTATTTTTGACATTACTGATTATAATAACGAGGATTTAGCCCATCATAACATGGGTATGGAGTAAAAAATGAGCACTGAGAATTATTATGTTCCTGAGCAAAGTAGGTTACCTATTTTTGCAGCGGTATCATTATTTTTATTAGTAATGGGAGCATCTAGCACCATCAATAATTTAGGTGTTGAAGGAAGTAAATCATCTTATATTTTATACGCAGGATTTGCTTCACTCATTGCCACATTGTTCTTTTGGTTTAGGAAAGTTGTACAAGAGCATTTAGCAGGCCTTGATAGCGCTCAGTTAAAAAAATCTTACGTTTACGGCATGGCATGGTTCATTTTTTCTGAAGTCATGTTTTTTGCAGCTTTTTTTGGAGCATTATTTTATGTCAGAAGTTTTGCAGTTCCGTGGCTAGGCGGTATAGGAGAAAAAGGCTCTCAAATTGCTGCTGTTGATTTATGGAATGGATTTGAAGCTTCTTGGCCATTAATTGCTACCCCAGACCAAAATGCAGCATTTGCTATGGCTGATAAATCCATGGCTTGGCCAGGATGGTCAAATGTACTCCAATGGCTGCCGTTATGGAACACAATAGTTCTATTATCTTCAAGCGTAACAGTTCATATTGCTCACCTTGGTTTAAAAAATGGTAATAGAAAAAAATTCAATAGATGGCTGGGTGCCACTGTTGGCCTTGCTTTAATATTTGTAGGACTTCAAGCAGCTGAGTATTATGAAGCATATGCTCATTACGGTTTAACACTTAATTCAGGCATATACGGATCAACTTTCTTTATGCTAACCGGTTTCCATGGATTCCATGTGATGATGGGTGGCGTAATGCTTAGCGTTATGCTTTGCAGATCAGTATTTTTTAATCATTTTGAAGATCATGATCATTTTGGTTTTGAAGCTGCATCATGGTATTGGCACTTCGTTGATGTAGTATGGGTAATGCTATTTTTATTTGTTTATATTCTTTAATTACCAAGGAACTGAGTTACCAAGCTCCCCTGTATAAAGACCATAAGCTACCAAGATAATTAAAATAACAGCCAAAGAGATTCTTACGCCTAATCCGTAAACTGTTCTTTTGCTATCTTTTTTACCTTGATCTTTAAGAAGAAATACCAAGCTAGATATTAATGAAATGAATATAAGTATAATGACAACAGCAATTAAAGTTCTAAGCATCTTTATATTTTAATTCATAATTGTTATGAACAAGAAAACTTTTAAACCTAATTTAAAAATTTTAATTTTTTATGTGTTCTTTTCTATAGTATTTATTGCTTTAGGGTTTTGGCAAATAGAAAGAGGCATAAGCAAGACAGAGCTTCTTCAACAATTTGAAACAAGATCCAAAGCAGAAGCTTCAGCAATAAATGATGAGCCAAAAAAATGGGATAGGGTTAAGCTTTCTGGAGAGTTCTTTGATAGTTTTAATATCTATATCGACAATGTAATTTTAAAAGGTATACCTGGATATAAAGTTTTAACTCCTGCAAAAGTTGAGGGTATAAACGAACCAATCTTAGTTGACAGAGGTTGGGTACAGAGAGAAACCTCCAGAGAAGTGCTCCCTGATGTCTCAATTTCAAAAATGGATTTCGAAGTAGCAGGTATATTAGTTTCACCAGAGCTAGGACTTGTACTTGGCGATGAGATTATAACCAAAACAAAACCCTATCTAAGTCAATCAAGTAATATTGAAGCTATTGAAAAAGGTCTAGAAATAGAATTTTATGATTTTATCTTCTTAGCCGATCCTCTTATGATTGATAGCCTAGAGTATATTGAAATTATTCCAACCAATATATTGCCATCAAAGCATTATGGATATGCCTCACAGTGGTTTACCATGTTTTTAGTTTTAACATTTATGTTTATTTTAACGAGCTTTAAAAATGAAGAATAAATTATTTTTAACATTTATATTACTAACACCGATACTAGTTATTACTACGTCATCATTATATTTTTATTTTGGTTATAAGCCTGACGCAACAAAAAATAATGGTGTTTTTTTTAATCAATATTTTTCTTTTGAAAATATTAAAATTTCTAATGACGCATCACAATTGAGCTTTGATGATGGCAAGTGGGTATTGGCGGTTTACATAACAGAAAAAACAAAAGCGGATAAATCTTTGTATTTGATGCGTCAGCTTAATGTTGCTCTAAATAGGGACATATACAGAGTTAAAAGATTAGCATTTTATTCCGACGTAAACCTTGAATCAGATCTTAATACAATAAGAAATGATTACCCAAGGGTTGATATATTTAGAGATGAGAGCGGTGTTTTGTTAAACGTACTTCAAAAAAATTCAAGAATTGATTTAAATGAAACAAACCCCATATTTTTAATAGACCCATATGGCAGAGCTGTAATGTATTTTGATCAGGAGCTTGATCCTAAATTAATTTTAAAAGACTTAAAGGTGTTGATATAAATGACTAATATAAGAAATATTTCATTATTTGGTTTTCTTTTTGCATTTGTTGTTATTGCTCTTGGAGCATGGACGAGATTAGTAGATGCTGGATTAGGGTGCCCAGATTGGCCCGGTTGTTATGGTTTTGTAGTATTTCCTACAACTGAAGCTGAGGTTGCTCTAGCTGAAAGCCGTTTCCCAGAATTTCCTTACGATATTAACAAGGCCATACCAGAGGTTGTTCATAGATATTTTGCAGCAGTTTTAGGGCTATTTGCAATTGCATTAACGGTTATTTCTTTTAGAGCAAAAGATTCTGGAAATCTTAAATGGTGGTCCTTAGGCCTGCTTATATTTATTTGTTGCCAAGGGTTATTTGGCTATTTAACAGTGAGCTTAAAGCTGCTCCCAATAATAGTTACGCTTCATTTATTTGGTGGATTTACAACTCTGTGTTTATTCTTTTTTATTTTTCTTAAAGCAGGTAATTTTGAACTAGTTAATAGCATGAGGGTACCAGAACTTAAAAAGATATCTTTTGTTGCGTTTATTTTTTTAATTTTTCAAATTTTTCTCGGTGTTTGGACTAGCACCAATTATGCATCACTAGCTTGCGTTGATTTCCCAACTTGTCAGGGCACTTTTTTCCCTGATACTGATTTTAAAAATGCTTTTAATATTTGGCAGGAAGTTGGTCCAAATTACTTATACGGATTGCTTGATAATGATGCCAGAGTAACCATTCATTACTCTCATAGAGTTTCAGCAATAATTGTTTCAATAGTTTTTTTAATCTTAATATCTAAGTTATGGTTTTCTAATGCTGCGCCAATGGCATCAACCCTAGGCATACTGCTATTAACTCAAATTTCACTTGGAATAATTAATGTTATATATATTTTGCCTTTGTATGTAGCTATTGCTCACAATTTAGTTGCCGCTGCTTTGCTTGTAGCAACAATAACAGTTAATTATTTGGCTTGGAAAAAATGAATAGAATAAAGAGCTACTATCAGCTTTGTAAACCAAATGTGGTTTATATGATGTTAGTTACTGCTCTTGTTGGGATTCTTTTAGCTAGTGATACTGTTCCAAGTGTATCTTTAATATTTGGTTCACTATTGGGAATAGGCTTATGTGCAGGATCTGCAGCAGCTGTAAATCAGATTATTGATAGAAATGTTGATGCTTCTATGAAAAGAACTGACAAGAGGCCTCTGCCTCAAGGTGAAATATCAGCAACTAATGCAGCATTCTTTGCCTTTATAATAGGCTTGCTTGGTTCCTTGGTTCTTTATTTTTATATCAATCCTTTAACCATGTATCTGACCTTAGCCTCGCTTGTTGGGTATGCGTTTATTTATACTATTTATTTAAAGAGGGCCACGCCTCAAAATATTGTTATTGGGGGTTTAGCAGGAGCTGCACCACCTCTACTAGGCTGGTCATCCGTTACTAATACAATTGATCCATATGCACTTTTGCTTGTCTTAATTATATTCATTTGGACACCACCACATTTTTGGGCTTTGGCAATATATAGACGAGAGGAGTACGCAAAGGAATCTATACCAATGATGCCGGTAACTCATGGAGTTGAATTCACCAAATTACAAATAATACTTTATACAATTATATTATTGTTAGTGAGCATATTACCTTTCATAGTTCTAATGTCGGGATACATATATTTAGTTTCAGCTCTAGTGCTTGGAGTTATTTTTTTGTATTACTCTTTAAAGCTATTTTATTCTTCCGAAGAAAAAGTGGCTATGGATACTT
Organism: uncultured SAR86 cluster bacterium; assembly: GCA_902559885.1. Lineage (GTDB taxonomy): Bacteria > Pseudomonadota > Gammaproteobacteria > Magnimaribacterales > D2472 > CACEJU01. The sequence continues at coordinate 67,894 of CACEJU010000001.1, read as the reverse complement.
TTAATTACTCAATTTATTACATTTTTTTGATTTTCGCAGCCCTTTTAATCGATCACTATCTAACCTAATTATGAAAAAAAATATAAAAATAAATCTATTCTTAATAGCTCTATTTATATCAACTGTTATGTTTTTATTTGTAAATAAATTAACAACTCCGAGAGTGCTTTCAGCAAGTGAGCTGCTATCAAATGGTTTTTATATGCTACAAGAACCAAAACCTATTTCAGATTTTGAACTTTTCACATCAGGCGATAAGCCTTTTACCAAAACTGATTTATATGGAAAGTGGACAGTTATGTATTTTGGATTTTCAAGATGTCCGGATGAGTGCCCAACAACCATGTTCGAGCTTAAAAAACTTTTTAATGTTCTTGATGAAAAAAATTACAAGCTTAATGACAAGCAGTGGGTTCTAGTGACTATAGACCCAGAAAGAGACTCACCAGAAGACATTGATAATTACGCAAAAGGGTTTAATAAAAATTTTATAGGCGTCAGAGGCGAGAGGCCCATGTTATTAAGTCTTGGTACCCAGCTAGCAATAAACAATATGATGCCAAATCATAATGATCATTCTAATAAACACCTAGACAACCATGTAAACAACATTATATTGATAGACCCTGAAGCAAATTTATATGGATATTTTAGACCACCTTTTGATACTTCCAGGCTGTCTTTGACCTATCAGTCTATTACAAGCATCAATTAAAGATTTCTAACTTTTGCAAGTTCATTGGTTAAATACTCAGTTGTAAAATTATTTATATGAAAATCCGAGTCAAGAGGCATAATTTTATTAAATATTAATCTTTTACCAACCCTTACCATTATTACTGAAAATTTAAATAGAGCTAAAATTCTAAAGTAGTTTATATTATTCGCTGATAAGCCAGTTTTGCTCTCCCATATTTCAACTCCTTTGCTTTGAGCCATAGATCCATCAAGCCTAGGAGCACCTAAGCCTAAACTATTGCATTCATCTACTGCAAAACCCCATGCAAGATCCATCAACGGATCTCCAAGCCCTGCCATTTCCCAATCAAGCAGAGCCGTAGCTTTGTAATTTTTATACAAGACATTACCAATTCTTGAATCACCCCAGCATAAGGTTGTTTTCTGTATGCTTGGTTTATTAGCAACTAACCATTCATAAGCCTCTGAGCAGGCAGGATGTTCTTGGTTTTCCATACCCCAATCTAGAAATTTTTTATAGTAATCTAAATCTTTGGTGAGCAGATTATCTTCTTTTTTAAAGCCACATTCTAGGAGTTCATTAGGCGTAAGATCTAGGCTATGTAATTCAGTTAGATTCTTTACCCATTCTGACCAGACTGAAAATCTTTGATCTGGAGAACCCCTTCCCATCATTCCATTTGGGTCCATGTGGTGTGGTGGATTATCAGAGGGCGCTTCTCCATCAATACATCTCATAATATAAAATTCTGAGCCTAAAATATCATCATTGTAATTTTCAAATATTATTTCAGGTGTAGGTAGTCCTTTTGATCTTAAGAGCTTCATTATCGAGGCTTGTTGTTTTAAATCATAATCTGGAAAAACTTGATAGCCAGTTGGGCGAAGCCTTAGTACAAAACTCTCAGTTACATTTTCTCCACTAACATCAAACACAAATGTTTCGTTAGAAAAACCTGAAGCAATGGAGTTCGCATGCGGAATAATCTCGCAATCACCATAAATTTCTATTAACCATGCCTTAAGCTTTGAAAGCTTACTCTTAAAATTTTTATCAGTTGATACTGACATTAAGGTTTATCAAAAAGATCAACAAAGCCACTAGGCTCATGAGCACCAAGAATGAGTTGCTCCAGGACTCCTCTTCCATGATAAGTTTTATCAGCTATTTTCAATACAGCATTTGAAAGTGCCTGAATATGAAGATATGGAGGATCTCCAGGATCTTCATTAAGATTATACTCATCAAAATGTTTAGCAAAATCACCTTTATTATGACCATGACCCCATTCAGGATGCATGTAACCAAGTCCACACATAAAGACTTTGGTACCACAATCAATAGTCATTTCAATGTTATTACCATTTTTATCTAAAGCACTAATTATCATTGATTCAATTCTTCTTGATTTTGGAGCGTAAGATACTTTTTTCTCTACATTATGTAATTCAAATTCATTTTTGTAATCAGGGCCTTGTATTACTCCTAAAACCGTATCTGATAAGCCATTGGCTTTATCAATAAAGTAAACATGTGCGGCAATATTATCAAAATGAAAGGGTGCCCATAGCCAATAAAACTGTGGCATATTAAAAGGCGCAACCGGTTGACTGTCATATGCACCAACAGGCCTTACTCCCCAAGATCTATCTCTTGTCCCAACAAAATCTTTTTCGTTAACATCTATTTTTTCACCATTTATTTTTATAAAACCTGACCATGAGCCTTGTTGTGTTAGTCTGCATGTATCCATGATTAACCTTGGGCCATCATATAATTGCATTTGAGGCTCCCTCATTGGTTCAAACTTTCCAGTTATTGTCAGGTCAGCTTCAAAATTATTTTCTATATCATTCAAAGAAACTTTGAGTTTTTTTAATGGCTTAATTACTTCAACCTTTAGTTGACCAACCTCAGTTTCCAGTCTCTCTAAGTTCAAAATTCTTGAGGCTCTTGAATTATATTGTTTGCCTTTATAGGCAAGCGTAAATGAGCCATCCATGATATTTAAATTTGGATAGACACAGAGGACCGCACCAAAATATATATCATCATTTTTTGAGTACCCATTAAAAAAATAACGATCATAAAAATTTCTTTCTGATCCAACCTCTGAAACAGGTTTAGAGATTTGATGTATCGGATAATCGTCAGCTTTTGTTATAGACATATTTTAGATCTTGATAATTACCTTGCCTTTGGCTTTCCTGCTTGCAAGATGATTAATGGCTTCTGCTCCATTATCCAAATCAAATGCATCTGAGACCTCAGGGTTTATTTTTCCATCTGCATGCATTTCAAATAATTCTTTAAAATTTTCTTTATTTCCGTCAGGATCAAGTCCTACCCATGCGCCCCAAAAAACCCCAACAATTTTACACCCCTTCAATAGCGCTAGATTTAGTGGAATTTTTGGAATTTCACCAGCAGCAAATCCAATAACCAAATATCTTCCATCCCAAGCAGTTGATCGCAAGCAAGGCTCAGCATAATTGTCACCAACTGGATCGTACACTACATTTGCACCAAGACCATTGGTTAACTCCTTAATAGTTTTTGACAATTCTTTCTGTTGATCTTTATCTAACTTGCCACTTGGATAAACAAAACCCTCATCAGCTCCATGTTTTTTAGCAAGATCAACTTTTTCTTGAGTTGATGCAGCTGCAATAACTTTAGCGCCCATTTCTTTGCCTAGCTCAACTGCAGCAAGGCCAACTCCTCCAGCTGCACCTAAAACTAAAAGCGTCTCCCCAGCTTTTAATTTAGCCCTTTGCTTAAGAGCATATAATGATGTTCCATATGTCATAGATAGGGCAGCAGCCGAATCATAATTCATAGATTCTGGAATAAGCATTACACTAGCTTCATGTGCAAGGATTTTCTCAGCAAATGCACCAGTACCACTCATAGCAAAAACTTTATCACCTACTTTAAAGTTCTGAACATCATCTGCAACCTCTGAAACGATACCGGCTGACTCACCACCTGGAATAAATGGCATAGGAGGCTGGAACTGATATAAACCTTGGATCATTAATACATCAGGAAAGTTAACACTTGCCGCTTTTACATCAATAATTATATGGCCTGGTTGAATTTTTGGATCCTCAATCTCATTAACTACTAGTTTTTCTGGCCCGCCAAGCTCAATACACTGCAATGCCTTCATAATACCTCTCCTTTATATTATTAATTATTAAGTTTTGAGTTAAAGTCTATTAAAAAGTTATCAAAATTAATTCCCTCATCATAATTTATATTATTTAACTTTTCTAATGATTCAAGAGCTCTCGATTTATATGGCATTAAATCCTTTGAAGAAAATTTATTTTTTAAAGATGAGTGCTTATCTATTAATTCAAGTCCATATTCATGAAATGTTAAATTGCTTGAATTAATAATATCTGATTGAAGTTCAGCAACAGCCGTTCTATGAGATCGAATAGCTTTTTTATAATCTTCATTCTTTAAATACTCTGCTAGCAACTCAAGGTCATCAAAAATATTTCTTTTTATATCATTCATATTAATGCTTTTGTTTTCTATGTGTATTGCAGCATCTTTATTTTTGCCATTAAAAATAGCCTCTGATTCATTTAATGCAATTAATTTTTTTTCATCTGAATCAATAAAAGGACTTTCATTAATCAGGCAATAAAGCAAAATCAACTCTATTAATAAGGCTTTATTTATATCAATCCCAGTTGGGCTATTTGGATCAAGATCTATACCTCTAACTTCGACATACTCTATACCTTTATTTTTTAAAAGCTCATAAGGCCTATAATTTTTTTCAAGCGATCTTTTTGGTCTAATAGAATCATATAACTCATTTTCAATTTGTATTATTGAATCCGAGATTTGCAGTCTTTTATTTGATTGATTGTTATCATCTATCTGTGTGTAATCAGCGTAAGGTCTTAATAGGGCGTCTTTTAGTATTTTTAGAAATCCTTCAAGAGAATTATAGTCAAGGTTCAAGTCTGCTTGAGCTGAACTCACATATCCAATATTACTCATTCTAAGCGAAGTAGCGTCTTTTAAATAAAGGTCTGAAGAATTTAGTTTGCTCATTTCTATATTGCTAGGATAAGATTTATCTATAACCTGCGAAGCTCCAAACTCAGTCAATACAAGCCAAAAAATTCTTTTAAAATTTCTTATCAATCCTAGATATGCATTTGATGGGCTTGGATTTAAAATTTTTAGACTTTTTGAGTCTATTGAAAAATTATAATGAATACCGGAAACACATTGCATAATTTTGCCATGACGATTAGCAAGACCAACTCTGTATAACTCTTTTAGTTTTCCATTATTTGTTAGGGGCCATTTACCTATTTGTATGGAAGATGTATCTGTAACTCTGGGAGGCATCGAAAGAGGCCATAAGCTTTCATCTTCTTCAAGGTTGTTTAAAACAAATGCATGCAGTTCTTCAAGATAGGCAATCATGTTTTTAGCAGAATCAAAAATAGGCGACACCAACTCTATTTGGGATTCGGCAAAATCAATAGTAATTTCAGGATTGGTGTATTTAGAACCTAATGACTCAGGGTGATCTTTGGTGCTAATTACTCCACTCCCATCAACTCTCAATGATTCTTTTTCTATTCCCCTAAGCACAACTAGATCTTCAAAAAAACCTTTGTTTTTGAGTTGGTTGAGTTTTAGTCGTAATGAATCTTCAGGCATTAAAAACCGGGACCGGCTTTAATGATTTCTTCTCTAATATCAAATTTTTTAATATTGTCTTGAAATTTTTGTACCAAGTCTTTGAGATAATCTTCATATGCTTCTTTATTATCCCATGTCTCTTTAGGTGTTAGCAATTCTGGAGCAACACCCTCTACATGTACTGGTACGTTTAGATTAAGACCTTCAATAAATTTAGTTTCAACATTATCAAGCTCACCATTTTGAATAGCATTAACTACTCTTCTGGTTGTAGGTATTGAGAATCTTTTTCCTGTTCCGTGCGGACCACCAGTCCAACCGGTATTGACTAAAAATACTTTCGCATCAAATGCTTCAATCCGTTTAATAAGCAAATCGGCATATACCCCAGCTGGTCTAGGAAAAAACGGAGCACCAAAACAGGTAGAAAAAGTAGATTCTATTTCAGAAGTAGAGCCTATCTCAGTTGAGCCTACCTTTGCAGTGTATCCGCTTAGAAAATGATAAGCGGCAGCTTCTTTACTTAAAATTGAAACAGGTGGTATTAAGCCTGTTAAATCACATGTTAAAAATATTACTGTCTCAGGCTCCCCAGCAGAATTTTCAGGAACAGCATCTTCTATGTGGTTTCTTGGATAACAGCATCTTCCATTTTCTGATAATGAGGTATTTGTATAGTCTGGCTTGCCATTAGAGTCTAAATATACATTTTCTATAATGCTTCCCGATTTAATAGCGTTATATATAACTGGTTCATTTTCTTGAGATAGATCAATGGTTTTGGCATAACAACCACCCTCAAAATTGAAAACGGAACCATCACCCCAGCCATGCTCATCATCGCCAATTAAAAAACATGATGGATCAGCTGATAGTGTTGTTTTTCCAGTTCCTGATAAACCAAAGAAAAGAGATACTTTTCCTTGTGAATTCACATTTGCTGAACAATGCATTGGTAAAACATCTTTCGCAGGAAGTAAAAAATTTTGAACTGAGAACATTGATTTCTTCATCTCCCCTGCATATTTCATTCCAGCTAAAATAACCTTTTGTTCTTTAAAGTTTATGACAACACAACCATCTGAATAGGTTCCATCAACCTCTGGTATACATTCAAAATTTGCTGCACTTAGTATTTCCCATTCCTTTTTATTAGAAGGGTTATATATCTGAGGAACTACAAATATAAGTTTAGAAAACAAACTATGCCAAGCAGTTTCAGTTGTTACTTTTACAGGCAAGTAATGATCATCATTTGATCCAACATGAACATTTGTTGTATAAGTTTTTTTATTACTTAGATGGCCTGAAACTTTGTTCCAAAGGGCATAAAATTTATCTTCTTCAAAGGGTTTGTTGATATCACCCCAATCAATTTGCTCTTCAGTAGAACTTTCTTTAACAATAAACCTATCATTTGGGCTCCTTCCAGTTCTAAGACCCGTAATTGTGCTTAAAGCACCATTTGCTGCCAATACACCTTCATTATTTTTAAGTGCCTCTGAAATTAATTCTTGATTGGAAAGGTTTGTAGCGTGATTCATTCTTATTTCTTACTTATAAAATTATATGTATAAAATTTACATTTATCTACATTAATAAATTAGCTTATGTAGTGAAGTAAAAAATATTGTTATTTTTTTGTCAATTCAATAAAAAAACCTTTATTTATGCCTATTTTAGAGGGTTACTTTTGTAGTTTTATTACAATTTAATGTTATTTTGAGAAGATTTTATGTAGGTTTGTAATTAAATAAATGCTAAAAAACAAAAAACCCCATTCTGCAAAATTAAAAATAAACTCCCAATCAATCTTTGCACAGCTCGATCCACCCTTAAGAGCCATCACGATGCCATTAAATACACCATAGTATTCAAATGTAGTAAATAAAGGCAAGCCACAACCCTCTAACATCATTACTTCTTCTTCAGGAAGGTTTTGAAGCATGATCTGTCTGCCCATAAACACAAGACCGCTAAGAGAAAAAAATATGTTAAATAACTTGTGAGCAAGTTGATATTTTTTAAAGAAATGAGCAGAAAATGAAACAAGCGCTATTCCTACAAATGCAAATCTTGCAAGAATACATAAGTTACATGCATTTAAATACAATAGCTTTTCCATCAAAATTGCGAGCACTATAATTAATGTTGCACATATTGCTGAAGTTAATTCGAAATACTTTAGATAAAGTGTTTTAATAATATTTATCATCTGATCATATAGTATCAATAATTAGATGAAAAAAAATAACAAATAAATAAATGAAAAATAGAATTTTTATAATTGATGGGTCTTCATATCTCTACAGAGCTTTTCATGCATTGCCACCGTTAACAACCTCTGATGGCAGACCAACTGGCGCAATTAAAGGTGTCACAAATATGTTGATGAATCTAAAGAAAGAAAGTGAGGGCTCTCCAATTATTGTTGTATTCGATGCAAAAGGTAAAACTTTCAGGAACGATATTTATAAAGAATATAAACAAAATAGACCACCAATGCCAGATGAATTAAGGTCTCAGCTTCAACCAGTAAAAGATATTTGTAGCGCTATTGGTTTTCCGCTGATTGAAATTTCAGGCGTTGAGGCAGACGATGTTATAGCAACGCTCGTTCAAACTGCAAAGAAAGAAAAATATAAAGCTGTAATTTCTTCTCTTGATAAAGATCTCATGCAATTGGTTGAAGATCCGCATATAACTATGATGGATACAATGAAGCATAAAATTTTTGATGAGGAAAAAGTAGAAGAAAAATTTGGAGTTAAACCAAACCAAGTTAGAGACTTATTAGCTTTGACAGGAGATAGTTCAGATAATATTCCAGGCGTTCCAAAGGTTGGACCAAAGACAGCAGCCAAATGGCTTTTAACTTATGGGGATATTGAAAATATTATTAAAAATCAAAATGATATTAAAGGTGTTGTAGGCGATAATTTAAGAGAGTTCTCAGGATCACTAGCACGCAATATTGAATTAGTATCCCTCAAAGATGATGTAGACTTAGGCAAATCATTTCAAGAAATTCTAGATGCAAAAGGTGACGAAGAGGAACTAAATAGAATTTTTAGCGATCTAGAGTTTAGAGGCTCTACACCCAAAAAAGAGGAAAGCAAACCTCAAAAGGTAAATAAAAATTATGAATTGATAACAGATAAAAATGGACTTGAGAAATGGGCCGACCTAATAAAGAAATCTAATGCATTTGCTATTGATACAGAAACAGATTCTCTAGATATCTTATCGTCTAATTTAGTTGGAATTTCTCTTGCTGTTGAAGGAAATATGGCTTGTTATATACCAATTGCTCACTCATATGAAGGGTGCCCAGATCAGCTAGATTTGGAAATAGTCAAAAATGAACTTGGAAAAGTTATAGAAGAAAATCAATCAAAAATTGTCGGGCAAAACTTAAAATTTGACATCCCTGTTCTAAAAAGACATGGGATAAAAATTACTGACTTTAAAGCAGATACTATGCTTATGTCATATGTCTATGACAGCACTGCCACACGTCATAGTCTAGATAGGCTAGCAGAATTCTACTTAGGTGAAACAACAATAAAATATACAGATGTAACCGGTACGGCATCCAAGCAAATTAGTTTTGACAAAGTTGAGTTAGCTATTGCTTGTGAATATGCTGCTGAAGATGCAGATATAACTCTAAGGCTTTTCTATCATCTAGATAACTTGCTTGATTCAAAAAAAGAACTAAAGCACCTACTAGAATCTTTGGAGTATCCTCTGGCAAGAGTTCTTTCAAGGATAGAAAGTAATGGCGCAAAGGTAGACAAAAAACAACTTACTGATTACTCAAAAGAACTCGGAAAAAAAATAGATGTCTTATCTAAACAGGCTTATAAAATCTCAGGTAGAGAATTCAATCTAGATTCACCAAAACAATTATTAGAAATCTTATATGAGGAACAAGGCTTACCAATTCTAAAAAAGACTCCCAAAGGACAGCCATCTACAAACGAAGAAACCCTGAAAAGGCTTGCAGAGGAATACGAGCTTCCAAAAGTAATATTAGAATATAGATCGCTGGCAAAATTAAAATCAACCTATACTGATAGTCTTGTAGCACTAGAAAATCCAAAATCCTTAAGAATACATACCTCATATCATCAAGCAATCACATCAACAGGAAGACTTTCATCAACAGAGCCAAATCTTCAGAACATACCGATAAAAACAGCTGAAGGCAGAAAAATAAGAGAAGCTTTTGTTCCTGAGCAAGGAAACACACTAATAGCTGCAGATTATTCTCAAATCGAATTAAGAATAATGGCGCACCTATCCAAAGATAAAAATCTCTTGAATGCATTTACAAACAATATTGACGTGCATAGCTCAACAGCGGCAGAAGTTTTTGGCGTTGATCTTAAGGAAGTTTCAATAGACCAAAGAAGAAGCGCAAAGGCAATAAATTTTGGTCTAATGTATGGCATGACCGCTTTCGGTCTTACAAGACAGCTAGATATTTCTCGAGCAGAAGCACAGCAATATTTGGATACTTATTTTGAAAGATATACCGGTGTAAAAACTTATATGGAAAATATTAGACAATCTGCAAAACAAAAAGAGTATGTCGAAACCATTATGGGAAGAAGGCTATATGTTAAAGAAATAAATTCTGGTAATGGTCTAAGAAGACAAGCAGCAGAAAGGGCTGCCATTAATGCACCCCTTCAGGGTTCAGCAGCAGACATAATCAAAAAAGCAATGATAGATGTTGACCTATTTATAAAAGATGAAATGCCAGAGTTAAAGATGATAATGCAGGTTCACGATGAACTTATCTTTGAAGTAAGTAAAGATCTAGAAAAAGATGCAATTAAAGCTATTAAAACCCATATGGAAAATGCAGTCAGTATTGATGTTCCATTAATTGTTGAGGCTCAAGCTGCAGGGAACTGGAACGACGCTCATTAATTTAATATTTCATCTAGAGCAAAACCATATACTTCAGCAATCTGATTTATTCTTTTATATTTCGGAGTGCCTGCGCCATGACCAGCTCTATCTTCTATCCTGATTAAAATTGGATTATCACAAGCTTGAGCTTTTTGGAGCCTTGCAGCAAATTTATAAGAATGAGAAGGAACCACTCTATCATCTCTATTAGATGTTGTAATAAGAGTAGTCGGATAACACTCACCATCAACAACATTATGATAGGGAGAATAGGCAAGTAAATTCAAAAACTCATCTTTTATTTCTGGAGACCCGTAATCACTTGTCCATGCCCAGCCAATTGTAAATTTATGAAACCTCAACATATCTAAAACGCCGACTGCAGGAATAGCAACTTTAAATAAATCTGGATTTTGAAGCATGGTTGCAGCAACTAAAAGTCCTCCATTTGAACCACCTTGAATTGCTGTTGAATTTGGAGAACCAATATTATTTTCATGTAAAAATTTTGCTGCATATGCAAAATCATCAAAGACATTTTGTTTATTAAACAGCATTCCATCTTCATGCCATTTTGCTCCATATTCTGAGCCACCTCTTATGCTAGCCACTGCAACAACTCCTCCTTGATTCATCCAGGCTAAAAATCTTTTACTAAAGCCTGGCAAGATAGAAATATCAAAACCACCGTATCCATATAATAAAACAGGTGTTGCAGCATTTATTTTTATACCTGTTTTATGACTTACATGAACAGGAATTTTAGTGCCATCTTTAGACTCATAAAATTTAAGATCTGTTGAGTAGTTGTTAGAATCAAAACCATCAAGCTTTTCTTCCCAAAATAAATCATAGGTATAGTCAATCAAATTAAACTTATAAATTTTTGTAGGAGTAATATAGTTTGAAAAACTAAAGTAAGTTTCAGTATCATCAATGCCGCCACCAAAACCAGAAAAAGTTCCTTGAAGCCCCAAATCAATATTTTTTTCAAACTCTCCATTTAAATTGAAAATATTAATGTCAGATAAAGTATCTTTTAAGTATGTAACAATAATTTTATTATTAAGAATATTTGCTGATCTAATGGGCATAGAGGATTCATTAACAACATCGTTCCATACAAAGGAACTGTCTTTAATATCCAATGATATTATTTTTCCATTAGGAGCATCATGGGTTGAATAAAAATACAAAAAACTATCCTTGCTTGTTATATACGTAAATTCTCCAATAAGATCATCAATGACCGGAATAAATACATCGACATCTTTAGTTTTTATATAAATTCTATTTTTTTCTTCTGTGCCATCACTGATTGATAGAATTTTATTGTTACCATCTTCTGAAATTGATATTGACCAACCCCACCTTGGCTGATCAGGATTTTCATAAACCACAGTGTCCAAATTTTGCGGGTCGCCAATTTTATGGAACATTAGTTTAGGCAGTTCATTTAGCTCGGCTAAAAGCTCACCTGCCGGCTCCTCATACTTTTGATAATATACTCCTGAGCTATCTGGTTCCCATACTGCACCAGAGAATTTTGACCAATTTAAAGTATCCTCTAAAATTTCACCATTATTGATATTAAGAAATTTCCATTTTCTCCAATCAGAACCACCATCAGAAAGAGAATAAGCGATTATATTACCATCAGGACTTATGCTTATCCCCCCTAGAGAAATAGTCCCATCTTCAGAAAATTTATTTGGATCAATCAAAACCTCATCAGCACAATCTTCACAGCGCCTAATCATTAATTTAGAGTGTTGCCATGGGCCTTGATTATAGTAATAAAAAGTATTTTCGTTGTTCTTAAATGGCATTCCTACTGATTCTCCATTCCATACTTTTTCTAAGTTTTTACTAATAAGTTTTTTATATTTTGTTGATTCTATAAATGTATTAGTATATTTATTTTGCTTATCTTCCCATGACTTAGCTTTATCAGAAGTAAAATCTTCCAGCCACCTATATGGATCTGCAATACTTTTGCCATGTATGACCTCTACCAGGTCATCTGAGTGTGTCAGTGGCTTATTTAAGCTAGGATCTGAACATGAAACAGCCAAAAGACCAACCAGAAAAAATATAGATTTATTTTTAAGCATTAGAGTTACCTTAGTTTTTTAGATATATTAATAATATGTATTTTTATATGTAAATTCTATTTTTTATTTAATAGTAAATATATACATTATAAAGATATGAAAAATTTTATTTCTTTATTACTGGTTCTTTTTTTTATTCAAAATATAGAGGCATATACAAACTCTACACTTCGAAACTACTTTGTTATGACATACGAAAATGAAAAAGAAATGTTTCAAGAGTGTATAGATAATGAAGGCCTAAAAAATGAAAAAAAAATTTATACTAAATGTGAAATAAACAAGAATTTTTCAAATGCTTATTATTCTTTATATGACAAAAAATTAAAAATAACAGATTTAATTAAAGACTTTGAGTCCCCAGTAAGATCCTATACACCAAAAGTTAGATATCCAGAGGCTGCACGACAAAGAGGAATGGAGGGATATGTAATTGTTTCATTTGATATTTCTAAAGAGGGCAAAACAATTAATCATAAAATTAAAGAGTCAGTCTGCGGTCGCTTCACATATGTTTTTAGTGATTTAAATAATTGTAGTATTTTCAATGCTTCAGCATTAAATGCTGCTCGCCAATTATCTTATATGCCTGCAAAATATGATAATCAAAACATTGATATGCTAGATTCAGCTCATAGATTTACCTATAAAATGAGCAAAGATGGCAAAGCCCCATTAGATGTTAAAAAAAATAAGTTTCAAGACTTTATTGAGGCAGACAGAAATATAAAGACTGGTAAACATGAGGAAGGCAAGGCCCTTGCCACTAAAAATTTAAAATATGATGAGCTATTTTATGTGCTCATTGCTCAGGCAGAGCTTAATCTTAAAAACTTTAAAGAGGCCAGAGAGAATATTTTAAATTATATCGAATACGCAAAATCTAAAAACCCTAATGTGCCTTTTGAAATTGGAATCACTTCAGCCATAATTTATCTTGAATCGTTATATCAACTAAGCTTGTATGACGAGATAGCAGATTTTGAAAAATCTTTTTTTGAATATCTTGATATAAATGATGGCATATATAATGATTTGTTTAACAATTCATATTTATACTTTGCTTTAGTTTTTGCAAATAAAGGCGATATTTTCAATACAGCATACTATTTGAATCAAGCATATAAATATTCAAATTCAGACCATCAAAGGGAATTTATAGATAATTATGTACAAAGAATATCTAGCTATCTTCAATAACCCCAGACCACATTAACTTTTGAAATTCTTTCTCTTCTGGTTTTAAGATACTAATACCATATTCTTTTCTTAGGTCGCTAATCTTTCTATCATAGAATTCATTTGGGAACTGATAAGGCCACTTTTTTTTCATTTTCCAGACTTTCCTTAACACTTTAACCTTCGTTTTGAAAACATTTTTATATAATTTAAGGAACCCTGATACTTTTACTTCAGAAAGAAGTTTGTCTTGTAACTCTTTCAGCTCAGGAAGCTTATAGTAAGACAAAGCTTGTATGAGTGTAAAATCTGTACCCCATATAGCCCATGTATCTAGAATAGCTTCTTCCTCCAGCGAAACATCCATACCAAAAATAACATGAGTAGCATCATGGTAACGCCAGATTTTCTTTTCAGACTTATCTTTATATATTTCTTTGCCATCAGGGAATGAGCTGTGATAAATACTTACCCCCTCTTTGAGAGTCAGCTCACAATTTTGTTTTTGATACTCAAGCACTGCAATATTTCATAATTTCTTTTGAAAGGAGCTCAATGCCTTTTTGATCTTTTGCTGATATTGCAATAGCTTCGCAACCAATCAATCTTTTATTCACATCTTTGATGCTATTTACAATTTTATTATTTGATAGCTTATCGCTTTTTGTGAGTACAGGAATAAAATCAACATTAGATTTTGAACAGAGCTTTATCATTTCAATGTCGCTATCTTTTAAGGGATGACGAATATCCATAAAGATAATTACAGCTTTTAAAGCTTTCCTTTTTTTAAAATAATCTCTTAATAATGGCCCCCAGTCTTTTTTTTGAGATTTTGCAGATTTAGCAAAACCATATCCAGGTAAATCAACCAACTTAAGACCATCATTGACTTTAAAAAAATTAATTTCTGTTGTTCTGCCTGGTGTCTTACTTATCCTTGCTAGCTTAGTATTTTCAGTTAGAGCATTGAGTGCACTCGACTTTCCAGCATTTGATCTCCCAGAAAGCAATATTTCTGTGCCCATATCATCAGGTAGGTTTCTGTATTTAGTTACCCCCATCATGAATTCTGTATTTTTAAAAAGGTTTTTCATTTAAACGTTTATATCATATCAACCTTTGTTTATAATACACTTTCTTTATATTCGTACTTTTATCAATGAAAAAGATTTTTATATTATTTACAACAATCTCAATAGCTACTTTTGCAGCAGATGAGATAGCAATGCCAGAGGTGTATGCTCCAGGAGATGCTTCTAATGGTTCAACCCTAGTAGCAACATGTTCTGCATGCCATGGTGGTGATGGCAATAGCATCAATACTGATTGGCCTAATTTAGCAGGTCAAAGTGAGAAGTATTTACTTGCACAATTAAACTATTTTAAAGATGGTGAAAGAGAGAATGCGCTCATGATGGCGGTAATACCATATTTAAACTCATTAAGTGATAAAGAGCTAAAAGACATAGCTGCTTTTTATGCATCTGGGCCTTCAAATATTGGTAGGGCAAAAAATGATGCTGAACTTTTAGCACTTGGAGAGAGTCTATATAGAAGTGGTGATATTAAAAGAGGTATCCCTGCTTGTACAGCATGCCATTCAGTATATGGTGATGGAAATAATTTAGCAGGATTCCCTTCAGTTGCAGGACAACAATATGGTTACCTTAAATCAACTCTTATGGCATATAGATCAGGTGAAAGAAATAATGGAGACTATGCAACAGTAATGCAAGCCGTTGCTCAAAATTTAACTGATAATGAAATTGATGCATTATCAAATTACATGCATGGATTATATAAATGAAGATAAAGAAGCTATTAATTGTTATACCTTTATTATTTTCTAGCTTTATTTCAGCTGACTTTCGTCAAGGCGTTGACTATCGTTTAGTTAGCAGCCCTTTACCAGTAAAAAAAGATGGAGTGGTAGAGGTTACTGAGGTATTTTGGTATGAGTGCGCAGCTTGTTACAATTTTTACCCAGCCATTAATGCATGGAGCATAAAACAAGACAATACAATTAAATTTTCAAAAATGCCTGTTACATGGCACGAAACAGCAAGAAATCAAGCTGCATTATTCTACACAATTGAAGCATTAGGCCTTGGATCTGATGTTCAGTCCTCAGTCTTCTTACAAATACATAAAGAAAGAAAAATGCTTAGGAGCCCAAGACAAATTCAGGACTTTCTCAAAAAATTTGGAGTTGATAAAGAAAAAACAACTCAATATATAAATTCATTTTCAATTAAGCAGAGAGTTGAGAGAGCTAATAAAACCATAAGGCAGTTACAGGTTCAATCAACACCTACTGTTATAGTTGATGGAAAATATATAATCAGCCCAAAAAGAAGTTTTGAAGAGTTTTTTGAAGTGCTTGATTATGTAATTGAGCTTCAAAAGCCATACTCGTAGAAACTTTTTTATTATCAACATATAATACGCATCAAATTATGAACAAGAAAAAATATTTACTACTCATCCTCCCTTTAACTTTAATTTTTTTATTTAATGGTAAGAAATATGAAGATGAAGTTATAAAGAGGATACACATTGCAGCAAATATCTGTGTAGAGGGAGCTGAGTGTGGAGCCGCATCTGTTTCAAGTAGCACTGATATAGCTGGATCAGCTTCTTCTAAATTATATGCAGGTTGTGTTGCCTGTCATGGAGCAAAGGGCGAAGGTGGTGTTGGCCCTTCTTTAAGAGGAACAACGGTAGAATATATCGAAACAGCCTTATTAGAATATAAAAATCAAATTCCTAGAGGCCCGCAAAGCGTACTAATGTACTCTCAGGCTGCTGCTTTATCTGAAAAAGACATCAAAGAGCTATCTAAATATATTGTAACTTTATAAATCTTTTTCTAGCTCAATAATTCTTTTCTCTAAATCCTTAATAAGCTTGGTTGTTAGTTCATACTTTTGTTTTGAAACATAACCTTGTGATTCAATAAGAGCATCAATTTGTGGCTTTACTTTTTTTTCTATGTGTTCGCTTATACCTGAAGGCATGCTGATATGGAGTTTTTTTAATTCCTTATCAAGGATGCTAACAATAGCCTCATAAATCAAATCTTTATCACTCATTTATTTATTAATTCCTCAAATAAACTCCAGTCCGAAAATTCTTTAGGCTTAGCAATTTTTTGGCTCCATATAGCATTATTATTATTAAACCAAATATATGAAAATCCTGCATCATGAGCTCCCAGCATATCATTGATTTGATGATCGCCAATATGCAAACTTTCACTTGCAGAAAAACCAGATAATTCTAATGCTCGATCAAAATGACCAATATTAGGTTTATTACTTTTTACGTCCAGTGAAGAGATAGAGAAAGAAAAATCTTTCCCAATTGAAAAATTATTAATATCAGCATTACCATTGGTTAAAATACCCAACATAAATCTTTTTGAAAGGCTTTTTATACAATCAACTAGACCATCATATAGTTTGAGATCATGACGTTTTTGAATGAATATTTTGTATGCTTGTTTTACTAGATTATCCACTTCAGCTGAATCATCTAAAACCTCATTTAGTTTATGTTTATAAAATTCTTTTCTTAATTCGCTAATATCCCACTCTAGCGATGAATTTTTTCTAATTAATTGGTTTCTAAGATCAACAAAATCATTAAAGTCGCCCCAATTAATCTCAGGCACTTTTTCGTTTAACCAGTGCCGAGTTTCTTTTTCAGCTTTGATGATTGGCGGCCCAATATCCCAAAAAGTATCATCTAAATCAAAAGTAATCAGTTTTATATCTCTCATTTTTTTGCTCTAGGATGTGATTTTTCATATATGTTTGCCAAGTATTGATAATCAAGCTTTGTATAGATCTGAGTTGTTGATAGTGAGGAATGACCAAGCAACTCTTGAACAGATCTTAAGTCGCCACTTGATTCTAGCATATGGGTTGCAAAACTATGTCTTAGCATATGAGGATGAATTGGTGGCAGTCCCTGTTTCGTAGCCATTTTTTTTAGTCTCAACTGAACACTTCTGACCGAAAGCCGTTTATTTTTTAAATTTACAAATAATGCTTCTGATGAAAGCGCATGCTTTGACTTTTCTTTAAGCCAATTTTTTACCGCATTTTTTGCAAAAGTCCCTATAGGAACAAGGCGAGTTTTAGAGCCTTTACCAAGGACTCGTAAAAATGTGAAATCTTCTTCAAAATCCTTTAGATTGATGTTTGCTAATTCAGAAACCCTTAGTCCAGATGAGTAAATAAGCTCAACAATAGCAAGATCTCTTATGTCAATTACGGATTGGGGCTTGAACTGTAACAATCTGTCAACCTGTTCTGGTGATAAAACATCCGGAAGATAATTTTTGGATTTAGGTGCTTGTATAAGCTCAAAGGGCGATGATGTTATCAACTCATTCTTTTTAAGGAATTTAAACAATCCTTTTGCAGAGGATATGTGTCTTTGAATGCTTCTTGGAGAAACGCCTTTATTAAATAAGTACCCAATCCAGCCTGAGCATATTGCTTCGTTAACTTGATCAATTTCACTTATTTGAAGGCTATCAAAATAAGATGATAATTTTTTAAGATCTCTATTGTATGAAACACAAGTATTAGCAGACATATTTCTAATTTCTTTAAGATAACTTATGTAATTTTGAATTTCGAGATCTAAAAAACTAGTTTTAGCCATTTATGACAAAGAGGATAATTTAGCCTCAACAATATCTCTTATGTATTCTATAAAAGTTGTGTCCTCATCTCCTAAATATTTAGCTCTGTCATAACTACCAATTTTCAATAACCCAATTTGATTATTTACAATCAAAACAGCTATTACAATTGATGCAATTTCTTTATTTTCAAAAAAGAGTTTTATTTTCTCTTTAGATAAGGGTCCACAATGAATAGAGCCTTTATGGAAGGATAAAGAAGAATTCTTTTCCAGCTCTTCAATTTCATGATTCTCATAAAAAGACAAGAAACACTCATTAACCCCAAAGCTATTGCGAAGATCATCTTCTATTAATGAGGAAACTTCTTTTTTGTTGGAGCAATTTATTAAATCTAAAGTTAACTTTTTTGATTTCAAGAATAAATCTTCATTTTCAGATGCAGTATCAACAAAGCCTGAAAGCATATCTATTAGCTTAGAATGTTCGTCTCTTAATTTTAATACCTGCCTCTCTAAAAGGGATGCTGCAGATGACTCCCCATGTTTAAATTTAAGCTCGCTTACTAACGATTCTCTTGATTCAAAAAAGTCTAAGTTATCAAGCAAAAACAACTCAACTTCTTTAGCATCAATTTTATTTGCCACTTATTTCTCCTGAAAATACAAAGGTAGCAGGCCCTCTCATTGTAATAGTATTTTCATTAACATTAAATTCTAACTTACCACCCTTGGATAAAATGTTAACTGGCGTATTGAATTTTTTAGTATTTAAAAACGCAACAGATGCAGAAGCCGAGCCACATGACAATGTTTCACCAGCGCCATTTTCATAAGTCCTTATTTCAACATTGTTATTTGAACTTTTCTTGTAGACCGATAGATTAATCTTGTATGGTTTAATTATTTTTCTTAGCTGCTCATATAATTGGCCTAAATCTAATGTCTTTATCCCTCGTTTATTAATACAAAGATGAAGATTCCCAACTTCTATTAATGAATAGACTTCTGATTTTAAATATTTTGCAAGTTGCTTCTCTAACTTTACGTTATCGTAGTCCCTTGGTAAATCTAAGACACACTCAATTAAACCCTTATGCTTTTCGCATAAAATACTTTTAGATTTAACAACCAGATTTAATTTTTTCTTTTTTGAAAGCTTGTTGCTCCATATATATTCTGCAGCACACCTAATTCCATTAAGGCACATATCAGCCATAGAGCCATCTGCATTATAAAAATATATTTTAAAATCTGGTTTATTATTGCTTTTGCTAACAACTATTAACTGATCAAAACCAATTCCATTATTTCTATCAGCAGCCTTGGCCACAAAAGATTTAGTAATTTTTATATCACTTTTATTTTTATTAATAATAATAAAATCATTACCATTGCCATGATATTTATGAAATTTAAGCAATTGGTATCTCCTCTAAATCAATAAGATCTTCAAGTGTTTCTCTTCTTCTTATTAAGTAGTGGTTTGACCCATCAACCAAAATTTCTGGGGCTCTTGGGCGGGCGTTATAGTTAGAAGACATTACAAAACCATATGCTCCAGCAGTTTTGACTGCCAACAGGTCACCTTCTTCTGCATTAATCTTAATATTTTTTGCTAAATAATCACCAGTTTCACAAATGGGGCCGACAAGGTCATACTCCATATCACTAGCTTCTTTGTTTTTTATTACCGGCATTACTGAATGGTGCGCTTGATATAGCGCAGGCCTCAATAAATCATTCATCGCAGCATCGGCAATAATAAATTTATTTTTTAGATACTCAATTTTTGTAACAAGGACACCAGAATTCGCTGAAATACTTCTCCCAGGCTCAAGAATAATTTGCTCATTCCTTCCAATAAAAACTTTTTCTATAGTTTGTATTAACTCTTTTGGAGATGGCGGTTCCTCTTCTTTATATGGAACCCCTAAGCCTCCACCAAGATCAACAAGGGTAACATTAATACCATTGTTGTTTAGGTTATCGCATAGTTTAAGAGTTTTAATTGCAGCCTTTTCAAAACCATCAAGGCTTAGGATTTGAGATCCAATATGACAGGCTAATCCTTTAAAAATTAAATATTCATCTTCATTAATTTTTTGTGCAAGTTCTAGTACCTGTTCTTCAGAATCAATGCCAAATTTATCTTCTTTTCTACCGGTACTTATATAATCATGTCCACCAGCATGAATATCAGGATTAAATCTTATTGAAATTGGTGCACTAACTTGCATTTCATTAGCAATCTTTTTAATCCTCTCATATTCTGAAATTGATTCTATATTGAACGATAAAATACCTGCCTTAATACCAGCAGCAACCTCAACTGAGGATTTGCCTACACCAGAAAATATTATTTTTTTAGGATCTGCTCCTGCTTTTAGAGCTCTAAAAAGCTCGCCCCCAGAAACAATATCAAAGCCAGCACCCTGAGAATTTAATAGGTTTAGAATGGCAATATTTCCTAATGACTTTACAGAAAAACAGATCATATTATTGAGCTTCTCAAAGCTATTTGAATATGCCGATAAATGGCGAACTAAAGTTTTTTTAGAATAAACATATGCAGGCGTTCCATATTTTTCTGCAAGATCAGATAAGGCAACCTCTTCACAAAAAAGCTGATTATTTTTATAGTTAAAATAATCCATTACTGCTCGAGATGTATTTCATCATTAACAATTGGTCCTTTTACTCCACAACCAGCCATTGTTAAAAGCAAAGCTAGAAAAATAAGATTAAAAACTTTCATATTATTATTATCATCCAAAGATTTTATAAATCTAGAAAAAATATATATCAATATTTATATGAATCATCCTTAAAAGGACCATCAATATCAACATTTATATACTTTGCTTGCTCGTCAGTAAGCTTTGTTACAGTACCACCAAAACCTGCAACCATAAGCTCGGCAACTTCTTCATCTAATTTTTTGGGTAAAACTTCTACTTTAATCATGCCTGCTTTTACATCCTCATCATTTATATTTGCAAAAGCTTTTTTATAAAGATGAATTTGAGCTAGGACCTGATTAGCAAAAGAACCGTCCATAATTCTACTAGGATGACCAGTTGCATTTCCAAGATTAACTAAGCGGCCCTCTGCCAGGAGGATGATGTAATTATTGCTAGATAGATCTGGCTGCTCATTAGGCTTAGTATCCCTGAATATTCTATGAACTTGAGGCTTAATTTCTTCCCAAAAGAAGTTATCTCTGAGAAATACTGTATCAATTTCATTATCAAAATGACCTATGTTACAGATTACGGCTGCATTTTTAACACTTTGCAATATAGCTGAATCACAAACATTTATATTTCCAGTTGTAGTAACAATTAAATCAATCTGCTTGAGAAGATTTGAATCTATATCTTCAAGCTTTCCTGTGACAACACCATTTTTATAACATGAAACAACTGCAAAGCCATCCATACATGCTTGCATTGCACAAATAGGATCGCTTTCAACAACAGAAACTATCATGCCTTCTTGCGCCAAACTGGCCGCGGAGCCTTTACCAACATCACCGTAACCAATTACTAAACCTTTTTTTCCAGATAAGAGCATGTCAGTACCTCTTTTAAGAGCATCATTCAAACTGTGTCGACATCCATACTTATTATCATTCTTAGCTTTAGTAACTGAATCATTAACATTAATAGCTGGTACTTTTAGCTCACCTTTTTCAAGCATCTCTTTAAGCCTATGCACACCAGTAGTAGTTTCTTCTGAAATACCGTGAATGCTATCAAGCATAGTTGGAAATTTCTCATGAATCATTGAGGTTAAATCACCTCCATCATCAAGAATCATATTAGCTTCCCATGGCACACCGTCTTTAAGGATTGTTTGTTCTATACACCATTCAAATTCTTCTTCAGTCTCTCCTTTCCATGCAAAAACAGGTATACCTCTTGCAGCCATTGCGGCTGCCGCATGATCTTGAGTTGAAAAAATATTACATGATGACCATCTTAATTCTGCACCAAGATCAATCAAAGTTTCCATTAATACAGCTGTTTGTATTGTCATATGGATACAGCCTATTATTTTAGCGCCCGCAAGAGGTTGCTCCTCTTTATACTTTTGCCTTAATGCCATTAGTGCAGGCATTTCATTTTCAGCTAAAGAAATCTCCCTTCTGCCAAAATCAGCAAGATTTATATCAGCAACTTTGTAATCTATTTCCATGTGAGTAAGTTTATATTATTAATGTTAAATATTCTTTAAGCGGTCTTTCAATTCCCATGAAAAGCCCTGATCCTCTCTACCAAAATGGCCATATGCAGCTGTATTCTTATAGATAGGTTTTTTTAAATCCAACATCTTAATAATACCCTTTGGCCTTAAGTCGAAATTCTCTCTTACTAATTTTATAATGTTTTCATTTTCCAGTCGGTTACTGCCATAAGTATTAATATTTAACGAAGTTGGCTCAGCAATGCCTATTGCATATGAAATTTGAACCTCACACCAATCTGCTAAATTTGAAGCAACTATATTTTTTGCAACATATCTTGCAGCATAGGCAGCCGATCGATCTACCTTTGTTGGATCTTTTCCAGAAAAAGCTCCACCACCATGGCGAGACATTCCTCCGTATGTATCAACCTCTACCTTTCTACCTGTTAATCCACAATCGCCAACAGGACCACCAATAACAAATTTTCCTGTTGGGTTTATAAAAATTTTTGTTTCACTTGAAATTAGCTCTTCTGGTATCACAGGCGTAATAATTTTTTCTAAAACTTCTTTTTTTAAATCTTCTTGAGAGATATCTGGGTCGTGCTGAGTTGATAAAACTATCGCAGAAACACCTTCAATATTTTTACCATCGTCACTATATATTAGACTAACCTGGCTTTTTGCATCAGGTCTTAACCATTCAAGCTCTTTTGTTTTTCTAAGTCTCGCATGTTGCATTACTAGCTTGTGAGATAAATCTATAGGAGCCGGCATCAATGAATCAGTTTCTTTACATGCATAACCAAACATCAGGCCTTGATCACCTGCTCCCTGTCCAAGATCTTCTCCTTCTCCTTCGTTAACCCCTTGAGCAATATCAGGCGACTGTTGAGAGATATGATTAATAATTTCACAGTTATTGGCATTGAAGCCATATACATCTTTGTCATAACCAATTTCATTAATAGTTTTTCTAATGATCTTTTCAAGATTTGGGTTACCAGATGAAGTAATCTCTCCAGCAACAATTACCATATTGTTTTTTACAAGAGTTTCACAAGCAACCCTGCTATTTGGATCTTCTTTAAGGTATGCATCTAAAATTGCATCAGAGATTTGGTCACAAACCTTATCAGGATGACCCTCGGAAACAGATTCTGAAGTAAATATATAACTCATAAAATTTTAGGTGAAATATGAAATTTTTTAGCAGTTTAAGTATGCAAAAAATGGCAAAAAATCACTGAGTGAGGATTTTATATAAATTTATTAATTTAATCTATTAATTTGGCAATGAAAATATTATTATCCCATTAACAAGAGGGGATCCCAGTCAATGCAAAACAAATACTCTAACGCAATAAGATTTTTATCAATTGATGCTGTTCAAAAGGCAAACTCAGGTCATCCAGGCATGCCAATGGGAATGGCAGAAATTGCTCAAGCTTTGTGGAGTGACCATTTAGTTCATAACCCAAATAATCCAACCTGGTTTAATAGAGATAGATTTGTGCTATCAAATGGCCATGGATCAATGTTGCTATATTCTTTATTGCATTTAACTGGCTACCCTATTTCAATGGATGATATTAAAGATTTTAGAGTTCTAAAATCAAAGACACCCGGCCATCCAGAATATGATATTAATTCAGGCATAGAAACAACAACAGGTCCCCTTGGTCAAGGTATAGCTAACGGAGTTGGAATGGCTATAGCCGAAAAAATCCTTGCTGCAAAATTTAATAAAGAAGATATTAAACCCATAGATCATTTCACATATGTTTTTTTAGGAGATGGATGTCTTATGGAGGGAATTTCGCACGAAGCATGCTCATTCGCAGGAACACATAATTTAGGAAAACTAATATGTTTGTATGATCAAAATGGAATTTCTATAGATGGAGAGATAGAAAATTGGTTTACTGACGACACAGCAGAAAGATTTAAATCTTATGGATGGCAGACTATTGAGGTTGACGGACATAATCAGGAAGAAGTTTCTGCAGCAATACAGGCCGCTAAAGATAATGTAGAGCAACCGTCTTTAATACTCTGTAAAACAGTCATTGGTTTTGGTTCACCTGCCAAAGCTGGAACTGCAGATGTGCATGGGGCCGCTCTTGGAGATGAAGAGGTTGAAAAAACAAGATCAGCTTTAGGTTGGGATCTAGATCCATTTAGTATTACAGAAGATATATATGATTACTGGAACGCTGAAGCTCAAGGCAAAGAAAATAATGATGCATGGCTTGAATTAATGGATGTTTATAAAGACAAGCATCCAAATCAATATATTGAGCTTAATAGAATAATTAAAAACGAACTTCCAGAAGACTTTCAGGCTAATTTTGATAAGTTTTTAGATGACTGCACTAAAGAAACTGGAGCCTTAGCAACCAGGAAAGCATCAAAGGTTTGTCTAGACTTTTTTGTTGCTGAGCTCGGAGAGCTTGTTGGGGGGTCCGCAGACCTTACTCCCTCAAATAATACATTTTCAAGCGCAAGCTCAACATTTTCTAATTTAAATCCATCTGGAAACCAT
Source organism: uncultured SAR86 cluster bacterium (assembly GCA_902559885.1). Classification (GTDB taxonomy): domain Bacteria; phylum Pseudomonadota; class Gammaproteobacteria; order Magnimaribacterales; family D2472; genus CACEJU01. Next base: position 42,906 of record CACEJU010000001.1, on the reverse strand, counting down.
ATTAATTATGGTGTTAGAGAGTTTGGTATGACTGGAATTATGAACGGCATGTCTTTACATGGTGGCATCAAGCCTTACGGGGCAACTTTTCTAGTTTTTACAGACTATGCAAGGAATGCTGTAAGACTATCTGCTTTGATGGGTCTTCCAAATATTTTTGTTTACACACATGATTCAATTGCGCTCGGTGAAGATGGCCCAACACATCAACCTATAGAACACCTTGTTACTTTGAGATCTACACCTAACTTAGATAATTGGAGACCAGCTGATTTGGTTGAAACAGCTATAGCATGGAAGCTTGCAATTGAATCTTCATCTACTCCAACATGCTTAGTATTGAGCAGACAAGGATTGCCTGCAATTGAAAGAAATAACGAACAAGTTTCATTAATTTCAAAAGGTGGCTATTTGTTAAAAAGTGATGATAACCCTCAGATTAATTTAATTGCATCTGGTAGCGAGGTTTCATTGGCAATGAGTGCAGCTAAAAACCTTAATGATAAAAATGTTAGTGTAAATGTAGCCTCTATTCCTTCATTAGATGTCTTTGAAAGACAAGGAGAAGAGTATATCTCTTCTGTAATCGATAACTCTTTGCCTACAATTGTAATTGAGGCAAGCCATCCAAACTCATGGTATAAATTTTTAAATAGGAATGATGAGGTTATCGGCATAGAGTCATTTGGCGAGTCTGCACCTGGAGCAATTTTATTGGATCATTTTGGTTTTAATATAGAAAATGTTGTAAGCAAAGCTCTTGCTAAAATTAATGAATAGTCTCAATTCTTTAGAGCTTGAAAATAAAAATATAGTTCTAAGAGTTGATTTAAATGTACCAATTCAGGATGGGAAAATTCTTGATAGAACAAGAATAGATGCTGTAAGACCAACTATAGATTTTTTATTATCTCAAGACTCAAGAATCTTGTTAATCTCTCACTTAGGCAGGCCAACTGAAGGAAATCTTGAAAGCAAATATTCACTGAGACCAATAAAAGAAGAATTTGAAAAAATTTACAATACAAAAATAGATTTATTTAATGATCTTGAAGCAAAAGAAATTTTTCAAGGCAAAGGCAAGATTCAATTTCTTGAGAACATAAGATCTTTTAATGGTGAATCTTCAAATTGTCCAAAATTATCAAATAAATTAGGTACATTAGGGGATCTTTATGTTTTTGATGCGTTTGGCACTGCTCACAGAAAACAGGCTTCAACATATGGTGCCATAAAATCAGCTCTAGCTTCTGCACCAGGGCTGTTGTTAGAAAAAGAAATAAGTTCTTTAAAAAGTGTCCTAGATAATTACAAAAATCCATATATTGCAGTAATAGGTGGCTCTAAAGTTTCAACAAAACTTGGCTTAATTGAAAATTTAATTAATAAAGTAGACAAAATAATTGTAGGAGGCGGGATAGCAAATACCTTTTTGCTTGCAAAAGAATATGAAATTGGAGAGTCATTATGTGAGCCAGATATGGTAAATATTGCAGAAAGATTAATGAATTCAGGAAAAATTATTCTCCCAGAAGAGGTCGTAACATCTAAGTCGTTTGAAGGAGACTCAATCAGGACAAAGAAAATTGATAAGTTGGATAAAGATGACCTTATTCTTGACCTATGCTTAAGTAATGCTATGGCTGAAATAATTAAAAATGCATCAACAATTTTATGGAATGGCCCACTTGGAGTTTTTGAAAATGAGTTTTTTGAGAAGGGTACAAGAGATTTGGCGGTTGAGATAGAAAAAGCTTCAGCATATACAGTTGCTGGGGGTGGAGAAACACTAGCTGCAATAAGTAAATTTATCAATAAAGATGGTGTATCATATTCTTCTACAGGAGGGGGAGCTTTCTTAGAGTTTATGGAAGGAAAAGTCTTGCCTGCGATTGAAGCGCTTAGTTAAAAAAAGGAGTTTTTATGAGTTTAAATAATGTTGAAGACATAGCTAAATACATTGTTTCTAATGGCAAGGGTATATTAGCTGCTGACGAGAGCAATCCAACATGTGGCAAAAGATTTGATTCAATTAATGTAGAAAACAATGAATTAAATAGAAGAAATTACAGAGAAATGTTATTTAAATCTGAAGGAATGGAAGGAAATATTGGTGGAGTAATCTTATTTGATGAGACTTTAAGACAATCCTCTGATGATGGAAGGCTCTTAAAAGAAATTATTACAGAAGCTGGAGCATTACCAGGTATAAAAGTTGATAAAGGTTTGCAACCTTTTAAAGAAGGATCAGAAGAAGTTCTGACACAGGGGTTAGATGGTCTTAATGAAAGATGTAAAGAATATGATGAGCTTGGAGCAAAATTTACAAAATGGAGAGCGGTAATAAAAATTGGTGACGATATGCCGTCTCAGGAATGCATAGATGCAAACATGAGCGCATTAGCTAAATATGCAAAGATTGCTCAAGATAACAATATGGTTCCAATAGTTGAACCAGAAGTTTTAATGGATGGAGATCATGATATTGATGCATGCTTTGAGGCTTCTTCAAAATGCCTAACTTCATTATTCAATCATCTTAATAAAGAAGGGGTTAATATAAAGGGAACATTACTAAAACCAAATATGATTACCCATGGTTTTGATTGTCCAAATCCGTCCCCTACTCAGGAAATTGCTGAAAAAACAGTCAAATGCTTAAGTGAGAATATTAGTTCTGAACTCCCTGGTGTTACTTTTTTATCAGGAGGCCAAACAGACATCGAAGCAACAGAAAGATTAGATGCAATGAATAAATTGGGAGGCTTTCCATGGAAATTAAGTTTTTCTTATGGAAGAGCACTTCAACAGTCAGCACTAAAAGCATGGAAAGGCAATCCTGAAAATAGCATATTAGCTCAAGAAGCTCTCTCTAAGAGAGCTCATATGAATAGGCTTGCTTCTGAAGGAAGATGGAGTTCTGAATTAGAGTAGTTAGAAGAATTTTAAAGAATTTAGAAGACAATCGAAGATAATAGGAGAAAATAGGAGAAAATAGATGCATATAAAGAATATATCCATTTTTTGTGGTGCCCATGAAGGAGCAAACCCAAATTATAAAAAAGCAGCTATTGAGGTTGCAAATATAATATCTAGCAAAAAAATAGGAATTGTTTTTGGTGGTGGTGATGTGGGTCTAATGAAGGTTGTTTCTGATGTAGGCATTGAAAACAATGTTGACGTTTTAGGTATATCTCTAAAGTCATTACATGCCTTAGAATTAGTCAACCCTAAGCTTACACGACTAGAAGTAGCTGAAACCCTTCTAGACAGAAAACAAATTTTTATGGATAACTCAGATGCTTTTATTGTACTTCCTGGTGGAGTTGGATCTTTAGATGAATTAGCAGAAATTATGGCAAGCAACCAATTGGGGATAATTAATAAGCCAATCGGACTTTTAAATACTAATGGATATTATGATCATTTAATCGGATGGATGAAACATGCCGTCAATGAAGGGTTTATTTCACAAGCAAACTATGATGATTTGATAATAGAACATGAGCCTAATGTTTTAATTGATAGAATTATTTCTAGCAAAAGACCTGAGGATGAAAATTGGAAGGAAAGATTAGGACTAGGCTAGCCTTTTAACTTCGCTAAGATTATTCCAATCTCAAAAAGTATCCACATTGGTATTGCAAGAAATAATTGAGAAAAAATATCAGGCGGTGTCAAAATCATAGCTATTACAAAAAAGCTAATTATTAAATAAGGTCTAGCAGCTGTTATTTTTTCGATTGTTATTAATCCTGTTGTGATGACTAAAAAAGTTGCCACTGGTACCTCAAAAGCAATACCAAAACCGAATAACATTTTTAAAACAAAACCTAAATAGCTATTGATATCAGTCATTATTTGTATTGATGAAGGAGCTATATTAATAAAAAAATTAAATATAACTGGCATTACAACCAAATATGCAAATACTACACCTGAATAAAAAAGTATAGCAGTTGATACAAACAAAGGCCTCAAGAAAGCTTTTTCATTTTTATATAAACCAGGAACTATAAAAAGCCAAATTTGGTAAAAAAGATAAGGTATGGTAAAAAAAATTGAAAGAGACGCCACAAGCTTTATAGGCACCATAAATGGAGAGCTAACCTGCGTAGCAATCATTGAACTATTTTCAGGTAAAAGCCTTATTAATGGATCTGCGAAGATAGGATAAATATCATTTGCAAACGGTATTCCAATTATAAAAACCCCAAGAAAAACAACAAGAATCCTTATCAGCCTTGATCTTAATTCTATGAGATGAGAAATTAATGAATCATTTTCCATTTTGATTATCTAATTCTTCTAATTCTTTAAGCTTTAGCTCATTATGGATATCTTGTTTAATTTCATCTACTTTGATTTCAGATTCAATCTCATCTTTAACAGCAGAGATATTTTTTTGTATAGTTCTGAAAGTCTTTACAAAAAACTTTATAACTTGTGGAAGTTTTTGTGGGCCAACAAAAATTATTCCAATAATTAGAATTATAAGGATTTCAAAAAAGCCTATTTGGAACAAAGTTTAATCTTCTTTATTTTCAGAATCTTCTTTTAGGCTTTTTTTAAAACCTTTAAGAGCGCCGCCCAAATCTGAGCCTAAATTTTTTAGTCTTGATGTCCCGAAAATTAGGGCTACAACGACTAAGATTATAAGTAATTCTTGCCAACCAAAACCCATAAACAAAACCTCCAATGATTTAGTTTAACCTAAAAAACATAATGCGTATTACTATTCAATCGAGATTATAAGTATTAGAGCTATTATTACAAATATCAAAGTAAGGTATTTTTGATTTTTTATAGATTTTTCAATTTTATTGAGTTTGCTATTATTTATTTCTCTTAGCTCAGAATAGGACTGGATTTCATCAAAAATACTAGTAACAAAATCTGGAATTTCAATAGAGCTTTTTGCAATACTGTCTTTGTTTTCAATCAGAAAGTCTTTAATTTTTAGAGGGTTAATTTGTTCTAGCAGCCATCTATCAAGATATGGCTCTGCAATCCCCCAAAAGTCTAATTGTGGATATATCTGTCTACCCATCCCCTCAATATGAATTAGAGTTTTTTGCAGTAATATTAAAGAGGGTTGAATACTTAATCCATACTTTCTTGTGCTATCAAATAATTCTAGGAGAAGCTTTCCAAATTCGATTTCAGATAGAGGTTTTTCTAGAATAGGCTCGCAACAGGTTTTTAGAGTATTTTCTAATTCAATTTCATTTGTTTTTGGTTGAACCCAGCCTGAATTAATAAATAATTTTGCAAGATCTTTATAGTTTTTTCTTATTACTGATTGCAACATCCTTGCAATCATAAATCTTTCAGTATTTGATAAAGATCCAGATATTGCGCAATCAATAGCTATATAACTTGGATTACTGGGATTCTTTTTCGAAACAAAAATATTGCCTGGATGCATGTCAGCATGAAAAAAATTATCTCTAAAAACTTGATCAAGAAATATCAGGACCCCATTCTCGGCTAATATTTTTTTATCAATATTGATTTTTTCCATGGTTTCAATGTCTGTGCATGGGATGCCATCAATTTTTTCTAAAACTAAGATCTTTTCAGAAGATAGTTCCCAATAAACCTTAGGAATATATAGTTTTTCTGAGTTCTTGAAATTTGATCTTGTAAGCTCAGTATTGGCAGCCTCTAGACCGAGATCTAATTCTTTTAAAATTGTATCCTCGTAATTAAGCACAATTTCATTAAATTTTAACCTATCACTTTCTTTTATTACTAAAGACAAAATAGATGCAATTGACTTTAAAGCAGCAATATTATTTTTAACCTTTTTATTAATATTTGGCCTTAATACTTTTATTACAACTTCATCGTCATTATTTAATATAGCTTCATGGACCTGGGCTAAAGATGCAGCAGCCATAGGCTTTGATTTTATTTCTTTAAATTCGTCAATTGAGCCTTTATTTTTTAGCTCTTTCTGTATTATTGATAATGCTTTGTCTGTATCAAAAGGGGCGCAGTTATTTGTAAGATTCTGCAATTCTATAATGATGTCAGAAGTTACAATATCTGTTCGAGTTGACAATAGCTGACCGAATTTAATAAATATTGGACCCATTGCTTCAAGAAGCATAGCTATTCTTTTGCCATGATTGATTTTTTTAAACTTGAAATAAAAAGGGTTTAGGTAACTAAAAAATTTTCTATCTCCCCTCTCATTAATAATATTAAAAACCCCATAAATTAAAGAAAAATATAATGCCTTAAGTACCTGATATATTAATTTTAAAAAGTTCATAATTTTTTAATATACTCTAATCTATCAACTCTTATTGATAAATCTCGAATTTTTGCTTGAAGATTTGGATCTATAGCTCTATTTTCATTTAAATTATTAGTTGCAGCTTTTGTCATTGCAAGTATAAAGAAGGCAGCATCAGAGCCAAAAAACCTATCAACCAATAACTCAATTTTAATCTTTTTAGGGTTAAGGGTATTAAATAATGCTATGGCAAGCTCAGCATCACCTTTTATTACACTTTTATCAAGATTTAAGCTAGTGGCTGTCTTCAGAAGGGATACAAAGTCAAAGTTGAGAATAAAATCTATATCTTTTGAGAGATTTTGGGGTAGTGCTATAAATTTACCCTCAAGTATCTGAATAGAAAACTTTATCTTTCTTTCAAATATTATTTCTATTTTTGTGCCCTCAAATTCTTTTAGCTCATTTGATGTTTTAATATCAATAATATTATTTAAAAGACCTATTAGGCTTCTTAATGACTTATTTTGATGCAACATGTATTGCTACTATCCCATTTAACAGATTGTAATAATTGCAATCTTTAAATCCAGATTCTATGATCATTTTCTTTAGATCTTCTTGTGCTGGGTGCATTCTGATCGATTCCGCAAGATATTTATAACTCTCAGAGTCATTAGCAAAAAGCTCACCTAATTTTGGGAGAATATTAAAAGAGTACCAATCATATATTTGACTAAGAACAGTATTAGTAGGTTTAGAAAATTCTAATATTAAGAGTTTTGAATTTTCTTTTAAGCACCTATGCATTTCTTTTAAACCATTTTCTTTATTAGTAAAGTTTCGTAGACCAAACCCAATTGTTATTAAATTAAATGACTCATCTATAAAGGGTAAATTTTCACCAGAAAGTTGAAAAAAGGAAGTTTTGCTATGAAAATTTTCATCAATAGCTCGGTCGCGCCCTAGGCTTAACATCTCATAATTTATATCGCCCATAAATATATCTATATCATCTAGCTGATCAGAAATAATTTTTGGAATATCCCCGGTCCCACTAGCAATATCTAATACAGTGTCACCCTCCGAGATCTCAGAAATCTCTATTAAGATTCTTTTCCAAATTCGATGCATTCCAGCTGACATCAGATCATTCATAAGGTCATAATTTTTATGAACCGAAGTAAAAACTTCAGCAACCATTCCCTCTTTATCTTTTACCTCAACTTGTTTATATCCGAAGCTTACTTTCTTAGACATTTTCTAAATTCTTAATAAATTTTATGTAGTTTTGATATCTTGAACTGTCAATTATATTTGATTTTAGACTATTTATAACTTCACAATCATCATTGTTTAAATGATTGCAATTATTATATTTACATTTTTTTGAAGCTTCAAAAATTTCTGGGAAACCAGTTAAAATTTCTTCTTTGCTTAAATATGAAATTTCAATATCTCTCACACCTGGAGAATCTATTACGGAACTAACATCATCTATTTTATATAAGCTCGAGATTGATGTTGTATGAACCCCTTGATTATTACTCAATTTATTAGTTTTAAGATCTTTCCCGATTAGCTTGCTTGTTATAGTTGATTTTCCAGATCCTGAGTTACCGACAAAAATTATAGACTTGCCTAAAATCCATTTTTTTAATTCTTGAAAATTAGAACCTGATTTTGCTGAAATTCTAATTATTTCATAATCTTTGTATGTATTAAGCAGCTCTTCAATAGCATTATCTTCAATATCAGTTTTATTATTTAAAAGCAAAACACTAAGATTAAATTTACTTGCTAGAACAAGATACTTATCAATAAATTCTTTTGTAGTTTTAGGCTTTGAGGTTACTAGAATGCATAAGTGAGTAATATTTGAAGCTAGGGGCTTTGATTTATATGGACCTATCTTTTTTAAAATTGAATTTCTAGGGTAGATTTTAGTGATTTTTCCTGATGGTTTGCTTGTATCTTGTGTAAGCTCTATATCAACAACATCTCCAACAACAACATTTTTTAAACCCGTACAAGCTATTCTTTGATTATCTGACTCAACGAGACAGGAGTTTGTATAAAACTCAATAACAGTTCCAGTTTGAACTTTTTTCATATAAAGCACAAAATACACTATAGGCAAAGGAATTAAAATAAAAAGATGAAATCACTACAATCTAAACATAATCTTGTCTGGATAGATTTAGAAATGACCGGTCTCGATCCAGAGAATGAATCAATAATAGAGATAGCGACCTTGGTAACCGACTCTAATCTAAACATAGTTGCAGAAGGGCCAAACTTAGTTATAAATCAACCAGCAGCCTTACTAGATTCCATGGATGAATGGAATAAAAATCAACATGGATCCTCAGGTCTAATAGAGGAAGTTAAATCCAGCATCATAACCATGCAAATGGCAGAAATAGAAACTTTAGAATTTATTTCAAAATATGTAGGAGAAAAACAATCTCCAATGTGTGGAAATACAGTATCTCATGATAGAAGGTTTTTATTTAAATACATGCCTCGACTTGAGGCATATTTTAATTATAGACATATAGACGTATCATCTTTTAAAGAAGTTGCAACAAGATGGATAAATGATGCCCAGGTATATGAAAAGAAAGGAAGTCACAGGGCGCTCGGTGACATTAAGGAATCAGTTGAAGAGTTAAAATTTTATAAAGATCTTTTTCTTTCTTAATTAGTCTTTATTTGATACGGGCTGTATATTTAGCGGAAATGGACTGACCTGCCCCTTATTTTCAGTAATTTTTGCTTCACCAAGCTCATCAACTTCATCAATTCTTACAATAGAATTTAAAGGTATATAACTTCTTTCAACATTCAAAAATTCATTTTTTAGTTTTTCAGAAGTTGGATCTACTACTAGCTGTTTGTCTCTATTAAATATATACTCTTCCACCTCAATGAAACCATACATTTCGCTTTGATAAATATGCCTTGCAAAAACTTCGTAGATTTCACCAAGTTGTATAAATTTAATCTTGTAAACGTTACTTTTTTTCATATTATTTAACTATATGGGTACTAAACTTTATATTAAAACCTTTGGCTGTCAAATGAATGAATATGATTCTCAAAAAACAGCTGATATTTTAAAAAATGAAAGAAATGTAATAGTTACAGATAACCCTGATGATGCTGACATAATTCTATTAAATACTTGCTCTATAAGAGAAAAAGCTGAAGAAAAAGTCTACTCAGATCTAGGCAGACTAAGAAAGTTAAAAGATAAAAATCCAAAATTAAAAATAGGTGTCGGAGGTTGTGTTGCTACACAAGAGGGATTAAATATCAAGAAAAGAGCCCCATATGTTGATTTAATTTATGGCCCACAAACATTACATAAAGTCTCAGGTTTAATTGATAAATCTGAAATTAAAGGGATCAAGGCAATTGATATAACATTTCCAATAGAAGAAAAATTTGATTCTTTACCTGACCCAGTATCAACTGGTCCCACAAGCTTTGTTTCAATAATGGAGGGTTGTTCAAAATACTGCTCATTTTGTGTTGTGCCATATACAAGAGGAGAAGAAGTTAGCAGAGACCCAGAGCAAATTTTTAATGAAGTTGCCCGATTAGCTGAACAGGGAGTTTCCGAGATAACCTTCATAGGGCAGAATGTAAATTCATATAAGATGCCTTATAAAGGTAGATTTTTAAGATTATCTGACTTAATACAAATAACATCTAATATCGAGGGTATTGAAAGAATAAGGTATACAACCTCACATCCATTGGATATGACAGATGATTTAATAGAAGTATATAGATATGTTCCTCAGCTTGTAAGCCATCTTCATTTGCCTGTTCAATCTGGATCAAATGAAATCTTGAAGCGAATGAAACGAAATTACACCACAGAGCTATTTGAAGAAATTATATATAAGATTAAAGAAATTAGACCAGACCTAAGAGTCTCATCAGATTTTATAGTAGGTTTTCCAGGAGAGTCACAACAAGACTTTGAAGAGACAATGTCTTTAGTTAAGAAAATCAAATTTGATTCATCATATAGCTTTATTTATTCAGCAAGACCAGGAACACCAGCATCAAAGCTAAATGATGAAACGCCAATGGAGGAGAAGAAAGAGAGATTATTTAAACTTCAATCAACGCTTGATTCTTTCCATAAAGGCTACAGCGAAGCTCTTCAAAATTCTATTCAAAGATGTTTAGTAACAGGAGTATCTAAAAAAAGTACAGGCCAGCTTCAGGCTAGAACAGAATGCAACAGAGTTGTTAATTTTGACTTTCAAAATCACTCATTAATAGGTAAATTAGTAGATATAAAAATAAATGAAGCTTATTCTAATTCTTTGCAGGGAACATTAATTGAGTATAATTAAATTTTAATGCAGACTTCCCAAGAATCTTATAAAGACATTTCTCTAAGTCCTTCAAGTGCTGATAGGATTGCTGTATTTGTTGGAGAGCTTAATGGCAATATTAAATTAATTGAAAAAACTTTTTCAGTTAAAATTTTTCATAAAGGAGACAATATTAAAATCACAGGAGCTACCAAAGATACCAAGTATGCTGCTAAAGCCATTAAAGATCTTTATGGCTTGACCAATAAAAATTTAGAACTAACAAAAGAGACAGTTCATTTATGTATCCAGTCATACCATAACCTTAGGTTGGCTGATAAAGAAGATAAATTCATGGAAGAGATTGTTATACAAACTCCAAAAAAACTAATTAAATCAAGAAGTAAGAATCAGCAAGATTATTTAAAAAACATTAAAAAATATGAACTTAATTTTGGCGTAGGTCCAGCGGGTACAGGAAAAACCTATTTAGCGGTGGCAGCAGCAGTTGATGCATTTATATCTAATAAAGTACAAAAAATTATTCTAATTAGGCCTGCTATTGAGGCTGGAGAAAAATTAGGTTTTCTGCCTGGAGATCTAGCTCAAAAAGTCGATCCTTATCTAAAACCTTTATATGATGCATTGTATGAAATGATGGGCAATGAAAAGGTAAATAAATTAATAGAGAAAGAGGTTATTGAAATAGCACCTCTTGCTTATTTAAGAGGAAGAACTTTAAATAATTCATTCATTATTATTGATGAGAGCCAAAATACATCGATTGATCAAATGAAAATGGTTTTGACTAGACTTGGCTATGGTTCTAGGGCAGTAGTTAATGGTGATTTAGGGCAAATAGATCTTCCAAAAACATCAACCTCTGGATTAAAAAATATTTTAGAAGTTTTAGATAAAGAAAGTGATATAGGAATCACTCATTTTGATTCACAAGATGTTGTTAGACATCCTCTAGTAAGAAAAATTATTAATGCATATAGAAAATACAATGAAGCAATAAAGGATGATAAAGATTAACCAAGAAGCTTTTTCTATAAATAATAAATTAAGTAAAGATTTAAGCGCCCTATCAAAAGAAATTTTTTTATTAGAGCAAAAACCTGATGCAATTGTAAATTTAAAATTTATAAATGATGAAGATATCAAAATTTTAAACCAAAAATATAGAAACAAAAGTATGCCCACAAATGTTTTGTCTTTTGAAAATGATGATATATCTAAAGTCCATACAAATGAAATTGGTGATATAGCTATAAGTTATGAGTATGCAGCTAGAGAGGCCGAAGAACAAAAAAAAACATTTCATGATCATGTAATGCATCTAACACTTCATGGAATTTTGCATTTGCTTGGTTATGATCATCAATTAGAAAGCGATGCAGAATGCATGGAATTAAAAGAAGTAAACATTCTCTCAAAATTTAATATAATGAATCCATATAAATATGAATAAAAAACTAGAAATAGAAGACTCTAAACCTCCGTCGGGACTTATAGAAAGAATTAAAAAATTTTTTAAAAACCCTTTTTTTATAAAAACTACTTCAGTTTCTGAAGTGTCAGATTTTTTAAAAGATGCAGTTGATCTCAATATTATTGATAAAGAAGTCGAAGATATTGCTAATAATGCGATCCAACTTGGTAAAACAACTGTTAAAGACATAATGGTTCCAAGAGTTGATATGACAACTGTTAGTTCTCAGGACAAAACAGCTGAAATTATTGAGACAATAATTGAATCTGGGCATTCAAGGTATCCAGTTTTAGGTGAAGATCGTGATGAAGTACTCGGAATACTTTTAGCTAAAGATATTCTACCTATTTTGGTAAATAAAAAAGATGAGTTTGATATTAAAAGCATGCTTCGAGATGCAAAAGTTGTTCCTGAAACGAAGAAAGCAGACTCTTTGTTACAAGAATTTAAAGAAAATAGGTCTCATTTAGCAGTTGTCATTGATGAGTATGGCGTTATTTCTGGTTTAATTACAATTGAAGATATTTTAGAAGAGTTAGTTGGTGAGATAGAAGATGAGCATGACCAAAGTGATGTAGAGATTATTGAACTTTCTAATAATAAATATAGTGCTGATGCCAAAGTTGAGCTTGATGTATTTAATGAGTATTTTGAGTTAAATCTTGATGTATTAGCAATAGATGCTGAAACAATAGGCGGATTTGTTATAGATAAGTTAGGGATATTACCAAAGGTAGGTGACTCTCTTGAAATAAACAATTTAACTCTAAAAGTTGTTGATGCTGACCCTCGTAAACTAAAAAAATTATTAATTATTAGAAATAATTAATGCCCTTCTACCTGCATATTAAATCCTTCTTTTTTGGTGCTATTGCAACACTATCTTTTGAGCCATTTAATGTAAAATTCATAATCTTTTTATCTTATGCATACATAATGCGTAGCCTTTTTTTTGATTCTAAAAATGATCTAAAGACTAAGCTAATATTTTGGGCTGCTGGGCATTGGGCTATAGGAATGAGTTGGACAATAGTAAGTATTTACTATTATGGTAATGCTGGTTTTATAGTGACTTTACTATTATATTTTCTATTATTATGCGTATTAATATTAATATTTAGTACCCCTATTTTTCTTTATAGATTTATTAATTCTAAAAACAATATATTTAAAATATTCACCATTGCTTCTGTATTTTTAATTATTGATTTTTCAAAAGATTATTTACTAGACGGCCTACCTTGGATACTGCCAGGATATATTTTTACAGATACCTACCTTCAATATTTTTATTCAATATGGGGAGTTGCTGGATTCTCATTTATCTTATATTTAGTCTCTGCAATTTTAGCAATATATTTACATCTCAACAGAATAAAATTTTTAACATATACAGGATTAATTATATTAACTACTTTACCTATCTATGATCCTAATATTGAGAACGGAGACATTAAGATTTCTATTATCCAGCCTTCATCTGATCCTTTTCTTAAATATATAGAAAATTATTACGAGGAAATAGAAAATAATATATTTGAATTAAATGCAAAAATAAGCAAGGATACTGAGCTTATTGTACTACCGGAAGCTGAGTTACCTTATGTTATTCAAGATTACAGATTTAACTTATTCAAAAATATTTTATTAACAGATATACCATTAATTGGAGGGGCATGGTCGTACAAAGATGGTAATTTTTATAATTCACTTGTTAATTTTCATACTTTAGATGAGTACAATAAGCAGCATCTAGTATTATTTGGTGAATATTTACCAATTTCAGACAAAATTCGTGATTTAGTACCATTCTTTAGGCTTCCAATGTCAAATATCTCGAAAGGTAGCAATAACCAAAATTTATTAACAATTAATGATATGAATTTAGCTACATTAATATGCTATGACGCAGTATTTGCTAATACAGTAAGAAAAAGGGTCAAAAGTTCTAATTTAATAGTAAATATTAGTAATGATACCTGGTTTGGGGGTTCAATTGGGCCGTATCAACATTTAAATATTGCTAGAATTAGATCAATAGAAAATAATAAATGGACTATAAGAGCAACAAATAATGGTTACTCAGCTATAATTAGCAATAAAGGAACAATTGTTTCATTATCAGATAAAAATTCAAAACAAATTCTAGAAGGGCATGTGCAATTGATTGAGGACAGAACATTTTATAGTTTATATGGCTATATATTATTTTATTTAATTTCGTGTATATTGGTATTATTAGCTATCTATAGAAAGCTCAAGAATGCATAAGTTTATTATTATATTATTATTTTCAGCTGTTAACATATCAGCTATGACATATAAAATAGATATTGATATTTCTCAACAAAGGCTCTATTTGAAGCAAAATGACGACCTTATTAAAAGCTATCCTATTTCATCATCAAAATATGGCGAAGGCTCAACAGAAAACTCTAACATGACACCCCTGGGATTGCATGTAATTAAAGAAAAAATAGGAACAAATGTTCCGATAAACACATTATTTATATCAAGGATTAATACTAAAAGAACTGTTAATATTGAAAATTCAAGAAATAAAACAAAAGATGATCATATTACTAGTAGAATACTATGGCTTGATGGCCTTGAAGAAGGAAAAAATAAAGGAAAGGGTGTTGATTCCTATTCCAGATATATTTACATTCATGGCACGCATGAAGAAGGCCTTATAGGTGAAAAGGCTTCACATGGGTGCATTAGAATGTTAAATAATGATGTAATAGACTTATATAATTATGTCAATATAGGGACAGAAGTCTATATTTCTGTTTAAAAACTTATAAATCTCCGGCATTTACAACATTAAATGATTTTTTAGGCTCTCTATCACCTAATTCAGGAGCATTTCCTAATTTTTGGCCATTATTTGCTAAATTTCTAAGAAATTCAGATGCTCTAAAGACATCAGATTGTGTTTTTTCAAAATAATAGTCTAATCTATCAACAATTTTGTCTAAACCCATTGAATTTGCGTAATGCATAGGTCCACCTCTCCAAATTGGGAACCCATATCCATTAATATATACAATATCTATGTCCGCAGCTCTTTGCGCAACACCTTCAGATAAAATTCTAGTTCCTTCATTAACTAAACCTAGCATACATCTTTCAACTATTTCATCTTCTGATATTTGCCTTCTTTCTATATTATTTTCTTCAGAAACTTTAATATATAATTCTTCATTTTCTGGAGCTGGATGAGGAGCTCTAGAGCCTTCAACATAGTTATAAAAACCTTTACCATTCTTTTGACCAAATCTGTCTTGATCACAAAGAGCATCTGAAATTTTCGCTTGTAGGGGAGTTTCAAGTTTACCAAGTTTTCTTGCTCTCCAACCTAAATCAAGTCCAACCAAATCAAACATTCTAAATGGCCCCATATTCATTCCAAAAGCTTCTAATGCTCCATCAATTTCATGGGGAAGCGCTCCTTCAAGTAAAAGCATATTTGCTTGGTTTGAGTAACCAAATAACATTCTATTACCTATAAAACCAGGTGCATTTAGTGAAACCACTGATGCCTTTTTTAGCTTCTTGCCTAAGTCCATAATTGTTGCAAGAGTTTCATTTGACGATTCATTTCCTCTTACAACTTCAAGTAGACGCATAATATTTGCAGGGCTAAAAAAGTGAGTACCCACTACCTTCTCAGGCCTCTTTGTAACTGATGCAATACCATCAACATCTAATCCAGATGTATTAGTTGCAAGTATAGTTTCAGGCTTTGTTACCTCATCAAGTTGCTCAAATATTTTCTTTTTAAGGTCAATATTTTCATACACCGCTTCCACAACTATATCTACGTCATGAATATCATCATAATTTAAGCTGGATGTAATTAAACCAGTTACAAATTCCTTAGCTTCGGGTTTAAGCCTTCCTCTCTCAACCATCATCTCATAGTTTTTATTTATTACACCAATACCTCTTTTAAGGTTATCCTCGTCTTGATCTAATATGTGAACTGGAATACCAGCATTAGCAAAGCACATAGCAATACCACCACCCATTGTTCCAGATCCTATAACTGCTGCTTTTTTTATTTCCTGTTTATGAGTTTCCCTAGGAACATCATCTATTTTTGCAGCAGCTCTTTCTCCGAAGAATATATGAATCATTGCTTCTCTTTGAGGGTGCATCAGACATTCAAGAAAAAGCTCGCCTTCTTTTTTTAGCCCATTATCAAAATCAGTTTCATTAACTGCAGATTCAACGCATTTAATTATCTGCCCAGGCGCAAACTGACCTTTTCTTATTTTTGCTGCAAATTGCTTCATTTCATTAAAAACATCATCATTACCCCTAAATTCGATGATATTTTTATCAATATTTCTTATTTGAGGGTGATTCTGATCATTTTTAACTGATTGAATAAATTCAATAGAGCTTTTTACGACATCATCTGATAAGTCATCAACAACACCAAGCTTTAGGGCTTTATTAGCTGGTATATGTGAGCCAATTATCATCATTTTCATAGCTTCTGCAGGACCTACAAGCCTTGGAAGTCTTTGAGTTCCTCCAGCTCCTGGTAATAGTCCCAAGTTCACTTCAGGCAATCCAACAAATGCGCTAGGACTTGCAATCCTATAATTGCATACTAAAGCTGTTTCTAAGCCTCCTCCTAATGCCAAACCATTCATTGCAGCAACAACTGGCTTTACACTTGTTTCAATTTTATTAAAAACATCGTTAAGTGAATGACCTTCAGGCTTACCACCAAATTCTGAAATATCTGCACCTGCTATGAATGCTCGTCCATTACCTGTTATAACAACGCCAATGACCGAATCATCTGTAAGAGCCTTTTCCATTCCTTCATATAATCCATTCCTTACACCCTCGCTTAATGGATTTACAGGTGGATTATCTACGGTCAAAACCGCAACATTATCTTTTAATTCATAGTGAACCGTGCCTTTCATATATTTCTCTCCTTAAACTTAGCATTCAATTATATACACAATTGCAGAAATAAAATAATCAATGATTTGCTAATAATTTAACAAATATTTTAATTATTTTATAAATACTATTGATAATTAATTATAAATATGCATAATAATACATGTCAGCTTCTTCTCTCCCCCTAATAATTAGCTGACTCCTCTGAATATTAGGAGGGCGTAAGCCCTCCGATTTTTTAATAAAAGGTTATTTATGAACAAAATTAGAGATTTTTTTGAAGTTTTTACGCTAATTAGCTTATTCATTGTTTCAGTTATTGCAATAACACCAATTGTTTGAATAGTTATATAATAAAAGTTATGAAAAAATTCATTTATATTTTATTTGCTTGTATTAGCTTTCAATCTCATGCGTGCCCAGATTTACTTGATAATGAGATGAGAGTCCTAGATTCATCTAATACTCAAAACCTCTGTGAATATGAAGATAATGTAATTCTTGTTGTTAACGTAGCAAGCAGATGTGGTTATACATATCAATATGAAGGCTTGCAGTCACTTTATGACAATTATAAAGATTCTGGGCTTGTTGTAATTGGCATACCTTCAAGAGATTTTATGCAAGAGTATAAAAATGAAAGTGATGTTGCGGAATTTTGTTCAACTGAGTATGGTGTTGATTTTCCAATGTATGCCACAACAAAGGTCAGAGGTAAAAAAGCACATCCATTCTATAAAAAACTGAAGAAAGAAACTGGTAGAGAGCCATCTTGGAATTTCAATAAATTTTTGATTTCAAGAGATGCTAATAAAGTTATTTACTTTGATAAGAAAGTTAAGCCAGAGTCAAAAGAGCTTGTACAAAAAATAGAATATTTTTTAGAATCCTAATCTTTGGGAAAAATTACTAAATCGGGCTTGTTTCTTGCAAACACTCCATTATCAATAACACCCGGAATTGCATTCAATTTTTTTTCAAGATCGCTCGGATCACTAAAATCCAATCCAGTAACATCAATGATATGATTTTGATGATCCGTTATAAATCCGTTTCTATATATTGGAACGCCACCCATAGACACAATTGTTCTTGATACAAGGCTTCTACTCATCGGCAGAACTTCAATTGGCAAAGGAAAGGACCCTAGCTCAGAAACTCTTTTTGACTCATCTACTAAGCAAATAAACTCATTAGATGCTGATGCAATAATCTTCTCTTTGCTATGTGCACCACCACCACCTTTAATAAGAAAGTTATTTGGATCAACTTCATCTGCACCATCAATATAAAAATGTATTTCGTTTACATCATTTAAATCAAGTACATTAATTCCTTTGTCTCTAAGAAGGGAAGTGGATGCATTTGAACTTGAAACTGCTGCTGAAAAATAATTAGCTATCTGATCAATATTATCAATAAAAGCATTAACAGTTGATCCAGTTCCAATGCCTAATATCATTTCCGGATATAATTTAGTCTTTAATAGATCAATTGCTTGTAATGCAACATTTTTTTTTGAAGCGTTCATGAAGTTATAATACAAGAAATTAAATATAGGAAATATTATTTTGAGAATAAAATTAAAAAAAACAGGGCATTTTTTAAAATCAAAGAAATATTTAAAGCTTATTAATGAGGCAAAAGTATATGATGTTGCAATAAAAACACCAATTATTTTTGCTAAAAACCTTACCTCAAAGGATAAGAACAAAATATTTTTAAAAAGAGAAGATCTTCAGCCTGTTTTTTCTTTTAAAAATAGAGGTGCTTACAATAAGATTTTTAATTTATCTGATTCAGAGAAGAGAAAAGGGGTCATTGCTGCATCTGCTGGGAATCATGCTCAAGGTGTAGCAAATGCATGCAAAAAACTAAAAATCTCATGTTTAATAGTTATGCCAATTACAACACCAGAAATAAAGATTAAGGCAGTTAAAAGCTTTGGAGCTAAAATTATATTGTATGGCGATAATTACGATGCAGCCGTTAAGCATGCGACAAGTTTAGCAAAGAAGAAGAAACTATCATTCATACATCCCTTTGACGACCCGCTCACAATAGCTGGACAAGGAACTATAGGTAAAGAGATTCTTGATGATAAGAATGACTTTGATGTTGTTTTTGTTCCTGTTGGCGGAGGAGGGCTCTTGGCTGGCGTTGCTGCCTGGATTGCACAGAATAAAAAATCCATAAAAATAATTGGTGTTGAGGTTGAAGATTCAGCATGTCTATATGAAGCAATTAAGAAAGGAAAAAGAACCAGGCTTAAAGAGGTTGGTTTATTTGCAGATGGTGTTGCAGTGGAACAGATTGGCAAAAATACTTTAGACGTTATTAAAGAAACTGTAGATGAAGTTATTACTGTAAGCGTTGATGAAGTTTGTGCTGCTGTTAAGGATGTTTTTGATGATACTAGAGTTCTTTCAGAGCCAGCGGGAGCTTTAGCTGTCGCAGGCCTTAAAAAGTATTCTGTAAAATATAAAAATAAAAACCTACTAGCTATTAGCAGTGGAGCTAATGTAAATTTTCAAAGATTAAGTTTTATAGTTGAAAGATCTGAGCTTGGCGAGAATAGAGAAAAAATATTAAGCATAGAGATACCAGAAAAGCCTGGCAGCTTTTTAAAACTTTCAAAGCTATTCGGAAAATCATTGATTACTGAATTTAATTACAGGAAGGCAGATAAAGTTAAAGCTCATGTTTTAGTTGGCATAAGAACAAAATCGGATAAAAACTTTATCTCAATAAAAAATAACCTAAAGAAAAATAAATTCAAATTTAAAGATTTAACGAGCAATCAAATTTCTAATGATCATTTAAGACACATGGTTGGAGGCAGAATTAAATCTCATAACCCAGATTCTATCGAAAGAATATTTAGAGCTGAATTTCCTGAGAGGCCAGGAGCTTTGTTGAGTTTCTTAGAGTCGTTTGGGAGCAACTGGAATATTTCTTTATTTCATTATAGAAATCTTGGTTCTTCCTATGGAAGTGTATTAATGGGAATAGAGGACAATAGTAAAAATAAAAACACATTACTAAAACACCTTAACAAGATTGGACTTTCAATTCATGAAGAGACAAGCAATCCAGCATATAAGGATTTTTTAAAATAATTAGTATTTAAGCCTCAACTTAATTGAGATTATTTCATCGGAAGGATTTAGCCATGAATCTTGAACTAGATTGGTAGCACCATCTTGCTCATCTTCAATATTAGTATCACCACCTCTTGAATAAATTATAAAAAGATTAGATAAAGGGGCTATTTCATATTTATATCTAATTTGAAGAGCAGAACGTCCTATTTCAAATGATGAAGTATTTAAATCATTTATTTGAAGATATCCTGTTTCATTTGATGAAATGCCTATGGGATCATTGGAATCAAGCGCTATAAACTGACTTTTTAATCTCAATTCATGCCTATCCTTAATAAACCAGTCCAAATTAAATGATATTTCTTTTCTTATAAGAGAGCTTGAAGTGAAATTATTATCATTTAACCACCTTATCCATTCTTTTTCTTTCTTATAAATAATAATTCCACCAACGGTTATAGAATCATCTAGGTAATAATTTGTACCTATCTTATAAAAGCTTTTTTTATAGCCTTTTGAATTCTGCCAATTTTGTTTTGGGCTTTTATCAAAACTAAACCTATAGTCATATCTTAAATTTCTAGTTATATAACCCTCATAATCAATAGTTATACTCATATTATGTTTAAGTTTTATGAATGGAAATTCTTTATTCTTCCTTGTGATGGTGGTATCTTTTCCAGAGGATTTTAGGGTAGTAAAAATATTTAGCCTTGATCCATCTTTATAACTATATTCAATTTGAGGATTTAACATTAAAGGATTCGAATTCCCATTTGTATCTGAACTATAAGATATCCATGCTGATATCTCTCTCGATGCTAATTTTGATGATTTATCATAGTCGTTTTTATCAATCGAACCTCGTGAACTAAGTTGAATATAATCTGACCTTTGAAGATACCCAAAGTCATTTATATCTAACTCATCATCAAAATATCTCAAGCTTGTATGAAAGCTTGTATCTTTATTTGGCCTATACCTAACAGAAGATTTAAATCCTAAACCCGAGGTATTATCTTTCTTTGAAGAAAAAATAATTGATGAAAGTCTTATTTTATCGTTAGTATATTGATCAAAATCTACAGCATTAACATATGCTTTAGTGCCAAAGATGTTATCTTCTACTTCAGTATACATGTAACCAATGGTTGTATTATTAATTTTATTTCTAGCTCTTAAAGCAAGAAAATCTTTGCCCATTGAAAATTTTTCATCAGACTCTTTAGCAGTCAATATCCCATAATCCATTGTGCCGGTTTTTTTTGTATACCTAAAAGCATAATCAAGATCGCTATATGTTTTTTTACTTGTCTCGCACTCATCTTCATTTATAAATGAAGAGCATATGTATGAGGGTTTGCCGCCAATTCTTCTTGTATTGATGATTCTAAATTTATCTCTATCTGCTATATCAAATAAGCTCTGATTTTCTGTAAAAAAAGCTCTTTTCTCTGTAAAAAGAGTTTCTTCAGCTGTGAAATTTACAACCAAATCATCACTTTCAGCTTGACCAAAATCTGGATTAAATGCTGCGTTTATTTGGCTGCCATCTCCAGCATTCCAAAAAATATCAATACCTATTCTTGATTCATTTATATTTTGAATAGAATTACTGCTTGATGATATATATGGAAAATAATCAATACTGCTCGTTTGATAATTTTTTATTTCTCTTTGACTAATTTTTGTAAGAAATTTATTCCTACTATAGGATGTTTTATCACTACTTACCCACGTAGATCTTTCAGCATAAAAACGACCGAACATTATTCTTATTTTTCTATACTCTCCATCTACCGGAGACATATTTACAACGTCCCATGGAATAAATATTTCTGAGCTCCAAAAATTTTTATCTTCAAATACACTTGCTATCCAATTACCGTCCCAATCTCTATTAACATTGTTAGAGTTTTGGAATACCCCATCAATCAATGCTCCACCAAGTGTGGTTAAGAATTCATAGGCTTCAAGCGCATTCCCATTAAAATCAATCACAACAACATTTGATTCTGAGTCAATTGTCATCATATCTCTTGATGTCTTCACTTTTTTTGCTAGAGACATGTCTTGGAAGTTTTTAAAACCTACATATATACCTTCTTGATTTACATACAATAGAGCTTCTGTTTTTTTATCAAAGGGTTCTAAAGAAAAAGGAAAAACTTCATAAAATTGATCCACTTTTTCCGCATTTGACCATTCTTGATCATCTAGCTTTCCATCAATATTAATAGCATTAAGAGCAAAGCTTAGAGAAGCAAAAATTAAACAAAAAATATTTTTCAAGCTAATCCTTTTATATTTTATTCGTACATGAAGTACGAAGTTTCAGTAAAAACGTGTTTCAATTTTAGATCGTGAATCTCCCCAAAAGTTCCATCGACCTGTTGATAATCATAACCTAAACCGCAAACAAAAGGCGTTAATTTTTTACATCCTGATTTTGCAAAAGCTTTGTCGTAATATCCGCCACCATATCCAAGTCGTGCACCTAATGAGTCAATAGCAACATAAGGAACAACAACAATATCAAAGGAGGATAGTTCTAAAAAATCTGTACTAGTAGACTCAGGTATGCCATATTTATTTTTTACAAAATTATGCTCATCCATCAGATTAAAAGCAATTGTTGAATTATTAATTATTTTCGGAATATAAATTGATATATCCTTTTTTTTAAAAAATTGCTTAGTTAAATCAAGATTAACTTCATTTTTATATGGCATATAAAGTAGCGCTTTTGAAATATTTGAAATATTTAAATTAATAAAATCTATTAATTTTTTTTGAATAATACAATCTAGTTTATTTTTGTTTGGAAGTGGCCCCCGCTGAAGAATAGATTGTCTTATTTTATCTTTTATCATCAATTGCGGAGGCATAATTAAAACCAGATCACCGCCATGTGCGATTTCCTGAACTGAAAGCTCAGGTGGTGAACATCATGCTAAATCAGGCTTCCCATTAGATGGTACCGCTCAACAATAGCAGTGGAAAATCACCTATTTATTATTATCAGTTCAAAATGTCTCACACATAAGCCAATGAACCAGAATGGATTAAGTATAATTGATTAATTAATTATCTTGAAGTTATTTATAAGATTGAGTCAATTTTATCTATCAAGATTTGAAGATCGACACTTTCACTTGATATGGAAGATTCTGATGAACTTTTTCCATTTAAGACTTTATTAGCAAGACCTAAACCAGCAATAATTAGAGCATTGTTTTTATCTTTAATATTCTCTAATTCAGCATTCAATAATTTTGCTGACTTAATCAATTGATCTTTTTCATTCTCTGGACAAGCAAGAGTTAAATCTCTTCCAGATATTCTAAGGGATACTTTTACGATGTTACTCATTAGCTTCAAGCCTAATAATTGTCTTTTCTAGCTTTGAAATTTCTTGCTTATGTATTACTTTGTCTTTTTTCCACTCTCTTTCTCTTTGGACATATGAATCTATTATGCCTTGTTGCTCTTTAAATCTTTTTATTAAGAGATCAAGCTTTTCTTCTAGAACACTTGAATCAGTAATATAATCATCTTTCATATCTATAGTTTAATTATAGATTATTAAATTGGAAAGATAACTTTATAAAAGAGTAGAATATAGCTATGCATAATATTTATAAACAAAGAAGAGAAGAGCTAATTGGAAAACTTCCAAGAAACTCCAGCATTCTTATACCAGGTGCTGATACCGTATATAGAAACTCAGACTCATCATTTGCATTTAGGCAAGAGAGCAGTTTTTACTATTTTTCAGGCTTTTCTGAGGCAGGATCTTTGATGCTTATTAGTAATATAAATAATGAAATTAAAAGCACTATTTTTGTTCCAGAAAAAGATAAAACTAAAGAAATTTGGGATGGCTTTAGATATGGGCCTAAAGGAGCTGTAGAGACTTTTTTATTTGATCATGCATTTACCAATCAAGAGACTGAAGAGATTCTTCCTGATCTTATACATGGTTCTGAAAAACTTTATTTTGCTTTTGGCAAAAAAGCAGGATTCGATGAGCAGGTTATTAAATGGGTACAAAAAGCAAACTCTAAAGACAGACATGCTCAAAATATAAATCTTATTGATGCCTCATCCTTAATAGGAAATATGAGACTCATCAAAGATGAAGATGAAATTAATATTATAAAGAAAGCTTGTGATATATCAGCAAATGCCCATATCGAGGCAATGAGGCATGTTAAGCCAGGAATGAATGAGCAAGAACTTGAAGCATTTTATCTTTATAACTTTGCAAAAGACGGTGGAAGGTTTGCAGCATACACACCAATCGTAGCAGGAGGCGCCAATGCATGTGTTTTGCATTATGTTAAGAATGATGAGGAATTAAAGGATCAGAAGCTTTTGTTGGTCGATGCCGGGTGCGAGTATGAGATGTATGCATCTGACATCACAAGAACCTATCCAGTTGGTGGAAAGTTTACGGAAGAACAGTTAGCAATATATAAAATAGTTTTAGAGGCTCATAAAGAATCAATCAATCAAGTAAAAATCGGAAATAATATAATGGATGCACAGCACAAATCCGAAGAAGTAATACTTAAAGGCCTTATCGAGATTGGTATTCTTGAAGGAGAGTATGAGGATCTGATGTCAAAAGGCGCGCATAAAGAATTCTATATGCATAAAGTTGGACACTGGCTGGGTTTAGATGTCCATGATGCAGGCGATTACACTGA
The DNA here is from genome assembly GCA_902559885.1 of uncultured SAR86 cluster bacterium. Lineage (GTDB taxonomy): Bacteria > Pseudomonadota > Gammaproteobacteria > Magnimaribacterales > D2472 > CACEJU01. Next base: position 18,085 of record CACEJU010000001.1, on the reverse strand, counting down.
AGAAGATGATCATATGAAGTATAAAGCGGGGATGATCACAACTATTGAGCCAGGCATATATATTGGTGAAGATGCCAATGTTGATGAAAAGTGGAAAGGTATTGGTGTGAGAATTGAGGACGATATCTTGGTAACAAATGAAGGCAACGAAAATCTTACATCTAAAGTCCCAGTAGACCCGCATGAAATAGAAGCCCTAATGGCTTAACATGAGACCTCCAATCATAATATCTGGGGGCGGCATAATTGGCAGTTATATTTCCTCAAGACTATCTAGGCATAACATAAAGAATTATGTTGTTGAAAAAAGGCCACAACTTTTAGAGAAAAGTAACAAGATAAGAACTCTAACCTTAAATAAGAACTCAATTGAGCTTTTAGAAAAAGAAGGAGTCATAATTAAAAATCAAAACGTTACTAACATAAATGTTTTTGATGAAGATGAAAATAAACTTACTTTTAATGCAAATGAACTTAAGTTAAAGAGTATTGCCAAGGTAGTTGTTTTTGACGATTTGCAGCACGCTATCGAAACAAAAATCAATAAAAATATTATCTATGATTCTGAGATATCAAAAATCAATCAAAAAAATTCAAATTTAGATTTAGAGATAAAAAATCATTCTCCTATTTCAGCTAGTTTATTGATTGGATCCGAAGGCAGAAATTCGAATGTTGCATCTTTATCTAATATAAAAAAAGATGTAAAAAATTATCATCAAATTGCTCTAACATTTTTAGCAAGGATTGACTTGGATGAGCATACAGCAATTCAATATTTTTCAGATAATGGTATTTTTGCTATTTTGCCAATACCCGTTGATAGACTGGGAAATAATTTTTCTATAGTTTGGTCAATAGACAGCTCTAAACTTTTATTAAATACAAAAGATTTTGTAAACGAAAACATAACTTTTTTTGAAAAAAAATTAGATCAAAAAATAAACATTGGATCTGAGGTATTGAATTTCAATCTATCTAGCCATCATTTTTTTGATTATATCTCTGGGCTTACAGTTCTTATCGGCGATGCAGCTCACTCCATACATCCACTTGCAGGACAAGGAATTAATCTTGGTCTCGCTGATGCAGATATATTATGTGAAGAGCTCATTAAGACATTTAATAATGTAAATAATTATTCTATTTCAGAGGGCTTAAAAAGCTATGAGCTAAGAAGAAAGACTCTAAATAAAATCATGAGAAGCTCAATGGATTTACTATTATTAATATTTAGCAATAGATATAGACCTATAAATTTTATAAGAGCTATAGGTCTAAAAGGTCTTAACAAATCAAACACCATAAAAAATATTTTTATCAAGCATGCTTTAGGCGAATATAGAGTCTAGTTTTATTGAGAAGGATTCGCACTTAGGAAATATTAAATGTAATATGCTCATTATGAGAAAGCTATCATTATTAATCATCATTCTTGCAATCTCATCATGCTCAAAAATAGATGAGAATACCCTCACAATATACTCTTCAAGACAACCTCAGCTTATAGAGCCACTGCTAGAAAGTTTTGAGTTAGAAACAGGTATAAAAATAGAACTTTTAACAGGCGATGCGCCACAACTGCTCCAAAGGCTTAAGAGTGAGGGGGGCATGACCCAAGCTGATATATTTATGACAGTTGATGCTGGCACTCTTTGGCAAGCAGCATCAGAGGATATATTTCATCCAATTGATTCGAAGATATTAGAGGAAAATATACCTTCTTATCTGAGAGACAGTGAAAAGAGGTGGTTTGGATTTTCAAAAAGGATCAGAACAATTGTATATTCAAAAGAAAAAGTTGACCCTCAAAATTTATCAACAATTGAAGATCTTGCATCTGAAAAATGGGATAACAAGTTATGTTTAAGAACATCTCGTAAAGTTTATAACCGCTCTTTGCTAGCAAGCATGATTGATAATTTGGGCTATGAACAATCAAAAAGCATTGTTAAGGGTTGGGTAAATAACTTTGCAACACCTGTTTTTTCAAATGATACAAATGCCCTCAAAGCAGTTGCAGACGGCCCTTGCCATGTAACAATTGTTAATACCTATTATTTGGCGAGACTCCTTGATACTGGAAAATATGATCAACTAGAAATATTTTGGAGTAATCAATCGAACAGGGGAGCACATGTTAATATAACTGGAGCAGGAGTGGTCAAATCTTCAAAAAATAAACTAAATGCAATTAAATTCCTAGAGTATTTATCAACTAAGGAAGCCCAAGATATTTATGCATCACTAAATTATGAATTTCCGGTGAATACCAGATCTGAACTTAATGACCTTATAAAGAAATGGGGTACTTTTAAAGAAGATGAAATACCAGTTGAGAGGTTAGGAAAATTACAAAGGCAAGCAGTTAAGCTTGCTCAAGAAGCAGAGTATTTTTAGACTTTTTCACCTCTAGCCCTAATTTCCTTTAGGACTTGACTGATACCTTTCTTGTCAATTATTCGCATGCCTTTAGCAGAGACTTTTAAAGAAACAAACCTATTTTCAGATTCAACCCAAAACTTATGGGTATGAAGATTAGGAAAAAATCTTCTTTTTGTTCTATTATTTGCGTGAGAAACATTATTACCTGATTGAGGCGCTTTCCCAGTTACTTGACATACTTTACTCATAGAAACGGGATTTTATATAAGACTTAGTAACTAATCAATAAGAATTTAAATTTATTATGAAAGAAATATATTTATTAAGACATGCAAAGTCATCTTGGGACGATCGTTCCATAGGTGATTTCCATAGACCTTTAACATCAAGGGGAATCAATGATTCACTTAATCTTAGTAAGTACATTAAAAATAATGGCATTTATGTAGATCATATATATTCATCCCCCTCATACAGAACAAGGGAAACACTTGATTATATTGTTGACTCCATAACAACAAGCAAAACAAAAATTACATTTAAAGAGGGCATATATTCTTGTACAAATAATTATCTTATTGATTTAATTAGAGGCTGCTCTGAAGTAGACAAAAAAATAATGTTTGTTGGCCACAATCCCGCATTACATTTAGTTTTTGAGGAATTGAGTCAATCAAGAATCAATAAATATCCTACCTGTTCATTTTCTAGCTTCTCGCTTAACACAAATTGGGACAAAATTGCTCCTGAAAAGTGTAAACTTAGACTTTCTGTAAAACCAAAGGATTTAATAAATGAAAATTAAGTTTAAGAAGCTAGATAACTTTGTTAATGCAAATATTCCTTTACCTGAATATAAAACTGATGGGTCTGCAGGCATGGATGTGAGAGCTTGTATCAAAGAGAAAATTGTAGTCAAACAAGGAAGTACTGTGATGATTCCATTGGGTTTTGCAATGCATATTGAAGATAAAAATATTGCAGCAATTATTATTCCAAGATCTGGCTTAGGCTCGAAAAATGGTATTGTTCTTGGTAATTTAGTAGGCCTTATTGATTCAGATTATCAGGGTGAGTTAATGGTCCCTTTATGGAATAGATCTAATAAAGATTTTGATATTAAGCCTGGGGATAGAATAGCTCAAATGGTTTTTATTCCACTTGTGCTAGCAGAATTTGAAATTGTTAATAGTTTTGAACAGAGTGAGAGGGGTATTAAAGGATTTGGTAGTTCAGGAGTTGAGTAAAATTATTTTTTACCAAATCTTTCTTCAAACTTTTGAACTCTACCGCCAGTATCAATAATTTTTTGATTGCCAGTATAAAAAGGATGAGAAGCGGAAGATATATCAAGAGGAAAATAAGGGTAAGTGTTACCATCTTCCCATTTTCTTGTTTCAGAAGTTTTAAGAGTTGAAGGAATGAGGAAGTACGTATCAGCACCTACGTCATGGAATAAAACTTCTTTATATTCAGGATGTATATCTTTTTTCATAATAAAATAAAATTTGGATGCAAACTATATCAAAAAAACCCTTTATTACAATAATTAAATGAAAAATTTTTATTTTAATATCGCCCTTCCACTGCCTATAAGAAAGACTTTTCAATATTCTTATTCTGAGAAAATAAAAAAAGGATCTAGAGTCTTTGTGCCATTTGGTTCTAGAAAATTAGTTGGAATTGTAATCGAAGAGGTTAAAGAAGATAAATCAATTGAAACCAAAAACATTATAGCTCTTCTCGATAACTTGCCTTCTTTTAGCTCAAAAGCTTTTGAATGCATAATTTGGGCATCAAAATATTATCACCATCCAATAGGTGAGGTTTTTCATAGCTTTTTACCTAATCATTTAAGAAAAAATAATTTGCACAAAGATTATGCTGTATCAGATAATGATTATTCCATTATTGGTGAAAAGCCAAAATTAACTGATGAGCAAAATAATGCTCTTAAGATCTATAAAAATAGTAGCGATTTTAAGGTTAATGTAATTAATGGTGTAACTGGCTCAGGAAAGACCGAAATTTACTTAAGAATAATAGAAAAAAATCTTGAAGAAGATAAATCCACATTGCTACTTGTACCAGAAATTAACCTTATTCCTCAACTAATTAAAGTTTTTTCAGAAAGGTTTGGGGGCAATATTGGTGTTTATCACTCAAAGCAGACCCCAATTCAAAAATACAAAACATGGCAGGCATCTGCAAATGGAAATATAAAAATAATTATTGGTACAAGATCTTCTGTAATGCTCCCATTTAAGAAAATTGGGAGCATAATTGTTGATGAAGAACATGATGAATCATATAAGCAAAACGAAGGTTTTAGATATTCTGCCAGAGATCTTGCAATTAAAAGAGCGCAGGTTGAGAACGTTCCAATAATTTTAGGATCAGCAACACCATCAATTACAACAATTGATAATATAGCAAAGAATAAATTCATTGAATTAGTTCTAAAAAAAAGATTTGATGGCTCTAATCCACCAAAAATTCTTCTATATGACTCAAATAAAACAAAGATAAATAATGGGATTTCTGAAGAACTTCTTGAGTTGATCAAAGAAACTATAGCACAAGGAAAACAAGTGCTTATTTTTAACAATAGAAGAGGTTATGCGCCATTTTATCAGTGCTTAGAATGTGATTGGATTGCATCATGCAACTCATGTGAAACTAATCTTGTTTATCATGATGACTTAAAGAGACTTGTTTGTCACAGATGTGAAAGTAAATATGGCATTCCAGATAATTGCCCATCCTGCTCTAAGTCTTCTTTAAATATTTCTGGAGTTGGCACACAAAGGATTGAAAAATATCTTCAAGAAGAGGTGAAAGAGGCTCAGATTTTTAGGATTGATTACGATACTACAAGAAAAAAGGATGCAATTGACGATTTAATTACAGAAATCAATAAAGATGAAGCAGCAATTTTAATTGGAACTCAGATGCTTTCAAAGGGCCATGACTTTCCTAATGTTGCTTTAAGTATAATTCTCAATATTGATACCTTAATTAATAACCCAGACTTTAATACTGCTGAAAAATTATCTCAACTGATGGTTCAGGTATCAGGAAGAGTTGGCAGATCACGCAACATAAAGGATGGCAAGGTAATTATCCAAACCAGGTATCCTAATGATAAAAACCTCTTAAATTTAAGAGATGGCAACTATATGAAGGTTGCGAAAGGAATAATTAATGATAGAAAAAATCTTAATCAGCCACCATATACAGCATCCGCAATTATTCTTGCAACATCACCAAAAAAAGAATCAAATATTGCTTATTTAAATGAAGCAAGACAATATTTTGACAATCTCAAACTTGAAACAATTTATGGCCCAATGCCATCTCAAGTATCAAAATTAAAAGGAAGGTATAAGCATCTTATCTATATACAATTTTCTAGCAGAAGCCAACTTCATAAAGAAATAAATAAATTTTTGCTTATATCAGAAAAATGGAGCACATTAAAAAAAGTAAAGGCAATGATAGACATAGATCCAAATAATTTTTATTAAATTGCTATTTTAATTTTTTGGCCAATATATAAAGATCTTTCATCAATGTTATTAAGGTCTAAAATCTCATTAACTGTAACTCCAAACCTAATGGCAATCTCTGACAAGACATCACCTTTTTGGATTGTGTAAGTTACATGCCCAATGTAGTCTTCACTAAATGTTCCTTCAATAGGAAAATCTTTGAAATAGTTATGAATTCCAAGAAAAATAGACCTTGCTATCATTCTTCTTCCAGGTTTGCCTTTTAACCTCTTAGCATCCTCAGGATTTGTAATAAAACCAGATTCTACAAGGACAGATGGTATATCAACTGATTTCAGTACTCTAAAATCAGCGTATTCAACATTTTCTTTATGAATATGCGTATAAGGATCTCTTTTTAATTGATCAAGAATTTTTGCTCCTAAGTTTCTGCTTTGTTTAATCTTATTTTTATAAATTTCAGGATATTTATATCTTGCCTCATCATCATTAAAGTCATAGGGCTCAATATTTTTTATTTCTGCCTGAATTTTTTCTCTTTTTTTATCCGATAAATTTCTAGCGATTGTGCTTGAGGATTCTTCTGACCATATAAATACTGAGGCACCTTTAACTGAAGAAAGTCTAAAGCCATCAGCATGAATTGAGATAAAGATATCTGCGCCATATTTTCTTGCATCTTGATACCTTTTATTTAAGCTAATTGTATTATCACCATCTCTTATCATGACAGCCTCATATCCATCCGTATCCTGAAGTGTTCTTTGAAGCTCTTTGGCAATCAAAAGGGTAACATCTTTTTCTAAGATATTATTAGGCCCAACAGCACCTGGATACTTTCCACCATGACCAGCATCAATTGCAACAATGACATCCCTCTTGCTTGTTTTAAGATTTCTTTTTCTTTCTATATCAAAACTCACTTCAATGAGATTATCAATTTTCTCTTGTTTTGGTTTTTGCCAAAATACTGGCTCATATAGATCAACAATTAGTCGAGCTATCTTTTCATTATTAGCTATACTTATTTCTTTAATAGGAAAATTAAATTTTTTATTAAAATTTTTAACAATAACAGCATCATGCACATCTAAAATTATCTTATTGGGATCGTTTGATGAATAAGATTTAATGTATGCAACCTTGTCTAAATTGAAAGAGATTTTATAACCGCCATTTTCTAATTGAACCACTTCATTGAAGCTTAGCTCGTTTGCTCTGATTAATGATGAAGCAAAAATAAATAAAAATATAAGTTTTTTAACCATCTATTAATTTTTCCATTTGCTCAATATTTGATTCAATTTCAATTTCTCTTCCAGAGGACAAGTGATTAAATTTAATCTTAATATCATAAGATCTTTTTTTTAAAAGATTTTCAGGCCATTCAATAATAATGATCTTTTTTTTATGAGTCTTTCTGTCAATATTAAATATATCAATATCCTCAATCTCAAGAGTTCTGTATAAGTCTATATGTAAAAAAAGAAATTCATCTAATTCATATTCTTCGCATAATGTATATGTAGGACTTTTCACAACACCTTGCCACCCAGCATTGCTTATGATGGACCTTGCTAGATGAGTTTTGCCAGCTCCAAGGTCGCCTGATAAATGTATTTCAATCTCATTAAGACTTAATTTACTCAAATTTAAAGCTAATTCCATACCAAATTGATCAGTATCTTTTTCATTTCGAAGAGTTTTTTGGAAAATCATTTTAATATGTCTCTTATTTCACAAATAAGCGCGGTAGCAGTAATCCCACTCTCACAATATTTCTTTTTAAGATTTTCACCAGCTTGCGCATGTAAGGCCACAGCATACATGCTTGCTCTCAAATTATTTAAACCTTGCCCTAATAAACTTGAGAGAAGCCCGGCTAGAACATCTCCAGTTCCAGCAGAAGCTAATTCAGGGCCACCAATGGAGCAGATATATTGCTCATCATTAACATTAACCACAGTATTTTTTCCTTTTAAAATAACATCACAATTATATTTCTGACTTATTTCTTTTGCGGATTGAGCTCTATTTTCCTGAATATTTTTAACTGAGGTGTTTAAGAGATTTGCTGCTTCTCCAGGATGGGGTGTCAAAATAGTTTTACTAGTTAAATTTGGCACCTCTTTAAATGACGAAATTAGACCCAAAGCCCCAGCATCAATAACGTTTATGGAATGATTTTTTTGAATATTTTCAATAAATGTATATGTGATTTGCTCAGACCAAGCGCTACTCTTCATACCAGGACCAATTAAAATAGTATCTTTATTATCAAAAAAAGATTCTATATCTTGTCTTCCAATTACTGCAGATGCAATGACTTCAGGATTTCTAATTATTAAAGAAGATATATATTTTTCATGAGTAGCCACATGAACCATGCCTGCCCCTGAATAAAGTGCAGCCTCTGAGGATAAAATTACCGCACCACCATAGCCTATATCACCTCCAACTATAAGAATTCGCCCACAATCATTTTTATGTGCATTAACTTCTCTGCTAGGCAGTTTTATATCAATATCTTTAAAATTAAATTCTTTAGCTATATTCATATTACCTTTCTTGGATTAAAGCAATTCTATCTGAGTGAAATGATCCAACAAAGATTTTATTTTCTATTAAAAGGGCAACAGTCGGTAGTCCAAATGATGTTTTTTTGTATGAATATTTTTTAAGTATTTCTAATGAATCCGCATCCATTTTTATAATTGAAAATGGGAGAGAGCAATTTTTATTAGTTTCCAGGCAGCTCAAACCATCAAGAGGCTGAAAATCTAAAGCTGTAAGAATTAGCTGACCATCTTTGAGAGTAATATTATCCGGAGACTGGATAAAATTACTATCCACTTCACCTTTGCTTATGTTAAACCTTCTAATCTCATCACTTTGGTTATATGCAACATAAAGGATATCTTTATCTTTATCATACAAGACTCCATTTGGCTGACCGCCATCTGATTTATTAACTTTTTGAAAATCTTTTGAATTCCAATAATAAACATATCCTGTGTTGCTTTTTAAAAGAGAAGCCAGCATCCACTTTGGTATTGAAATAGAACGGCTATACATATGAGTTACAAAAAATTCATCTTGATTTTTAAAACTTATATCATTGAAGTAAGCTGTTTCAGGAGCATCAATACATCCTCTCCAGATTAATTTTGGTTCTAACTTAGATAAATCAACTTCAAAAAATTCTATTGATTCATTTGGAACATGATTAACAACACCAAGTTGATAGATATCATCATCTCGTTTTACTAAATCTATACCATGGGGTCCAAATGAGGAATTTTTATCTCTAAAGCAATTTTTAGATCCCCAATCATTTGCACCATATTCGATATTTGAATTAATGAATTTATTGGTATTTATATTATAAAATTTAAAAGAGCCGCTTATATTATCGGGACTATATGGTTTGATTCCGCCAAACTCTGACATTAGTATCAGATGCTCTTTTTCAAAATAGACCATATCTTCAGGGTTTGAAACACCGCATACTATTTCAATTTCTCCTGTTGAAACACATTCTTCAATATTTGGAATTTCACCAAGGTAATCTCTTGATATAACAAGAGCTGAAATTGAAATGAGAATTACAGAGATTGGTATTGTTAGCTTGTAATAATGCCTTTCAAATACATCGAGCAGCTTATATAACTTATCTCCCAATAGGCTCATAAGAATACCTCTTAAAATAAGCAGCAAGCCAAGTATCAGGGTTGTAAGTCGCCACATAACCTCATTCCAGTCAGCTTGATTGGTTGAGATATATATAATGAAAATACCAAAGAGGGCTATACCAATACCCATTTTTTTAATCGAATAGTTTTTAAAAATAAAATTACTAATACTCAGAATATATCTTTTAAAAAAAAGACTTATACTGAGAAGTAAGAAAAACGAAGCTAGGAAATAATTCATATATTATTCAACTTCTAGCATATGTTTGTTAATTATGCCTATTAGCTCAAGTGGTTGGTCTAGGGGAACATGATGACCTGCATCTTTGATTTCTCTTAAATGCATTTTGTCACCATATGTTTTTGAAATATGTTTAAGTATCTCTCCTCTTATTAATAAACTCTCTGATCCATATAAAAATAATGTTGGACAATCAAATGAAAATTCAAAGCCCCATAATTTTTGTATTCTATGAAAAAGACCATCATCAAATTTCCATCTCCAGCCTTTAGCATCCTCTTTAATAGAGTGTTCAGCTATATATCTTAAGTACCAATTATTATTACATTCTTGTTTTGGCATTAATCTAAATCTATTCAGTATGCTTAATCTATCTGGATAGTATTTAATCATTCTTAGTGGCCCAGAATTACCTGCTTTTTCATAATCATAATCCGGAGGCTTAATAAAAGTATCAATAATTATCAAACCTTGGATTAACTCTTTTTTAACTGTAGAAACGTAACCTGCTAAATGGCCTCCAAGTGAGTGTCCTACAATAAGAATTTTCTCTACATCTAAGTTACTTTTTTCTTTTTCAATAATATCTGTTATTGCATCACCGAAATTACTCATCGTATAACTCTCTCTGTGATCTGAATCACCCATTCCAGGGAGATCAAGCGCAATTACATTTGAGTTTTTTCTAAGACTTGGTGCAATAGGGTACCACCATTTCTTATGAGCTCCTGTTCCATGAATAAGAACAATAAGGTTAGATGATTTATGCTCAGCCTCCCAAAGGCTATACGAAACAACTCCTTCTTCTTGCTTAGCAATTTTATCTAAAGGCAGGATCTCTAGATTTTTTTTAAACCATTCTTCTGCATTTTCTATATCTTCTTTAATGTTGTTTGTAATCATCATATGTCGTATTCTAAGGCAAATTGATAATTTATGAAAAACCAAGTTATATCACCAGCAGCCTCAATTTTAATACTTAGAAAGAAAACATCTGGATTAGAGGTTCTAATGGTCAAGAGATCTTCACGACCGCCATTTGGAAATTTATATGTTTTTCCTGGTGGAAAAATTGATGAGGCAGACTTCAACAATAATTTAAAATCTAGATGTCATAATAATTCTTTTGATGATATTACTTTTGCTAATATCATTGCTGCCATAAGAGAGACATTTGAAGAGGTTGGGATTTTGTTAGCTACTGACGAAAACGGCGACGATTTTAAAATTAACTCTCTTAATGAAAAGCGCTTTAGCCTCTATAGAAAAGATCTTTTAAAAAATACTATAAGTATTTTAGATATTCTTGAAAATGAAAATCTATATTTAGATCTAAGTTCATTTAGACAGCTTTCAAACTGGATTACACCAGAGCTTGAAAAAAGAAGATTTGATACAAGATTCTTTGTAACTATTATTGAGGCTGATCAGATTGCGACCTTTGACAAGAGAGAGCTTACTGAAAGCCTTTGGATTAATCCTTCTGCTGCTATTGATGCAGCAACAAATGGAGAAATGCCAATGATACCCCCAACAATTAAAAACCTTGAAATTATTAAAGAATGTAATTCGGAAAAAGAATTAATTAACTGTCTAGAAAATAGACATGAAGAAGCTATAAAACCAATTTTGCCAAAAATATATAAAGATTCTGCTGGGAATTGGAATATTTTAATGCCAGATGATGATGGTTATCATGAGTTATGATTAAAGACAGCATTGTTAGAAAAATTACAGCCCCCAATCCAGGAGTTTTTACCGGAGATGGTACAAATTCTTATTTAGTCGGTGTAAATGATATTACTTTAGTAGATCCTGGCCCTGCAATATCAGATCATATTAATAATTTAATTAATCTTGGCGGAAACAAATTAAATAGAATCTTTGTTACGCATACGCATAACGATCATTCTCCGGCGGCAAAGATAATTGCTGATAAATTAAAGATACCTGTATATGGAAATTATGCAAAATTTTCAAACTACCAAGATACTAGCTTTAAGCCTGACTTTAGCTTTGATGATAAAATGGAGTTTGATTTTGAAGATTCAAATATTGTTGCCATACACACACCGGGTCATGCCTCTAATCATTTTTGCTTTTATATAAAACAATCAGGTTGTTTGATTACTGGAGACCATATAATGAGCGGCTCCACTGTTGTCATAGGCCCACCAGATGGCAATATGCATGAATATATTCAATCTTTAAAAAAACTAAAAGAATATAAAATTAAATATATTGCACCTGGTCATGGTAGCAATATTGATCAGCCTAATGAAGCAATTGACTGGATCATTAATCACAGGCTTAAAAGAGAAGAAAAAGTGCTCGATAAAATAACCCAATTGAAACATGCTAATCTAGATAGGTTAGTTAAAAGCGTATACGATGACGTGGATGTTGCCCTTCATCCTATTGCAAAAGCAAGTTTAGAGGCCCATCTTATTAAATTAGAGTTAGAGAAAAAGGTTTTGAAAAATAAAGACGAGTGGATTTATTCAGAAGAGTCTTGATCCCCGTCTTCAGGCTCGTTATTTGTTTTTATTTTAGGATAGTTTATATCTAATTTTTCTATATCAATCTCATCTACTTTTTTTTCTTTTTCTATTTTGAGGTTTAATTCTTTTTCTTTATCTCTTTCTCTATATATTTTTTTAATTTCAAATTGATTTTCTTGATATTCTAGACAATCAAAATAATCATTACTTCTTTCAATAACTTTTCCTTCATGTGTAATTGGCCTGTGTCCTGCAGGTTGTTGCATACACCCAATGATCATTTTAGAGCTATCAGGATAATAAGATTTATCATCCATGATTGTTGAACATCCAGATAAAGCTATTAAGAAGATGAGTAAATTTTTAATCAATAAACTTCCTGTTGTCTTTGAGAGAATCAACTACTGCAGGTTCTGCCAAAGTGGTAGTATCGCCTAAATTATCGAGGTCACCTTCGGCTATTTTTCTTAATATTCTTCTCATAATTTTTCCAGACCTTGTTTTGGGTAGCCCGGGCGCATTTTGAATTAAATCTGGTTTTGCTATTGGACCAATCTCTTTATTAACAATTTCAACAAGGCTTTTTTCTAATTCATCAGAATATATAGAATCTTTCATCAGAGTAACAAATGCATATATTCCCTGGCCTTTAATTTTGTGATCGAATCCTACAACAGCAGCTTCTGCAATCTCGGGATGTAATACTAAAGCACTCTCAATTTCAGCTGTTCCAAGCCTATGCCCTGAAACATTTAACACATCATCTACTCTTCCTGTAATCCAGTAATATCCATCTTCATCTCGTTTTGCTCCATCACCAGTAAAGTATTTACCTTTATACATTGAAAAGTACGTATCAATCATTCTTTGATGATCACCATAGACAGTTCTTATTTGGCTAGGCCAAGAATTTTCTATAACTAAGTTACCTGATGTAGCACCATCTTTAATTACACCTTCTTCATCGTATAGTGACGGCATGACTCCAAAGAAAGGAAGAGTAGCAGAGCCAGGCTTTGTTGGAGTTACTCCAGATATTGGAGATATTAGTACAGAGCCCGTTTCAGTCTGCCACCATGTATCAATGATTTCACACTTTTCTTTGCCTACAATTTTATAATACCAGTCCCATGCCTCAGGGTTTATTGGCTCTCCTACTGTTCCTAATAATCTAAGAGAATCCCTTTTAGTAGAGTTTACCGGCTCATCACCTTTTGCCATGAGAGCTCTTATAGCAGTGGGCGCAGTATAGAAAATAGAAACATCATATTTATCACATACTTCCCAACATCTTGAGGGAGAAGGGTATGTAGGAATACCCTCAAACATGATTGAGGTAGCACCATTTGAAAGAGGACCATAGACAATATAAGTATGCCCTGTAATCCATCCAACATCGGCCGTACACCAATAGATATCTTCATCTCTAATACCAAAAAGATATTTAAAACTCATATGAGCGCCTAAAAGATAACCAGCAGTAGTATGAAGAACTCCCTTTGGTTTTCCTGTTGATCCTGATGTATATAAAATAAATAGTGGGTCTTCGGAGTCCATTATTTCTGGAGCGCACTCATCAGAAACCTTGCTTACTAATTCCTCATACCATACATCCTTAGAAGCATCCCATTGTATGCTGCCATTAGTTCTTTTTATAACAAGGTTATGCTTTACATCTGGACAGCCTAGTAGGGCTAAATCAACATTGTTTTTTAAAGGTATTTTTTTGCCACCTCTAATTCCTTCATCAGCAGTTATAACTATTTCACATTGAGCATCTAATATCCTATCTTTAAGAGATTCAGGAGAGAACCCTCCAAAAACGACTGAGTGAATAGCTCCAATTCTAGCGCATGCAAGCATTGCATATGCCGCCTCTGGAATCATTGGCATATAAATGCATATCCTGGAGCCCTTCTTAGCACCAAGTTCTTTTAAGACATTAGCAAATTTGTTTACTTCTGAACTTAACTCATTATATGTAATTTTTTTTGACTCGCTAGGATCATCGCCTTCCCAAATTATTGCAATCTTATTTCCATTTTTTTCAAGATGTCTATCAATGCAATTTTCTGAAATATTAATTTTCCCACCAGCAAACCATTTTGTATCCTCAAAGGAATGATTATGAACTTCATCAAACTCCCTTTTCCATAAAAGTTCTTTTTGTGCTAACTCTCCAAAAAACTTATCAGGATTAACTATAGATTCTTGATATTTTGAAATGTAATCATCAATACTTTCTATGTAAGGATTAGCAGACTTTGGTTGATGCATTTTATATTATTGAAGGTTGAGGATTGATAAAATTTTTACCTTTAGGGTTGGACATAATTTTTGTAATTAGATTTTCATAGTCAGATTCATTTGATTCAAGATTTATATCTGAGGCATTAATTATTAATAGGGGTGCATCTTCGTAATATAGAAAAAATTTTGAGTAAGCATCATTTAATCTTTCTAAGTAGTCTAGTGTTAAATATTGCTCATGGATATTACCCCTTTTTGAAATTCTTTCCTTTAAAGTTTCAATAGGGGCTTGAAGATATATAACTAAATCAGGAGTAGGGGCATCCAATGTTACATGCTCATATACTTTGTCATATAGATCCATCTCTTCTTGAGATAACGTAACTTCAGCAAAGAGCCTATCTTTTTGTATTAAAAAATCTGCCACCCTGACTGTTTCAAATAAGCTTCTCTGTTTCATCTCTTGGATTTGTTGTGCCCTTTGGAATAAGAAAAATAACTGTGTGGCTAATGCTGATTGTCTAGGATTTTTATAGAAATTTTTTAAGAAAGGATTTTCAGTAGGTTGTTCTAAAAAAGCATCATAATTAAATGTTTCAGCTATTTTGTTAGCTAAGGTGGTTTTGCCAACCCCAATAGGACCCTCAACCGCAATATATTTAGGAATTGGTTCTTGTGAAGTAGCTGGATTCATTGTTTCTATTATTTATTTAAATAGATTATCTCAACTCCCCTAAGAAACCAAATGTTTTATTATTTTCCTCAGCTTTTCTTTGCTCTATTAAACTATTTTTCAAAGCTTCGTCGTTAACTTGGAATTTTGTCCACCAGTCGCTTAGATATGTACTTTCACCAGATGCTCTTTCTCTGACAATTAGAAAGTCATAAGCTGCTCTGAACCTTCTATGATTTACCAACTTAAAAGGCTGCCTCTTTATTCTAGATTGTAGTTTGAGTTGTAAAATCCAGATATCTTTAATATAGCTTTGAGATGATCTAGGTATGGCTGTGTATTTTTGCTGAGCCTTAAGGACAAAATCTATATTTCTATAAAATTTTCTAATATCTATACTGGTTTTGTTAGATGATATCTTGATTAAATGTGGCCAAAGAATACAAGCCATTAAAAAACCTGGTGTTACAGATTTTTTTTCTTTAACCCTGGTATCAGTATTTTTTGATGCCTCAATTATCATACTCCAAGCAAAATTACTTTGATCAGGATTTGTATGAACTAAATATTTTAGAAGATTAAATTTATGTAACTTCAGGAAATTTTTTTCAGCACTGCCATGTAAAAATAATTTACACATTTCATCAAAAAGTCTTGCATTTGAAACCCCAAAAAGTAAATGTCCTTTATCATAAATAGCATGCTTTATATGCGTATCAAGTTTAAAGCCTAATTTTGTACTAAATCTTATTGCACGCAATGATCTAACAGGATCCTCTTCAAATCTTTGTAAAGGGTCTCCAATAGACACAATTCTTTTTTTTCGAATATCTAATAAACCATTATTAAAGTCTTTAATCTCTTTTGATATGGGGCAGTAATATAGAGCATTTACAGTAAAGTCTCTTCTTTGACAGTCTTCATTAATGCTACCCCAAACATTATCTCTTATGATTTTTCCTAAATTATCTGTTACAAGATTTTGATCACCTGATAGTGAGTTTTTTCCAGCACGGAAAGTTGCAATTTCAATAAGTTCATTGTGACTATAAAGATGGACTAATTTAAATCTTCTACCAATAATCCTTGAAGATTTAAATATTCTTCTTACCTGATCAGGGGTAGCGTTGGTAGCAACATCAAAATCTTTTGGGGTGATACCAGTAAGAGAGTCTCTAACACAACCTCCAACTAGGTATGCCTCATAGTTATTTTTTTTTAGTTTTTTTATCGCCTGAATGGCAAAGGAGCTTATTTTACTATTATCAATCAAGCTCTAATGTATTAACCGGTAAGTTGTTTCTCTTTAATTTCATCAAGACTTTTGCAATCTATACATAGTGTAGCAGTTGGTCTTGCCTCAAGACGCTTTACACCAATTTCTACACCACAATCTTCACACCAGCCAAACTCATCATATTTAATTTTTTCTAGTGATAAATTAATTTTTCTGGTTAGTTTGGTTTCTCTGTCACGAGTTCTAAGCTCAAATGCAAATTCTTCTTCTTGAGATGCCCTGTCTATTGGGTCTGCATATGATTCATCTTTTGATTTTAAGTGATCAAATGTTTTTCTCATCTCTTCTTTTAAGTGCTCCTTCCAGTTAAGCAAAACAGCTGTGAAGTGTCTTTTCATTGCAGCACTCATATATTTTTCATTCTTTTTTGCCTTATAAGGCGCTATTTTTGATTTATTATTAGCAACTGCCCCTGTAGCTTTAGGTCTTGTGGTAACTTTTTTAGCTACTTTCTTTTTTGCAACTGTTTTTTTAGTAGCTGCTTTAGCTTTAGTGGTTGCAGGAGTGTTTTTCTTAGTTACTTTTTTAGTTTTTTTTGCGATTTTTGTTACTTTTTTTGCTGGCATAGGGGTTAAATTTATTTTTAGGGTGGAGAAAATATCAGATACAAGCAATATTTACTAGTTTTTTTTCAAATATTTTTTTAATTCCTCATAATTTTCCTTTAGAAGCCTGGGGCCGAATGTCTCTACTATTTTTGATGCAGCATAATTTGCAAAGTCTAAACATTTTTTTAACTCATATTTTTTAAGATATGCATGCATAAATGCTCCTGCAAACATATCACCCGCCCCGTTGGTATCAACTGGGCTTATATTTATTGCTTCTGATCGAATTATCTTATTATTTTTAATACAAATAGCTCCATCACCACCCAAAGTAATAATTGTCATATAACTTTGTTTTGCAAAATAGTTACAAGCCTCATCAAAATTATCTGATTCAGAGAATGCAAGAGCTTCATCCTTATTGCCAAAAACTATATCTAAATCTGATAATTCAATTTCCTTAAACCTTTTCATAAATATTTTAACTAGCCCAGCATCTGAGAGTGATAGGGCTTTTAGGGTATTTGAATTTTCTAAGTTAGATAAGACTTTAGAAACAGCAGCAAAGTTATCATCCGTTGTTACCATATAACCTTCTATGTAAAAAAGCTCTGAGTTTTTTATAACCTCAATATCAATATCCTCTTCACATAATGATGCGCTTACACCAAGAACACTTATCATGGTTCTAGCAGCATCTGGAGTTACCAATATTAAGCACTTACCAGTAGACAAATTAGTTTCAGTTTTTGTAAAACCTGCATGTTTAATTTTTGCATTTGTTAAACTTTCAAGATATTTCTTTCCATCATTATCATCAGAAATTCTGCATATATGATGACAGTTAGACCCAAAATAAGATGCAGCCACCAATGAATTAGTAGCAGATCCTCCGCAATCAGATACCGATTCTGAGCCCATATTCATAAGCTCATAAAGCATTGCGTCTTGTTGTTCTTTGGTTGCGATAATCATTTGATCCGCAA